>DATLQK010000029.1:0-72339 GCA_035535195.1 Gaiellaceae bacterium | reverse complement strand
GAGTTCGGCACGCCGCTCGTCGTGTACTGCGAGGAGACGATGCGGGCGCGGGCCCGCGCGTACCTCGAAGCGGCGCCGGACGCGCTCGTCCTCTACAGCGTGAAGGCCTTTCCGAACGTGCCGCTCCTCCGGCTCTTCGCGGAGTCGGGCCTGGGCGCTGACGTCTCGACGCTCGGCGAGCTCGCCTTCGCACGGGAGGCGGGGATTCCGGGCGACCGGCTGATCGTCCACGGCAACAACAAGAGCGACGAGGAGCTCCGCGCCGCCGCCGCGGCGGGAGCGGCCTTCGTCGTGCTCGACGCGCCCGACGAGCTCGAGCGCGCGCTCGCCGCGGGCGTCCACGGGCTCCTCGTCCGGGTCACGCCCGGGATCGACGCCGAGACGCACGACGCGATCAAGACCGGCCAGCAAGGTTCGAAGTTCGGTCTGCCGCCGGAGCAGGCGCGGCAGCTGCTCCGGCGGGCGCAGGAGCTCGGCGCGGAGGTGGCGGGCCTCCACGTCCACATCGGCTCCCAGCTCCTCCAGACGGGCGGCGCGCGGATGACGATCGACTGGCTGGCGGCGTTCGCCGCCGAGTGCCGCGCCGAGCTCGGCTGGACGCCCTCGGTCGTCGACGTCGGCGGCGGCCTCGGGATCCAGTACGTGCCCGAGGAGCCCGCGCCGTCGCCGCGCGAGTTCGTCGCGGCGCTGCTCACGGAGCTCGACCGCGCCTGGCGGCTCCACGACCTCCCGCAGCCTCGGGTCGTGCTCGAGCCGGGCCGGTCGCTCGTCGGCCCGGCGGGGTTCACGCTCTACCGCGTCGGCGTGGTCAAGCAGGCGAGCGAGTCGACGACGTATGTGGCCGTCGACGGCGGCATGTCGGACAACCCGCGGCCGCTCCTCTACGGCGCCCGGTACACCGCGCTGCTGGCGAACCGCCCTGCGGAGGAGGCGACGGGCATGTTCGCGGTCTGCGGCAAGCACTGCGAGTCGGGCGACGTGCTGATCGATCGCGTGGCCCTCCCGGAGCCCCGTCGCGGCGACCTCCTCGCGGTGCCCGCGACGGGCGCGTACACGCTCGGCATGGGCTCGAACTACAACGCGCTGCCGCGCCCGGCGGCCGTCGTCGTCCGCGACGGCGAGGCGCGGCTGATCCGCCGCCGCGAGACCATCGGCGACCTGCTGCGGCTCGAGGCGTCCTAGGCGGACGCTGCGAGGCCCGGCCGGTCGAGTACCTGCAGCGGCTTCAGGCCCGCCTCGTTCGCCGGCGGGTTCAGCGGCTCCGAGAGCGGCGCGGCGCCGAACGACGCCGCCGCCCGGTCCGGCGGCGCGTCGCCGTAGAGCGTCGTGCGCTGGCGCGGGCTGCGGCCGATGGCGCGAATCGCCTCCTCCATCGCCTCCGGCGGGAACTCCTGCCCGTGATCGGCGCCGGCGGCCCGCGAGATGGACTCGTTCATCAGCGTGCCGCCGAGGTCGTTCGCCCCGGCGCGAAGGACCGCCTGAGCGCCCTCGACCCCGAGCTTCACCCAGGACGCCTGGATGTTCGTGATCTCGGGATGGAGCGCAAGACGGGCGACGGCATGCATCAGCATCGCCTCCCGAAAGGTCGGCCCCGGCCGGGCCTGGCCACGGAGGTAGATCGGCGCCTCCATGTGCACGAACGGCAGCGGCACGAACTCGGTGAAGCCGCCCGAGCGGCGCTGCTGCTCCCGCAGCGCGATCAGGTGCCGGGCCCAGTTTTGCGGCGCGTCGACGTGCCCGAACATGATCGTCGTCGTCGAGCGGAGCCCGACCGAGTGGGCGACGTCGTGCACGCGGAGCCACTGCGCCGTCGTGACCTTGTCCGGGCAGATGATCCGGCGGACCTCGTCGTCCAGGATCTCCGACGCGGTGCCGGGCAGCGAGGCGAGCCCGGCGTCGCGCAGCGCCCCGAGGTACTCCTCGAGCCCAAGCCCCAGCGTGGCCGCGCCCTGCCAGACCTCGAGGGCCGAGAACGCGTGGATGTGGAGCTCCGGCAGCTCGGCCTTCAGCGCGCGGCAGATCTCGAGGTAGGTGTGGCCGGTGAAGCCCGGGTGGATCCCGCCCTGGAGGCAGACCTCGACGGCGCCGCGGTCCCACGCCTCGCGCCCGCGCCGCACGATCTCCTCGACCGGCACGAGGTACGGCTTCCCCCGGAGGTTGGCGGCGAGGCGACCCTTCGAGAACGCGCAGAAGCCGCAGCGGAAGTAGCAGACGTTCGTGTAGTTGACGTTCCGCGTGACGACGTAGCTGACGGTTTCCCCGTTCACCTCTCGCCGGAGCGCGTCCGCAGCGGCGAAGACGCGATGGAGCTCCTGTCCGCGAGCTGCGAAGAGCCGGACGATCTCGTCCTCCCCGAGCTCGTCCGCGGTGTCGACCGGCAACGCGTCCCGCGGCGTGAACGGGATCGCCACGCGTTCCCCCGCCGCCCAGGAATCGTCCCGGGCAAGGCCCTCGGCGTCGACGGCATCGAGGACGTGTGATGCAACACGAGGGTCGACCCAGCGCCCGAGGTCGGCCACGAACTCCGGGTAGATCGCGAGGCGCGGCGCCAGCGTCAGCCCCGCCGCTTGTGTTGCACCACGGAGCCGCTCGAGCTCCGGCCACGGCGCCTCGGGGTTGACGTGGTCGATCGTGACCGGCGAGACGCCGCCCCAGTCGTCGATGCCCGCGTCGAGCAGGCGCCCGAAGTCGTCGCCGCTCAGGTTCGGCGGGCACTGGATGTGCGCTTCGGGCCCGAGGATCAGCCGTGCTGCGGCGGCGGTCCAGAGCAGCTCGTCGAGCGAGGGCTCGGGATGGTCGGCCATCTTCGTCCCGGCCTTCGCCCGGAAGTTCTGGACGATCACCTCCTGCACGTGCCCGCCCAGGTCGCGGATGGCGAGGAGCGCGTCGATCCGCTCCACCCGCGTCTCGCCGATCCCGATCAGGATCCCCGTGGTGAACGGGATCCGCAGCTCGCCGGCGAGCCGGATCGTCTCGAGCCGTGCGGCCGGGAGCTTGTCGGGCGAGCCGAAGTGCGGGCCGCCGCGCCGGGCGAGCCGCTCCGAGGTGGTCTCCAGCATCAGGCCGGCCGACACGCTCACCTCACGGAGCGCCGCCAGCTCGTCCCGCGCCAGGACGCCGGGGTTCACGTGCGGCAGCAGTCCGGTCTCCTCCAGCACGAGGTTCGCGCAGCGCGCGAGGTACTCGACCGTCGTCTCGCAGCCGAGCTCCGCGAGCTCGTCGCACGCCGCCCGGTAGCGCAGCTCCGGCTTGTCGCCGAGCGTGAAGAGCGCCTCGCGACAGCCGGCACGCGCTCCGGCGCAGGCGACCTCCAGCACCTCCTCCTCGGACATGTACGCAGGCTCGCCGCGGCGCGGCGGCCGCGCGAAGGTGCAGTAGTGGCAGACGTCGCGGCAGAGCTTCGTCAGCGGGATGAAGACTTTCGGCGAGAACGTGACCACCGTCCCGCGCCGCAGCTCGCGCGCCTCCGCGCAGAGCTCGTCCGTCGGGCGATCGACGAGGGCGTGGGGGTCCACCCGTGGAGCTTACGTCTGGTCTAGGCGTCGCTGTTCCACTTGCCGAACAGCGCCTCGTGGAGGTAGCCACGGGTCTGCCATTCGGGTGGAACGGTCCCGCCGGGCGTGCCGCTCATGCGGGTGAGCGTCCGGGTTCCGTCGATCCCCGCCCACTCGGCGACCACGACCCAGCCGACGAGCACCGAGCTCTCGAGCCGCTCGTTGCCGTCCTGGCTCGCCTCGATCGCGTCGTGAAGACCCTCTGGGGGCGCGTCGCTCATTCCGCTGTGATCGGCGGCAGCCGGATCGAGCTTGAGTCAGCGACAGCGGCGGAGGGCTCGATCGAGCGTCACGGCCCGCGAGTCGTCCAGTTCGACCAGCGCCCGCAGCAGCGTCGGCCGCTTGGCCAGCCGTCGACGCAGCACGGCGGCCCCGAACGGAGCAGTGCGGTCCCGCTTGACCGCACTCGTGCCGCGGTAGAAGACGACCGACCGGACGCGCCGGACCTCGGCGCCGACGACCCGCAGCCCGACCCGCCCCGACCGGACGCAGCCGCCTCGGCCGCGCCGGAAGCGCGCGTTCAGCCTGACGGCCGGGCCGAGCCGGCACGCATCGCCCACACAGGTCTTGAGCCGGGTCAGACGTGCGGCGAGCTCGTCCTTGAGCGCCTTGTGCCGCGCGTCCGCATGAAGGCTCGTGAGCTGGTACGGATCGGTCTTCAGGTCGTACAGCTCCTGCTCGCCGGTCGAGTGCTGGACGAACACGTAGCGCGGCGTGTGGATCGCGCTGTAGGTCGGGGTCTCGAGCAGGATGTCGCGACCCGAGCGCTTGCGCGCGTCACGGGCGAACGGGAGCAGCGAGAGCCCGTCCGGACGCCGACCGGGATTTGCGTGCGCCGCATCGAGGATCGTGCGGTCGAGGTCGACGTTCACCGACGGGTTCGTCCGGTCGACGTCGCGCGGGATCCCGGGGCCGCGAAGGATCAATGGCACGCGGACCGAGGGCTCGTACACGAGCACCTTCCCGTCGGGGATTCGGTGCTCCCCGTGGAAGAAGCCGTTGTCGGAGGTGAACACGATCAGCGTGCGGCCGAGCTCACCAGTCGTCGCCAGCGTATTGACGATGTCGCGGATCGCCTCGTCGACGGCGAGCAGCGACTCGAGTCGCTGCTGGTAGTTCTCGTGGATCGCGTTCAGCCGCGCCGTCGGGATCAGCCGCCGGTTGCGGATCGCGGCCGGCTTGTCGGAGACGTCTGCCTCGTTCAGCGACGGAGGCGCCGGGAGCGGTGCCGTCCCGAACGCATTGCGGTGCCGCGGCGCCGGCGACGGCGTCGCCTGGTTCGCCGGATCGTCGGGATCCCTGGGGCCGCCGCTGTGCGGAGCGAGGAACGCCACCCACAGGAAGAACGGCTTCGCGCTCGGCGCGAGCCGCTTGATCAGGTCGACCGCCTTCCGCCCGTAGACGTCCGTCTGGTAGTTCGCCGCCCCGGTCCCGTACGTCACGAGCTTCCCGTTCTCGTTCAGCGTGTAGTTGAAGTAGCGGTAGGTCGACGGGTCGGTCGACCCGTACCACTCGCTCCAGCCCGGCGGGACCTCCAGCGGACGGGCGCTGCCGTAGCCGTTCAGGTACTTGCCGAGGTGAACGGTCGTGTAGCCGGCGCGCTGGAGCCACGCTGGGAGCGTGTTCGCGTGCGTCGGCGCGAGCTTGTCGTAGCCGCCCGCGGGTGGCGCGTTCCCCATCACCGTGTGGTTGTGGGCGTACTGCCCCGTCAGGAACGTCGACCGCGAGGGGCAGCAGAGCGAGAAGGAGACAAAGTTGTTCGTGAACGTCGCTCCCTGACGCGCGAGCAGCGTCCTGACGTTGGCCATCGCGCGCATCGACTCCACGGTCTGATCGTCCGTCATCAGGACGAGGATGTTCGGCTTTCCTTGTACTGAGGGGGAAGCAGCAACGCTGCTTCCCCCCTGAGCAGCGAACAGAGCCGAGAGCGATAGCGCCGCAAAAGCGGCCGCCAGGACCCCCCAAGCCCCCGGCCTCATGCCCGCCATTCAACACCTGAGACGGGAAGGCGTCGTAAGCTGTTTGTAAGCGCTTTGGAAAGGTTCAGAGCGCCGCCGCGTCCGTCACCGGCGCCTGGCAGGCGAAGTTCTCGCAGACGTAGACCGCCGGCTTGCCGTCCACAAGCCCTTTTCCCTCCAGGAGCGGCACGCCGTCGCCCGGGCCGACGGCCACGACCGTGTTCGGCCGGAACGGCTCGAGTGCGGCCTGCGCGACGTCGCTCGACGGCGGGCCGAGGATCGCGAGCTCGCGCGGCGGCGAGAAGTGGAGGTCGAGCGCACTGAGGGCGTGGCCGAAGGCATGCGGGGCGCGCGGCAGCGTGTCCCGGAGGAGCCGGAAGACTCCCACCGCGCGCCGCTCGAGCTCGTCGTCGCCGTAGATCCGGGCGAGCTTCAGCAGCACGAATGCGAGCATCGAGTTCCCCGACGGCGTCGGGTGGTCGTCGTAGCTCTTCTGGCGGGCGATCAGTTCCTCACCGTGCGCCGGGGTGAGGAAGAAGCCACCCCGCTCGTCGTCGGCGAAGAGCTCGACGGCAAGCCGTGTGAGCCGGTCGGCGTCCTCGAGCCGGCGCAGGTCGCCGGTCGCGATATGGAGCTCGTAGAGCCCGTTCACGACGTCGGCGTAGTCCTCGAGGAAGCCCGTGTTCTTCGCCTGACCCTCGCGGTAGGTGCGGTAGAGGCGGCCCTCGTCGTCGGAGAGCGGCCCGAGCAGGAACTCCGCCAGGCGCTCCGCCGCGTCGAGGTAGTCGCGCCGGTCGAGCCGGCGGCCGGCCTCGGCGAGCGCCGCCAGGAGGAGCCCGTTCCACGAGGCGATCGCCTTGTCGTCGCGCAGCGGCTTGGGACGCCGCTCGCGGAGCTCGAAGAGCCGGCTGCGGAGCTCCTCGTCGAGCTCGCCGCGGACCACGGACCGGCCGTGCTCGAAGGGCTGCAGCAGCTCTTCTGGTACGCCCTCCGCGGCCGTCCAGGTGAACGTCAGCCCCTCGACACTGTCGGTGTCGGCGTCCTGGGCCGACGCGAATCCGCCCTCGGGGAGCGCCAGCTCGCGCAAGACGTAGTCGAGCGTCTGCTCGACGATCCGCCTGTAGCGCTCTTCGCCCGTGACGACCCAGCCGTGGAGGTAGGCGGAGGCGAGCAGCGCGTTGTCGTAGAGCATCTTCTCGAAGTGCGGGATCAGCCAGGCCCGGTCGACCGAGTACCGGTGGAACCCGCCGCCGACGAGGTCGTACATGCCTCCCGCGGCCATCCCGTCGAGCGTCTTCACAACCATCGGCAGCGCCTGCTCGTCGCCCCGTAGGTGCATGCGGAGCAGAAACTCGATCGTGGAAGCCGGCGGGAACTTCGGCGCGCCGCCGAACCCACCCCACTCCGGGTCGAACTGGCGCCGGAGCGCGCGCGCAGCGTCGTCGAGGATCTCCTCGGTCAGCGGCTCGCGCGACGGCGAGGCCTCGCTCGCCTGCGCCAGCGCCTCGGCCAGCTCGCCGGCGGTGTCCGCGACGGCGCCCCGCTGGTCGCGGTAGAGCCCGGAGATCGCCTGGAGGACGTCGCGGAACGACGGCATACCGTGCCGCGGCTCAGGCGGGTAGTAGGTGCCGCCGTAGAACGGCGCGCCGTCCGGGGTGAGGAAGACGGTCATCGGCCAGCCGCCTTGGCCGGTGAGGGCCACGACGGCGTCCATGTAGAGCGCGTCGACGTCGGGCCGCTCCTCCCGGTCGACCTTGATGTTCACGAAGCGGTCGTTCATCAGCCGCGCTGTCTCATCGTCCTCAAATGACTCGTGCTCCATCACGTGGCACCAGTGGCAGGCGGCGTAGCCGACGGAGAGCAGGACCGGTTTGTCCTCGGCCCGAGCCCGCTCGAACGCCTCGTCGCCCCACGGGTACCAGTCGACCGGGTTGTCGGCGTGCTGCAGCAGGTACGGGCTGGTCTCCCGGGCGAGCCGGTTCATCGATCGTAGGCTAGAGCCCGTGAGCTCTCTCCCCGGCGGGACGGTCACCTTTCTGTTCTCGGACGTCGAGGGCTCCACCCGGCTGCTCGAGCAGCTCGGCGACCGCTACGAGGAGGTCCACCGCGAGCACCGGCGGATCCTCCGCGAGCAGCTGGCCGGCGCCGGCGGGCAGGAGATCGACACGCAGGGCGACGCGTTCTTCTTCTCGTTCGCCCGCGCGAAGGACGCCGTGTCCGGCGCCGTCGCGGCGCAGCGGGAGCTGGCGTCGGCGCAGTGGCCGGAGGGCGTCGAGGTCAAGGTGCGAATGGGCCTGCACACGGGCGAGCCGACCGTCGGCGAGGAGGGCTACCTCGGGATGGACGTCGTCCGGGCCGCCCGGATCTGCTCCGCGGGACACGGCGGGCAGATCCTGCTCTCGGAGACGACGCGCGCGCTGCTCGGCAACAACATCCCGGACGGCACCGAGATCCGGGACCTCGGGCAGGCGGACCTGAAGGACGTGCAACACGAGCGGATCTTTCAGCTTGCGCTGCCGGAGCAGCGCGGCGAGTTCCCGCCGCTGAAGACGGCGGCGCCGAAGACCGGGGCCGACGCTCTGGCCGAGGAAATCGAACGGCGGGTGCACGAGCAGGTCCTGGCGTCGTTCGACGATCCGATCGCAGTGGGAAAGGCCGGCTCGAAGCTAGCCGTGTTCGGGCTTGCGACCCTGTTCCTGCTCGTCCTGTTCGTCCTGGCCGTGATCGTGCTCGTCAAGCTCGCGTTCTGAACGGCCCCGCGCGGTAGACGTACCCCTCGAGCTGCCGGCCGAGCAGCTCCTCGAGCCACTGCGGGACCTCGATCAGGCGGTCCAGGTCGACGCCGGTCGCGACCCCCTCGCCTTCGAGCAGGTAGACGAGATCCTCCGTCGCCACGTTCCCCGTCGCCTTCGGCGCGAAGGGGCAGCCGCCCAGCCCGCCCACCGAGGCGTCGAGCAGCGAGACCCCTGCCTCGAGCGCGGTGTACGCGTTCGCAAACCCCGTGTTCCGCGTGTTGTGGAAGTGGCCGCCGACCGGCGTGCCGAGCGCGCCGACGCGCTCCAGCAGCCGGCGGGCCTGCGTCGGGGTGGCAACGCCGATCGTGTCGGCGAGGACGAGCTCGTCCGGCCCTGCCGCAACGACGCGCTCCGCGAGCGCCACGACGCGGTCGGGGTCGACCGGGCCCTCGAAGGGGCAGCCGAAGGCGACCGAGATCGTCACGCTGGAGCGAATCCCGTCCTCAGGGGCTCGCGAGACGATGCGCTCCCCGGCCGCGACCGAGTCCTCGACCGATGCGCCCGCGTTTCGCTGGGAGAACGTCTCGGTCGCTGCGAGCGCGAAGCTGACCTCGCCGAGACCAGTCTCCCGAAGCCGGTCGTAGCCGCGCTCGTTGAGCGCGAGGCCGGTGTACAGGATGCCGTCGCCGGAGTCGAGCCCCGCCGCGACCTCCTCGGCGCCCGCCATCCGCGGCACGCGCTCGGGGTTGACGAAGCTCGCCGCCTCGATGCGGCGCAAGCCGGTCCCGGCGAGGCGCCGGATCAGCTCGAGGCGCGTCTCGACGGGCAGCACCTGCTGCTCGTTCTGGAGCCCGTCGCGCGGGCCGACCTCGCGGAGCTGCACTAAAGGCCGCGGGCGGTGACCCGCTCGGGCTTGATCCGAACGATCAGCCGCTTCTCGCCCGGAACGTAGTTGTAGTCCCGGCCGTCGTTGTACCGATGGGAGAGCTCGTTGATGTGCTCCTCCGCGCCGTCCTCAGAGATCTCCGCGGGCCCCGTGATCGAGATCCAGCGGTACGGATCCTCGCGGTCGAGCACTTCGACGCTGACCATCCGGTTCTGCCGGATGTAGCGAGGCTTGAACCGGCCCTCGGCCGTGTTGAAGACCACGTTCTCGCCGTCCCAGTCGATCCAGACCGGCGTGAGCTGCGCGGATCCGTCCGGTCGGATCGTTGCGATCGTCGCCAGGTTCTTGGTTTTCAGGAACTGTCCCTGCTCGTCGGTCAGGCGGACCATCGCTGAGTAGGCTAACCGCCGATGGGTGTGCTGCTGATGGTCGGCACGCGCAAGGGGTTGTTCCTCTTGCGCGGCGACGAAAACCGGTCGTCGTGGGAGCTGGAGGGCCCCCTGCTGACGGGATGGTCCGTCTTCCACGCGACGCAGGACCCGCGCGACGGGAGCCTCTACGTCGCAGGGAACAACTTCGTCTACGGCGGCACCGTCCAGCGCTCGACCGACCTCGGGAAGACGTGGGCTCGCTCCGAGGGCCTCGGCCTCCCCGAAGAGAGCGGCCTCAAGCTCGAGGAGGTCTGGCACGTCGAGCCGGGGCACGAGAGCGAGCCGGACACGCTGTGGCTGGGGGCCACACCGGGAGCGCTCTTCCGCTCCCCGGACCGCGGCGAGACGTGGGAGCCGATGCTCGGGCTCGTGCAGCACGAGACGCGGGAGCGCTGGCACCCGGGCGCCGGCGGGATGTGCTGCCACTCGGTCCAGATCGACCCGCGCAACCCGAAGCGGATGTACGCGGCGATCTCCGCCGCCGGCGCGTTCAGGACCGACGACGGCGGCGAGACGTGGGTGCCGCGGAACAAGGACGTCGCCGCCGACTTCATGCCGGACCCGTTTCCGGAGGTCGGCCAGTGCGTGCACAAGCTCCTGCTCCACCCCGACCGGCCCGACCGGCTCTGGCAGCAGAACCACTGCGGCGTCTACCGCTCGGACGACGCGGGCGACAACTGGGAGCGGCTCGAGGAGAACGGCCTGCCGAGCGGCTTTGGCTTC
Organism: Gaiellaceae bacterium; assembly: GCA_035535195.1. GTDB lineage: Bacteria > Actinomycetota > Thermoleophilia > Gaiellales > Gaiellaceae > JACDAN01. Next base: position 62,052 of record DATLQK010000029.1, on the reverse strand, counting down.
CCGCTCGCGCTCCACCCGCGCGACCCCGACGTGGCGTTCGTGATCCCGGAGGAGGGCGCCGAGAACCGCGTCACCCCGAACGGCAGGCTCGGCGTCTACCGGACCGGCGACGGCGGTCAGAGCTGGGAGCTGCTCGAGGACGGCCTCCCCGCTCCGGCGTGGGGCGCGGTGATGCGCGAGGGGTTCGCGTCCGACTCGCTCGATCCGGCCGGGATCTACTTCGGGACCCAGAGCGGCTCGGTCTTCGTCTCCGCCTCGAACGGCGAGTCGTGGACGGAGGTCGCCGAGCAACTGCCGCCGATCCTGTCGGTCGAGGTCGGGGAAGACGGATGACGACGCGAGATCGCCCGTTCGGGGCGGGAGCTGGCCGCTCTGGGGCGCGGCGGCGAGGCGTCGCCGATGCTGGTCAGCATCGATGGCGACTCGGTGCCGCGAAGCCGACCCCGCCTGGGTCGGGCGGCTCGCCGGCCGACTCAGGTTGCGGGAGCGGCCCAGACGCGCCAGCTCTCGCATCCGGAAGCGCGAGGTCGCGGCGTTAGCCGTCGCATGGTCGTAGTCAAGCTCCCGTCGCTGCTGGCCGACCAGACCGGCGGGCAGCGGGAGTTCGAGGTTGAGGCGGCGAGCGTCGGCGAGGCCCTGCGCGGCCTGCCGGTCTCGGACCTGCTGCTCGACGAGCGCGGGGAGCTCCGGCGGCTCGTCAACGTCTACGTGGACGGGGACGACTGCCGGGAGGCGGCCGGGCTCGAGACGCCGCTCGACGACGCAGCCGAGGTGCGCGTGATCGCAGCGGTCGCCGGCGGCAGCCTGGTCTAATTCGCCGCGTGCAGTTCGACCGGCACACGCTCGTGCTGCTCGTGCGTCCACCCGATGCCCCGGAGCTCACGGACGAGGAGGCGAACGAGCTCCAGGATCGGCATCTCGCGTTTCGGGCCGAACTGCGCGATCGCGGCTACCTCATTGCCGGAGGGCCGCTCGTCGACCAGGACGACGAGCGCCTGCGCGGCATCTCGATCATGACCTGCGACCCGGAGACGGCGCGCCGGCTCAGCAACGAGGATCCGGCGGTGCGGGCGGGCCGGATCGCGGTCGAGGTGATGACCTGGATGGTTCCCGCGGGCAACCTCCGCTTCGAGAACGTGCCGGCGCCGCGGTCGATGGCCGAGGCTGCGGAGGACTGACGATCGGGTCCTTGTAACAACTTGTTACTTGGAGGGAGCGGCCCGGCGGGAGCTCAGGAACCCGCTGCCGTAGCGGCGGGCCGACCCCGCTTGTAACAAGTTGTTACTTGGCTAGAGCGCCGTCGGGATCTGGATCTTGCCCGCGCGGATGCGCGCCTTGACGTCGTCCAGAGCGTCCAGGTCCGACTGCGGCACCTTCGGGCTGATCTTCCCGAGCCCGACGCCGTCCTGCTTCAGGCCGAAGATGAGGTTGCGGCCGCCCTGCCACTCGTCGTCGACTACGGACTTGATCGTGCGAAAGACGGCCTCGTCCACACGCTTCACCGCGCTCGTCAGGACGTACGGGCCGAGGAAGGACTGGTCGGCGTCGACGCCGATCCCCCAGACCTTCTTCTCCTTCGTGGCGCTGAGCGCGCCGAGGCCGCAGCCGCCCGCCACCTGGAAGACGACGCCCGCGCCGCGCGCGATCTGCGTCAGCGCGAGCTCCTTGCACTTGGCCTGGTCGTCCCAGTCCGACGAGTAGTCGTTCAGCGTCTTGATCGCCGGGTCCGCCTCCTTGGCGCCCGCCTGGTAGCCGGCGATGAAGCGGTCGACGGGCGGCTCCTTGTAGCCGCCCACCGAGCCGATCGCCTTCGCCTGCTCCCGCTTGGCGGCGAGACCGGCCAGGTAGCCCGCGAGGTAGCCGACCTGCTCCTCCTTGAAGAGCAGGCCGACGACGTTCGCCGGCTTGTGCTTGAGGCCGGTCTGATCGACGTCGATGATCGCGAACTTCGTGTCCGGAAACTGGGTCGCGCCGGTGTCGATCGCATCGCCCTGCGCGAAGCCGACCCCGATGATCAGGTCGTAGCCCTGGCGGGCAAGCGCGGAGTAGTTCGGGACGTAGTCGGCGGCGGATGCGGACTCGACCACCTTCGTCTTGATGCCGAGCTCGCGGCCCGCGCGCTTGAGGCCCTGGTAGGCGAGCTGGTTGAAGCCGCGGTCGTTGAGCTGGCCGACGTCCGTGACGAGCGCGACCTTGACGTCGCTCTGCGGCGCCGTCGTCGTGCCGGTCGTAATCCCGGCGCCCTCGTCGCTTCCGCCGCCGCAACCGGCGAGCGCAAGAGCGGCGACGACAGCGACCGCGAGTCGGATCCCGAGGTTTTCGCCTGGTAGTCTCAAACCGGTGGTGGAGTCTATCCCACCGGCCCCTCTCCACGTCTCGCTTGCCGTGGTCTTCCAGGTCCGCGACGAGTCGCTCGAGGCGCTGATGTGGCAGCGCGCCCGCGGGCCGTTCGAGGGGCGGTGGGCGCTGCCGGGCGGGGCCCTCGGGCCGGACGAGCCGCTGGAGGAGTCGATCCGCCGGCACCTCGCGTCGAAGGTCGACGTACGCGAGCTCGCGCACCTCGAGCAGCTGGAGACGCTGAGCGACCCGGCGCGCAATCCGCTGCGGCGGGAGCTCGCGACCGCGTACCTGGGCCTGATCCCGATCGGGGTCGATCCGGCGGTGCCGGCGGACACGGCCTGGCATCCCGCGACCGACCTGCCGCCGACGGCTTTCGACCACGGCGAGATCGTGGAGTCCGGCCTGCACCGGCTGCGGGCGAAGCTCTCGTACACGAACATCGGGTTCGCCCTCGCGCCGGAGGAGTTCACCCTCTCGGAGCTGCGGACGATCTACGTCGCCGCGCTCGGCCACGACGTCTCCGCGACGAACCTCCAGCGGGTGCTGCTGCGCCGCGGCGTGCTGGAGCGGACCGGGTCGAAGCGCGAGCCCGGTCGGACCGGCGGCCGCCCCGCAGAGCTGTTCCGGTTTCGGTCGCCGGCGCTCGAGGTGACCGACCCGTTCGCAGTCCTGAGGCCCCCGGTACGATCGTGAACGTGCTGGAGATCGCCCCGGATCTGCGCCGCTGGCTCGATCGCGAGGAGCGCATCGCGCTCGCGACGGTTGTCGCGACACGGCGGTCGGCGCCGCGGCCGGTCGGCGCCAAGCTCGGTGTCTCCGAGGGTGGCGAGCTGGCCGGCTCCGTCTCCGGCGGGTGCGTCGAGAGCGAGGTCTACGGCCTCGCGCAGGAACGGCTCGGCGGCGGACCTCCCCAGCTCGCCGATTACGGCATCTCGGATGAGCTCGGCCTCTCGGTCGGACTACCGTGCGGCGGCGAGATCGAGGTCTTCGTCGACGAGTACGAGCGACCGCTCGTCGAGCGCCTCCTCGCCGCGGCGGAGCAGGAGGAGCCCGCGGTGCTGTACGAGGTGATCGCGGGCGACGGCGTCGGGGCGAAGTCGCTCGTCTTCGAGAGCGGCGAGACGCTCGGCGACGGCCTCGGCAAGCTTCCGGCGGCCGTGGACGAGCTGCTGAAGCGCGGCCGCAGCGTCCTGATCGAAGAGGACGGGCGCAGGGTCTTCTGCGACGTCTTCGGCCTCCGGCCGCGGCTCGTGGTCTTCGGTGCAGTCGACACGGCCGAGCATCTCTGCCATGCCGCAGCCGGGCTGGGCTGGCGGACGATCGTCGTCGACGCCCGGGCCAAGCTCACGACGGAGGAGCGAATCCCGAGCGCCGACGAGCTGGTCGTCTCCTGGCCGGAGGACGCGCTGGAACGGATCGCTCCGGACCACGCGACGGCCGTGGTCGTGCTGACCCATGAGGACCGGTTCGACGTGCCGGCGCTGAAGGGTGCGCTCGCGAGCGAGGCGTACTACGTCGGCGCGCTCGGCTCGCGCCGAAACCAGGAGCGTCGCCGCGAGCGGCTGCTGGAGGAGGGGCTCGACGAGGAGGCGATCGACCGGATCGCGGGCCCGTCCGGCCTCGACCTGGGCGCGATCACCCCGGCCGAGACGGCCGTGTCGATCCTGGCGGAGATCCTCGCGGTGCGCGCGGGCCGGGACGGCGGCCGGCTGAAGACCGCCAAGGGCCGCATCCACGCCGAGGTCTAGTAGAGCCGCATCTCGAGACCGGCGAGCGGCTCCCCGCCGGACTCCGTGACGAGCCAGGTGTCCTGCATGTACAGGCACTCCTTGCCGTCCTCGGAGATCGCATGCGGGTGCATCGAGAAGACCATCCCCGCCTCGAGCTCCGTCTCGACTCCCTCGCCGATCTTCGGGAACTCGATCATGGTCATGCCGATCGAGTGGCCCGTGACGTGGCCCAGGTGGTAGCCCCGGTCGACGAACCCCTTCGAGACCGCGCGGTGGACGTCGTGGGCCGTCGCGCGCGGCCGCAGGGCCGTCTTCGCCACCTCGAAGTACTCCTCGTAGCCCTCGAGCATCCGCGAGATCTCGGCCGACGGCGTTCCGAGCGCGCGCGAGACCTCGACCCAGTGGCCGCCCGGGCCGGCGATCTCGAGCGAGGGGATGCAGAACTCGCCGAGGACGATCTCCTTGCGGGCGATCGCGAACTCCGGCCCGACGAGCACCATGTTCATCGTCAGCCGCCCGCAGCCCTGCTCGACGAAGAGCCTCTCGGCCGGCGCGAGCACCTCGGCGGCGTTGCGGCCCGGCTCGTACGCATCGCGGAACGCCCAGAAGCCCTCCGTGTTGATCCGGACGCTGTCGCGAACGGACTCCAGCTCGGCGTCGCTCTTCACCGCGCGCGCGTGGTCGAACTCGACGTCCCACGGTACGAGCTCGACCGCGTCCTGCATCGCCGCGAAGTCGCGGACCGTCGCGATGTAGTCGAGCCCGTAGACGCCGGCGCGCTGTCCGCGCAGCCGGTCCGCCAGCCACTCGCCCGGCCGGTCGGCGAAGACCTGGTCCTCGATCCGGGAGGTTCCGTGCTCGCCGACGTACCGCGCCTCGGCGGGGAACACGATCGACGGCTCGCCCTCGAGCGGTAGCAGCACGTACGCGTACCGGTGGACGATCTGGAAGCCCGACAGGTAGGTGACGGAGCCCTCGAAGCCCGTGTACTCGGTGCCGCAGACGAGCGCGGCGTCCAGTCCGTCCCGCGCCAGCGCCTCGCGGACCCGTGCGTACCGGCCCTCTAGCTCCCCCACGACCGCTCCAGTCCCTTGATCAGGGCCGTCACCGCCTCGTTCAGGGGCGTCGGGACGCCGTGCTCCCGGCCGAAGCGCACGATGCCGCCGTTCAGGAAGTCGATCTCGGTCTGCCGCCCGGCCTCGACGTCCTGGAGCATGCTCGCCTTGTGGTCGTAGGCCACCTCCGGCCGGGCCGCGAAGTCGATCAAGGTCTCGGGATCCTCGTCGAGCTCGATCGCCTGCGCTGCCGCGACCGCCTTCCCCTCGTCGACGAGGCCGCTGACGAACGCCCGGAGCTCGGGGTCCTCACAGACCCGGCCGTGGCTCAGCCCGGTGAGCGCGCCGACCGGGTTCGTGGCGGCGTTGAAGATGAGCTTCCGCCACTGCGGGCCCCGGGCGTCCGCGACGGCACTCGTTGTCATCCCCGCACGCGTGCAGGCCTCGGCCAGGCGCTCGACCTCGTCCAACGCGGCCGGTTTCGGCTCGAAGGGGCCGATCGTCGTCTCGCCCTTGACGTCCCACTGCACGACGCCGGGCTCGAGGATCTTCCCGGCCGGGAACGTCGTCCCGCGGATCACGCGCGGCACGTGCTCGGCGATCGCCTCCTCGTTCCCGACCCCGTTCTGCACGGAGGCGACCGCGCCGTCGGCGAAGGCGTGCGCGACCGAGGCGACGGCAGCGCCGGTGTGCATGCTCTTCGTGGCGACGATGCCGAAGTCGGACCGGGGCGCCTCCGCCGGATCCGAGGTCGCCCGCACCCGCCCGACGACGTCGCCGGCACCGGTCAGCCGCAACCCGCGCTCGTTGATCGCCGCGACGTGCTCGGGCCAGACGTCGAACGCCCAGACCTCGACGTCGTCCAGCTGCGCCAGGTTCGCGGCGAACAGCGACCCGACGGCGCCGCAGCCGACGACGGTGACGATCATCCGCGCCACCGCGGCAGCCGGAACTCCTTGCCGCCGGTGATCCCCTGGGGCCGCACGATCAGCATGAGCGCCATGATCGCGCCCAGGAAGATCAGCCGCGTGCCCTGCGGTGTGTCGATCGTGACGCCGAGCTTCACGCCCTGCTCCGACTCGGTCAGGAACGAGTCGAGCGCGCTCACCGCGAGCGCGCCGACGACGGCGCCCCAGAGGCTCGTCAGTCCGCCGACGACCAGCATCGCGAGGGTGATGAACGTCAGCTCGAGGTAGACCTGCTCGGTCGTGATCGACCCGAGCAGGTGGACGAGGAGGCCGCCCGCGAACCCGGCGAGCGCGCCCGAGGCGGTGAAGGCCCAGAGCCGCTCGCGGTGGACGTTGACGCCGACGCCGCGCGCCGCCGCGGGATCCTCGCGCGAAGCTCGCAGCCGCCGGCCGAAGCGCGACCGCTGGTAGGCGAAGGCGGCGGCGATCACGACGAGCGCGCCGAGCGTCGCCTGCAGCGCGCCCGTCGTCTCGGGGACGAGCGAGAGCGTCGTCGCGCCGGGGCCGATCTTCGTCCACTCGCGCAGCACGTTGTGCGTGATCTCCAGCACGGCGAAGGTGGCGATGCCCGCCGCCAGGCCCGAGAGCCGCATCAGCGGCATGCCCACGAGCACCGCGAACAGGCCGCCGACGGCGGCCGCGACCAGCAACGAGGCGACGTTCCCGACCGTGTGGTCGCGGAGCAACGGGTAGAGCTGGGGGAGCACGCCTGTCTTCGACTCCAGCGGGATCGTCAGTACGCCCGACGCAAACGCGCCGACGGCGACGAAGCTGATCTGCCCGAACGAGAGCACGCCGGAGTTGCCGATGAAGACGTAGACGGCGACGACGATCGCGACCGAGACGAGCGCGTTCAGGAAGTAGATCTCGTGCGCGTTCGAGACGAAGCGCGAGGCGATCCCGACGGCGACGACGAGGACGGCCGGCGCGGCGAGCTGCACCGCCGCCTCGACCCACCGCCTCACAGGCGCTCGGCCGCCGGGCGGCCCCAGACGAAGAGGCCCGAGGGCCGGAGCAGGAGCACGAGGATCACGAGCGCGAACACGGCCGACGGCAGGAACACGCTCTGGTCAGTCGGCAGCGCCCCGTTGATGATCCCGGTCGCGAACCCGATCAGGAACCCACCGAGGGTCGCCGTCCAGAGCCGCTCGATCCCGCCGACGACGACGCCGACGAGCACGACGATCGTCTCGCGGAGCGCGAAGTCCGGCTGGACGAACGGGAGCTGCACGGTCAGCAGCACGGCCACCACGGCGGCGACCACGCCGGAGAGCAGGACGGCGAGGCCGATCACGCGGTTCGCCTGCACGCCGAGCAGCCGGGCGGTGGAGAAGTCGGTCGACGCCGCCCGCATGTGGAGCCCGATCCTCGTCCGGTTCAGGAGCAGTGCGAGCAGGGCGAGCACGACGACCGTGACGAGGACCGCCACGATCGTGATCTTCCGCAGCTCGACGCCGCGCAGCGTGATCGCCTGGTTCAACGGCGCCACCGAGGTCGCGACCTCCCCGAGGGTGTTGTCGCGCAGGTCGATCAGCAGCGCGACGGCCTGGAGCACGAACGCGATCGCGAACGTCGTCACGAGCATCACCGCCGGCGAGGCGCCCCGCAGCGGCCGGAAGACGGCGAGCTCCATCGCGAGCGACAGGGCGACGACCACGACGAGGCAGGCGGCGAGGCTCCAGGCGACCCGCCAGTTGGCGGTGAAGGCGAGCGTGTAGGCGCCGGCCATGATCAGCTGGCCGTAAGCGAAGTTGACAAGCCGGAGGACGCCGAAGACGAGGCCGATCCCGACCGCCATCAGCGCATAGATCGCGCCGAGGCCGACGGAGTCGACGAGCGTCTGGGCGTCGATCGCCGCGAGCAAGCTCAGCCGCCGAAGTAGGCCGCGACCATCTTCTCCGTGTCGTCGGCGTCGCCGGGACCGAGCGTCAGGCGGAGCTCGCCGTTCGCGATCACGTGCGTCCGGTCGGCGAGCGCCACCGTCCGCTGAGCGCGCTGCTCGACGAGCAGGATCGCGAAGCCGCCGTCGCGGATCTTCGTCAGGACGTCGAAGACGCTGTCGACGAGGGACGGAGCCAGCCCCAGCGAGGGCTCGTCCAGGAGCAGGACGTCCGGCTGCGCGACGAGCGCCCGCGCGATCGCGAGCTGCTGCTGCTGGCCACCCGAGAGGAGCCCCGCCTGGCGGCGCCGAGACTCGCCCAGCACCGGGAAGAGCTCGTACGCGCCGGACAGGGCGCCGCGGCCGTGGCGGCCCCGCCGTGCGGCGAGGCCGAGCAGAAGGTTCTCCTCGACCGTGAAGTCCGCGAAGATCCGCCGTCCCTCCGGGACCAGCGCGACGCCCCTCGCCGCGATCCTCTCCGGCGGTCGCCCGAGCACGCGCCGGCCCGCCACCGTGACCTCGCCCGTCCGCGCCGGGATGAGCCCCATGATCGCGTGCAGCGTCGTCGACTTCCCCGCGCCGTTCGGCCCGATCAGCCCGACGATCTCGCCCCGGCCGACTTCGAGGCTGAGGCCGCGAACGGCGGCGACGGGCCCGTACCGGACCTCCAGGTCGCGCACCGCGAGCGCCGCCTCAGCCATCGACGTCCTCCTCGGCAACCGCGGTGTCGCCGAGATACGCGGCGGCGACGTCGAGGTTCGCCCGGATCTCGGCCGGCGTCCCCTCGGCGAGCGTCCGCCCCTGGTCGAGCACGAGGAGCCGGTCGCAGACGTCCATCACGAGCGCCATGTTGTGGTCGATCAGGAGGACGCCGGCGTCGTGGTCGTCGCGGACGGAGCGCATGACCGCGGCGAAGTCCGGCACCTCCGCCTCGGGCAGCCCCGCGGCCGGCTCGTCCATCAGCACGAACTGCGGCTCGGTCGCAAGGGCCCGCGCCACGCCGAGCCGCCGCTCGTCGCCGTGGGGGAGCGCGCCCGCTGGAAGCTCGGACCGGTTCCCGAGCCCCAGCAGGTCGAGCAGCTCGTCCGCCCTACGCCGCGCCTCCCTGCCCCAGGCGCCGGCCGCGAGCGCCGCCACCTCGACGTTCTCGCGAACGGTCAGGTCGCGGAACGACCGGCTGTGCTGGAAGGTCCGGGCGAGCCCGGCGCGGGCCCGGCGGTGCGCGCTCCACTTCGTGATCTCGCGGTCCGCCATCGCGACGGTTCCCTCGGTCGGGAAGTCGAACCCGCTGAGGAGGTTCACCAGCGTGGACTTCCCGGCGCCGTTCGGCCCGATCAGCCCGACGACCTCGTGGCGGCCGAGCTCCAGCGTCACGTCCTGGAGCGCCCGCACGCCCTCGAACGAGCGCGAGACGGAGGAGGCCCGGAGCGTGCCCCCGGGCCTCTCCTTCGCCTGAGCGGCGACAGCCTCCGTCAGAGCTTCGGGACGACCTTGGCGGTGACCAGGCCGACGCGCTTGCCGTTGTTGTTTTGCACCTGGATCACGCGGTACTGCCGGCCGAAGACGGTGTGCAGCGACTTGGAGAAGCTGACCTTCCCGGAGATCGTCGGGACCCGCTTGAACTTCTCCATCTGCGCGGCGAGCCGAGCGCCGTTCGTTGAGCCCCCGGCCCGCTTGACCGCGGCGAGCACGCCGTCGATCGCCGCCGGGCCGGTGACGAAGCCGCCCGTGCCGGCCTTGACCTGCTTCGCCAGCCGCTTCACGGCCGGGTTCGGGTCGTCGCCGAAGACCGACGCGAAGGTGACCGCGTAGTAGTTCGTCACCTTCGGGTTCTGCGTCGCCCAGTACGTCCCGTCGCCGGCCCACGAGTTCAGGATGGGCGTCTGGTTTCCGAGCGACCGGAACCCGGACACGAACGCCGGCAGCTCGCCGAACGCCGTCGAGGTGACGTAGACCGCCGCGCGACGCTGGTTCAGCCGGCTGACGGCCGCCCCGACGTTGTTGGCGCCGGTCGCGTAGCTCTCCTTCCCGACGACCCGGCCGCCGAGCTGCGTGTAGCGCTTCTCGAAGGCCTGGACGACGTTCTTGAAGTAGACGAGCAGCGTGTTCGTCCCAAGGCCGGCGGTCTTCCAGCCGCGACGAATCGCGTACTCGGCCATCGCGGAGCCCTCGTCCTGCGCCACGTTCCCGAAGCTGAAGGCGAGGCGGCCCTTGCGGCCGAACCGCTTCGGCCCCATCTGGTCGGTGCCGATGCACGGCGCGACCGCCAGCTTGCCGCGATTCAGCGCCTCCTGGACGACCGGCGTCGCGAAGTCCACGTCACAGGTGACGAACAGGATGTCGGCGCCCCGGCCGAGCAGCGAGCGGGCGCATGACTTCGCCCGGGCGGGGTTGTTGTTGTTCGTGTCGCAGGTGTCGATGCGAACCTGCCGCCCGCGCTTCGCGTTCAGGGTCTTCACGTGAATCTTCGCCGCCGCCAGAGCGGGCCCGTCGAACGGCGCCATCTGGCCCTTGCTGTCGTACGCCCAGCCGATCACGATCGGCTTGGTTGCGGCCGACGAATCACGGCCCGCACCGCCGAAGGCCGCGATCGCCAGCACGGCCAGGATTGCGCCAACGACCCCCAAACGTACCCCTCTCCTCTGCATGAACTCCCTCCTCGTGCCGCAGGATTGGACAAAAAACGATAGGACGCGAGAGATATTGAACCTACGACCCAAACGGGTCAATCGGATGCCCACGATGCCTCCCGCGCCTTCACGAGCCGGTACATCGCGGTCTGCAGCGGAACCTCGACGCCGAGCCGGTGGGCCTCGCGGACGAGCGCTCCGGTGATCTGGTCGACTTCGGTCGGGCGGTGCGCCTCGACGTCCTCGAGCATCGACGGGTAGTGACGACTTCCCCGCTGGGTCGCCAGGACGTTCATCTCCCACGGATCCTCGTGGAGCTCGATCCCGGCTGCGGTCGCGACGCGCTTGCCCTCCTCCATCAGCGCGTAGACGAGGTGTCCCAACTGCTCGAGCCGGTCGCGCTCGGCGAAGTGCGGGTCGTGCGGCAGGCCGGTCAGCGCGGCGACGGTGTTGACGGTCGAGTTGAAGATCAACTTCGACCACTGCGCCGGCCGGAGATCCTCGAAGGCGCGCGCCTTCAGCTCCGAGCGGACGATCAGGTCCGCGACCTCCTCGACGAGGCCGAACGGCGTCCCACCGTACGGGCCGAGCCACGTCTCCGTGTCGAGGATGTACTCGATGAGCGTGTCCTCGTGGCGCGTCCCGCTCATGAACGTGACCGCCGAGATCAACCGCCAGTCCCCGTGGCCCCGCGCGAACTCCTCGGCGCCGAGGCCGTTCTGAACCGTCATCATCGCCGCGCCGGGCCAGTGCCCCTCGAGCCGGGTGAGCGCGGCGTCGAGCTCGGTCGTCTTCGTCGCCACGATCACGAGCTCCGGCTCCGGCAGCTGCGCCGGGTCGGTCGCCGCCGCGAGCGGCGTGTGGAACTCGTGGCGGCCCGAGATCCGGAGGCCGTGCTCGTTGAGCGCCCGCGCGTGCTCCTCGCGGCGGCAGAGGACCGAGACGTCGGCGACCCGCGCGAGGTGGCCGGCGTAGAGGCCGCCGATCACCCCGCCGCCGACTACGCAGACACGGTCCGTAGCGCCTCCACTCCGCGCCGCGCGAGCTCGCGCGGATCCTCGGTCCAGAGGGATCCCGGCAGCTCGGCGTCGGAGAAGATCTCGAGGTCGTAGAGCCCATCCCAGCGCAGGGTCTCGAGGATCGGGCGGTAGTCGATCACGCCGTCGCCGGGCAGAACGCGGTCGTTCGTGTTCCGGGTCGGCTCGCGCCAGTCGGCGAGATGCAGGCCGCCGATCCGGTCCCGATGCCGCTCGACCTGCTCGAGCGGCTCCCGCCACAGGTGCCAGGTGTCGTACTGGAGGCCGACGTCCGGGCGGCCGGCCTCCTCCAGCAGCGCTGCCGCCTCGTCGAGCGAGGAGACGATCGTCCAGACGTGGGCGAACTCGCGCTGGATCGGCTCGAGCACGACCCGGACGCCCGCCTCGGCGCCGGCGTCGGCGATCGACCGGATGCCGTCGACCACCGTCTGCCTGTCGTCGCCCGGCCCCGTCAGGAAGAGGACGGAGGACGGCTCGAACGGCGCGAGGCGGCGGATCCCGGCGGCGATCGCCTCGACCCTCTCTCCCGGGTCCTCCGGGCCTTCCATCAGCGGCAGCGGCAGGATCGACGGGACCTCCGGGACGGCGGTCGCCGCCTCGAGCCTGTTCGCTCGGAACCGCTCGAGCGAATCGTCGGCGAGCTTCAGCTCCCAGATCCCTACCCCGTGGGCGCCGGCCGCGCAGTAGGCGTCGAGGTCGTCCGCGAACGATTGGCCGACGGTCGTGATCTGCGAGATCGAGTAGCGCGGCATCAGCCCCGGACGAGCCTCTTCGCGCGGGTGACGAGCGACGGGGCGAGCAGCTGCTGCGCGACGAGCGTGCCCGAGCCCCCGCCCAGCCCCGGCCCGGGGTGGGTGCTGGCGCCGACGTGCCAGACGCCGTCCACGGGCGTCCGGTGGCCGGGCAGCGAGGGCAGGGGACGCCAGAGGAAGTTCTGGTCGAGCGCGAGCGATCCGCCGTAGGGGTCGCCCTGGCGGAGGTTGATGTTCGCCGCCTCGAGATCGGCCGGCGAGAGAACGGTGCGTCCCAGGATCGACGACTCGAGGTTCGGGATGTGGCGCGCGATCCGCTCCTGGATCCGGTCGGCGTAGCGCTCACGGAGGTCGTCGGTCCAGCTGCCGTCGCCGACGTCGAGCTCCCTCGCAGCGTCGCCCTTGATCCGCCACGGGAGCTCCTGGAGCTGGATCCAGAGCAGCCCGTGACCGTGTGGCGCGCGCGAGGCGTCCATCGTCAGCGGCTGACCGACGACGACCGTCGCCTCCGCGGGCAGCAAGCCGCGCTCGGCCTCGTTGACAGCGCGCGACACGCCGTCGAGGCCCGGGGTCAGGTGGACGATCGCCGTCTCGCCAAGCCGCGTGTCTCCCTCCCAGCGCGGTGGCTCGGAGAGCGCGTAGTGGATCTGCATCTCGCTGCGCCCGTAGCGAAACCCCTGTGCGCGCTCCGACTGCCCCTCGAGCAGCTCGCCGTAGAGCTGCGTCGGGGTGACGTTGCAGATCACGGCCTGCGACGCGCCGATCGTGCGGCCGTCGTCGGTGCGAACGCCGCCGGTGAAGACCCGCTCGACGTGGACGCCGGTCTCGCACGTTCCGCCGTTCGCGCGGATCAGCGAGACCAGCGCGTCGGGGAGCTTCTGGCCGCCGCCGACCGGGATCGGCATTCCGCCCTCCTGCACGGCGACCGCGATCACCTGCGCCATGTAGCCCGAGGCGGCGGCGTCGGGGCCGAGCCCGGTGTGGAGCACCCAGGGCGCGAGCAGCCCGTGCGCCCGTTCCGAGCCGAACGTCGTCTCGAGCCAGTCGCGCGCAGAGATCAAGAGCCGGCCCGCGAACTCCGCCGCCCCACGGCGGCCGAGCCGCCGGACCGCCTTCGCGCCGAGCGTCGCTCCCTGCCGCGACCAGAGCTCCGTGCCGAGCACGCCGAACGCGAGGTCCGCGTTCGGGAAGAACCCGCCGAGCATCGCGCGCCAGGCGTCGCCGTCCCCGGAGTGGTGCCGGTCGAGCTCCTCGGCGTTCGCGTCGGCCGTCCGGAGCAGGAACGCGCTCTCCCCGTCCGGGAAGAGCGTCCCGGTCGGCAGCTCGGTGTTCAGGTACTCGAGCCCGTGGGCCTCGAGGTCGGGGCCGAGCTCTGCGTGGGCAGCGCCACCGACCCAGAGCGGGTGCCAGGCGCTGAAGACATCGTGCTTGAAGCCGGGCTCGGTGATCTCGTCCGTCCTGATCGCGCCGCCGAACCAGCCGTTCCGTTCCAGCATGCAGACGTCCCAGCCGGCGCGGGAGAGGAGCGCGGCGCAGACGAGGCCGTTGATCCCGCTGCCGACGACGACGGCGTCGTGGGTCAGGAGAGCACCGCCGTGCACTCGATCTCGATCAGGAGGCCGGGCACGGCCAGGCCGGTGACGCCGAGGATGGTCTGGGCTGGATGGTCGGCGCCGCCGGTGACCTCGTCGATCGCCCGCGTGATCGTCTCGTACTCGGTCGGCTGGGTCGTGTAGATCGTCCGCCGGACGATGTCGTCCCAACCCACGCCGGCCGCATTCAGCGCGATCTCGAGGTTCCGCATCGCCCCGACCGTCTGCCCGTAGAGGTCGTCGGCGAGGAGTGAGAAGTCCGGCGCGAGCGCGACCTGGCCGGCGAAGTGCACGACCTTGTCGCCCTCCGCGATCGCGACGTGGCTGAAGCCCGGAGCGGGATGGAGCTCCGGCGGGTTCAAGAGTTGACGGTGATGGCTCATCTGCTTCCTCCTTCCGCGACCAGCCGGCGGAACTCGTCGTCCGTGACGAGGTCGCGCTTGTCGGTGCCCAGCTGCTTCACGGCCGCCAGCACCTCGGCGCGCCGCTCTTCCGGGATCTCGAGGCCGAGCTCCTCGGCCTTGATCAGGATCGAGTCGAGGCCGCTCTTCTTGCCGAGCACGATCCCGCGGTCGGCCGCGACGAGCTCGGACGAGTAGGGCTCGATCGACTCCGGGTCGTGGAACTGGCTCGCGACCGCGCCGCTCTCGCGTCGAAAGAGGTTCGCGCCGGTCAGGGGTTTCCAGGGCTCGAGCTCGTAGCCGGACAGCTCCTGCACCCGCGCCGCCAGCACGCGAGCCCGCTTGAGGTCGAGCCGCGTCTCGACTCCGTAGACGGCGCGCAGCGTCAGCGCGACCTCTGCGAGGTTCGCGTTGCCGGCCCGCTCGCCCATGCCGTTGACGGTGCCGTGGACCCACTCGGCTCCGGCCTTGACCGCGGCGACGGCGTTGGCCGTGGCGAGGCCGAAGTCGTTGTGGCCGTGAAAGTGGACGGGGATCTCCGGGCCGAGGCGCTCGCGGGTACGGCCCACGAGCTCGGCCACCGCCTCCGGGCCGGCGACGCCGAGCGTGTCGACCACGACGACCTCGGCGGCGCCCGCCTCGACGGCGGCGGAGTAGGCGGCGTCGAAGAACTCCGGCTCGGCCCGCGTCGAGTCGACGCCGAAGTACGCGACGTGGATCCCGGCCTGGACGGCGGTGGCGACCGCGTTCCGGATCCGGTTCAGCATCTCCTCTCGCGAGACGCGGAGCGCCCGGAGCTTGAGCTCCGAGATCGGCGACTCGATCACGCTCGCGCCCACGCCGAGCTCGACCAGCGCCTCGACGTCGGCCGCGACGGCGCGCGAGAACCCCCAGATCTCCGCCTCGAGGCCGGCCCCGGAGATGAGCCGTACCGCCTCCCAGTCGTCGGCCGAGACCCTCGGGAAGCCGGCCTCGATCCGCTCGACCCCGGCGTCGGAGAGAGCGCGCGCGATCTCGAGCTTCTCCTCCGGCATCAGCACGACGCCGACGGTCTGCTCGCCGTCGCGCAACGTGGTGTCGTAGAAGCCGACGGTCGCATCGAGCGCGTGGGGCCGGTTCACCTCGCCGGTCCAGATCACCGCACCACCCCGTCCGGGAACGGCGAAAGCTTCTCCGCGCCGTCGGCCGTGACGAAGAAGTTGTCCTCGACGCGAAGCCCGCCGCCGCCCTCCCAGTACACCCCGGGCTCGATCGCCAGCACCATTCCCTCCTCCATCGTCGCCGGCATCGCCTGGTGGGCGTAGGGCGGCTCGTGGGCCCTCGCCCCCACGCCGTGGGCAATCGGATGCGACGGCTGACCCGGGTAGCCGATCTCCGCGAGACCGTCGCGGATCAGCCGGTCGAGCTCGTCCAGGGCCGCGCCCGGGCGGCAGTGGTCGATCGCACGCTGGTACACGCCGAGGAGACTCTCACGAAGCCGCTCGTACTCGGGCGTGAGCTCCCCCGGGCACAGATTCTTCGTGTGGTCGCACCAGTAGCCGTCCGCGCAGACCCAGATCTCGAACAGCGTCGGCTCGTGCTCCTGCACCGGCCGGTCGCCGGTCGCCGTGAAGGTCCGGATCCCCTCGCCCGACCAGACGAGCGAGAAGCCGTGGGCCAGGTCGACCTTGCCCTCCCACCCCGTCCCCTGGCCATGGACGAAGCCGTTCCAGAGCGCGCCGGCCTCGCTCTCCTTCATCCCCGGCCGCAGCACGGCGCGCACGTGCTCCATCGCCGCGGCGGCGATCTCGTTCGCGAGGCGCATCCGCTCGAGCTCTTGCGGCGTCTTGATCGCGCGCGCCCGGGCGAGGAGCGGCGCGGCGTCCTGCGCGGTCGGCCAGGCCGAGAACCACGCGGCGGTGTGGGTC
This sequence comes from Gaiellaceae bacterium, assembly GCA_035535195.1. Lineage (GTDB taxonomy): Bacteria > Actinomycetota > Thermoleophilia > Gaiellales > Gaiellaceae > JACDAN01. The sequence goes on along the minus strand of DATLQK010000029.1, from coordinate 45,761 downwards.
GTCGGCTCGCCGACCATCCGGTCCGATGCCTGCGTGCCGAGCGAGAGCTCGAGCCCGACTCGGTCGAAGCCGCGGGAGGCCTCGAGCGCCGAGTCGAGCGCCCGTGCCTGCGGCGGGCGCGGGTCGCCCTCGTCGTAGCCGCCGAAGAAGCGGACGTCGTCCGTCCAGGCCGTGCGCGCCGCGTCGTCGGCGGACGCCTCGAGGCAGATCAGTGTCGGGTCGCCCTCGCGCGGGAAGACGACGGCGTCGTAGCCCTTCATGGCCCAGAAGTTGGAGAGGTAGAGGACGTTGTCCGGCGCGCGGACGACGAGGGCGTCGAGCTCCTCCTCGGCCATCAGCGCGCGAACGCGGTCGAGCTTCGCGTCGTCCCGCGACCAGGTCACACGGCCGTCCAGAGGACGCGGCCGTCGCGCCGGAGCAGGCGGCCGATACCGCCGTCGGGAAAGTGGCCACAGAGGACGAGCACGCCGGTGTCGACGAGCTCGGGGAGCAGGCGCTCTCGCGTCTGGATCGACCCGGCTTCGTCGACGTCACTCGCGAACGTGTCGGCCGGACGGTCGAACAGCATCGGGTGCGCCGCGGCGTCGCCGAGTACGAACGCCTCCCCACCGCCGCCCAGGCGGATCCGCACGCCCATGTGGCCCGGGTAGTGACCGGGGAGCGGGGTCGTCGTGATCCCCGGGGCGAGCTCGGCCTCACCGTCGAGCTCCTCGAACTCGATCGGGTCGATCGTGCGGGGCGTATGGGTGCGGCGGCCCTCGCCGCGCGCGAAGGCGAGGGCGTCGCGGTGGACGACGTAGCGGGCGTTCGGGAAGAACGGCCGTCCGTGGTCGTCCGTGTTCCAGCCGACGTGGTCGATGTGGAGGTGCGTGAAGAAGACGACGTCGACCTCCTCGGGCTCGGCTCCTTGCGCGGCCAGCGCGTCTGGAAGCTCTGCGGCGCGCTCCGGATCCCACTCGTCCCACAGCCCTCGCGGTCCGGCCCCGGTGTCGACCAGGACGTTCCGGCCACCGCTCCGCAACAGGTAGGTGACGACGGGGAACCGGAACCGCGACCCGTTGAAGCTCGAGGGGTATGCCTCTCGATAGGCGTCCCAGTCCGTCGTGGTAGGGAACAGCTCGTCGAACTCGCCCAGGTCGCCCAGCGCGTCGGGCAGAGAGCTGATCTGAACCTCGCCGACTACCACCTGACTCGCTCGGGCGCCGGCTCACCGTGCGCCTCCTGCCACGAGATGACGGGGTTGCGCAGCACGCCGATCCGCTCGATCTCCGCCTCCATCACGTCGCCGGGCCTCAGGTACAGTGATACCGCGTCCTCGCTGAAGCCCGCGACGCCGCTGACCGTGCCCGTCGAAACGATGTCGCCTGCGGAGTACCCGAGCGGCGCGTAGTGCGCCAGGATCTCCGGGATCGTCACCGACATCCGGCCGGAGTGCGACGTCTGCCGCACCTCGCCGTTCACGCGCAGCTCCATCGCGAGGTCGTGCGGGTCGGGGATCTCGTCCGGCGTCACGATCCACGGCCCAAGCGGGCAGAAGGTGTCGATCGCCTTGCAGAAGGAGAAGACGCCGGACTCCATCTCGCGCCGCTGGATGTCCCGGGCCGTGATGTCGTTGAAGATCACGTAGCCCCCGACGTGGTCCATCGCCTCCTCGGCCGAGAACCACTTCCCCGGCTTCGAGATCACGACCGCCAGCTCGAGCTCGTAGTCCAGCTCGTCGGTCAGGTGCTCCGGGTAGACGACCGGGTCGTCGGGCCCGACGATCGCGTCGACGTTCTGAAAGAAGACGATCCAGGGTGCGATCGCGTGCGACCAGTCGACCTGCTTCGATTCCTCCTCGTGCTCCCGGAAGTTCCCGGCCGTGTGGAAGAACTTCTTCGGGACGATCGGCGCCTCGAGCTCGACCTCCGCCAGGGCGATCCGCTCCGAGGCGTCCTCGGCCCCGCCGCGCTCGAAGTACGTCCGCATGTCCGGGACCTCGAGCCGGACGACCTCCGCGCCGTCCAGGCGTCCGACCTTCCCGCCGTCGTAGGTGACGAGCCTCATCCGCACACCGTCCGCGCCGCGCGCGCATAGACGTCGGCCGTCTTCACGAGCCCCTCGATCTCCAGGTTCTCGCCGAGCTCCGCGTCCGGCAGCCCGGACGAAGTCCCATAGTTCAGCGTCGCGATCCCGTAGCGGGAAAGCACGGACGCATCTGAGAACCAGCGGGTGACGTCACGCTCCGGCGCCGAGCCGAATACCTCCTCGTGCGCGGCAGCGACTGCGCCGACCACCGGGCTGCCTTTGTCGACCTCCGCGCCGGGCGCGGTGACGTAGACCTCGGCCTCGACGCCTTCCAGCGACCGCGCCCAGGCCAAGGCGCGGCGTCGGGCGTCGGCCATCGAGACGTTCGGCGGGACACGGAGGTCGAGGAAGAGGTCGGTCGCGTGCGGCGTCCGCGAGGCACGCCAGCCGAAGCCGCCCTGGATCGCGCCGATGTTGGCGACGCCCGCGACGTCGCCGTACGACATCTCCTCCTCCCACTCCGGCAGGAACGCGAGCGCGGCGTCGAGCACGCTTCGCATCTTCACGATCGAGTTCTCCGCCAGGCGCCCGGACGAGAACGCCGTGTGGATGAAGGGCCCGCGGACGCGGAGCCGCAGCCAGGTCGTCCCGAAGTGCGCGAGCACGAGCTTGTTCTCCGTCGGCTCGCCGAGGATGCAGTAGTCCGCCGCGCCGCCGTGCCCGACGAGGTAGCGCGAGCCGGCCGCATAGCCCCGGTACTCCGCGCCCTGGGCGTCCCCCTGCTGCGTCTTCTCGATCTCGCCGCAGACGGCGGCGATCAGGACGTCGCCCTTCAGCCGGACGCCGTCCTCGATCAGCGACCGTACCGCCTCGACGTAGGCGGCGAGCGCGCCCTTCATGTTCGAGATCCCCAGGCCGTAGATGCGGCCGTCGCGCTCGAAGCCCTCCGGCCGGAAGCCCGGGATCTCGCGCAGCCACGGCTCCTCGCCGGAGTACGAGGTGTCCAAATGGCCGTTGAACATCAGCGTCGGACCGCCGCCCTCGCCCGGCCACGTGCCAACGACGTTCGCGCGGTTCTCCTCGACCTGCTGCCACATCACCTGCAGCCCGAGCTCCTCGAGCTCCCTCGCCGTCAGCCGCGCCGCGGCCTCCTCGGATCCGGTGAAGGAGGGCGTCGACACGAGCCTTAGCGCGAGGTCGACGAGGCGCCGCTCCTGGATCACGCCGGCTCCGCCTCGAAGGTGACGGTGACGCTCGCCGCCACGGTGGCCTGGCTCGCCTCGACCAGCGGCCCGGAATCGACGCTCGCCGGCCTGGAATCGCGTGGCTCCGCCCGGCTCGGGTCGTCGTGGGCCCAGATCCCGCTCGTCAGACGCTGCTCCGGCGGAATTCCGAGCTCGTCGAGGAGCGCGACGAGCGACTTCGCGCGATCGGCGACGCCGCTGAGCGCCTCGCCCGGCGAGTCGCCCCGCGCGACGACGTTCAGGTCGACGCGCGCCTCGTCGGGCGGCACCGAGACCTCGCCGTAGCCGGTGACGGTGAGCCTCGCCATCAGCCTCTGAAGTGCGGCAGCACCCGTTCGCCGAACAGCCTGATCTGCCCATGCCGGTCGTCGCCCCAGAGCTCGAGCATCACGTGGGTGCAACCGGCGTCGCGGTACTCCTCGATCGCAGCGATGCAGTCGTCGGGTGTCCCCGCGATCGGCTTGCACTTGTCGAGCAGCTCGTCGGTGACCTGCTCCTTCGCCGCCAGCCGTCCACCCCGCTCCATCGCCTCTGCGACCGGCCGGATCTCGTCCTGCTCGATCCCGGCGAGCTCGAGCAGCGTGTCGGCGGAACCCTGGATGTTCTGCACCTTGTTCGCGAGGTACATCCCGGCGATCTCCCTGGCTCCGTCGCGTCCCGCCGCCCGGTCCTCGCCGATCGACGCCACGACCGTGCAGCCGATGTCGATGTCGGCATCGACGTTCTCGCGCGTGTAGCGGACGAAGGCGGGCGTCGTGATCGACGGCGTCAGGCAGCCGTCGGCGATCTCACCGGCGAGCGCCTGCATCTTGGGCGCGGTCGCCGCGACGTACACCGGCGGCACGTCGCGCGGGGTCTCCGCTTCCCCCTGCAGTGCCGGGACGTCGGCGCTCCACGTGTCGCCGTCGTAGCGGAACTCGCCCCCGCCGAGGACGCCGCGCACGATCTCGACCGCGTCGCGCATCGGCCCCAGCGTCTTGTTGGTCTGTTGCTTCGTGTTGTTGAGGAAGATCTTCGAGGTCCCGAAGCCGAGCAGGAACCGGCCCGGGCCCGCCGCCTCCTGGACGACGCGCGCGTCCATCGCCACCTGGACCGGGTGGCGCGTGAACGGCGAGATGATCCCCCAGCCGATCGTGAGCCGCTCCGTCTCGGCCGCCATCAGCGCGGACACGACCGTCGAGGAGCGCGCCTCCATCCCGTGCTTCCGCCACCACGGGTAGGCCTCAGCCAGCCAGATCGTGTCGAGGCCGGCCTGGTCCATCGCGCGCGCAGAGGCCAGCATCTCCTCGAGCGGCTCCATCGTCAGCTGCATGACCCCGATCCGAAGCGGCGGTGGCATCGAAACCGATCCTTCCATAGGGCGCACGGTGGGACGTAGCCCAGGGGACAGCCCTCCACCGCGTGCGTCCCCGACAGTGAGAGAATCGGCCGGTGCAACTCCCGACAACCGAATTCGCGGCGAATGCGTCTAACCCCGTGAAAGGATCGGAAGGGGGTCTATGCACATTGGTGGGGGGTTTCCGCCCCGAGCGCGCGAACGGCGTTCGTAGGGGCCTTTCCGAACAAGGTTCGATCAAGGAGGAAGGATGAGGAAGGCGTTGCTTCCACTGCTCTCGGCGCTCGTTGCGCTGACGGCTCTCGTCGTCGCCGCGACGGGCACCGCGGGCAGTTCGACGACGACCGCTGCGCAAGCGCCTACGAGCGCCGACACCGCGCTCGTCAGATGCGGCAGAACGCGCACGATCGGCGTCGCAGCTCCGATCACCGGGGCGGCTGCCTCGATCGGCTCTCAGCAGGGCCGGTGGGCGCGGTACTGGGTGACGCGGTACAACCGCGCGCACAAGAAGACGAAGTTCCGTGCTGTCGTGGGTGACACGCAGCTTCCGGACACCGCACAGGCGATCCAGGTCGCCGAGCGGCTGGCCTCGAACTCGTCGATCCTGGGCGTGGTCGGCCCGGCGGGCTCGCAGGAGGTGCAGGTCACCACGGCGACGTTCAAGTCCGCCGGTGTTGCGTTCGTCTCGGGCTCCGCGACGAGGACGAGCCTCACGACCGACGGGACCCGGCGCGGGTACTTCTTCCGCACCGTCCCGAACGACGACCAGCAGGGCCCGCGGGTTGCGAACTACATCCGCGGCACGCTGCGCCACAGCCGTGTCGCGATCGTGGACGCCCAGAACTCGTACAGCACGGGCCTGTCCGACACGGTCCAGCGGCTCCTCAGGGCTCGCGGCGTCAACGTACAGCGCGAGTCGGTGAACGAGGCCGACACGACGGACTTCTCGTCGCTGGCGGCACGGATCCCCGCGAACACGCAGTCGGTGTACATCCCCTGGCAGCTCGCCCCGAAGGCGCAGCTCTTCGGGCAGGCGCTACGCACCCAGGGCAAGCGGGCGATCCTGTTCGGCTCGGACGGCCTGTTCGACCCGGACAGCTTCAAGATCCCCGGCTCGTTCGTCTCGTTCTTCCCGATCGACCTGCGGAACGGGATCATCAACGCGTACCGCAAGGGGCCGGGTCGCGGCAAGAGCGAGCTGTTCGGCCTGCCGAGCTACCAGGCCGCGGCAGTCGTCGGCGAGGCGATCGACCGTGCCTGCAAGAACGGCACGGCGACCCGCGCCGAGGTTCGCGGTCAGGTCAACAAGACCAACATCCCGAGGCGGCGCTCGCTGCTCGGGTTCGGCATCCGCTTCGTCCAGCGCCCGGCGGGCGTCCTGGGCCGCGGTGACATGGGGACGCCGGCCAACTTCGGGATCTACCGGATCTCGGCGAACGGCACGTACGTCCGCGTCTCCTAGCACGACCTACAGCAACTGAAGACAGTGCGGCCCATCAACTGAGGTGGGCCGCACTTCTTTCTGCCGGAACCTCAACCGCAATGAATGCGCTGTGCCCTCATTGCGCCAGAGGTTCTGAGAGAGTTCCGCGCCGTGCCGCTTTCGTTCAACGCCGAGCTCTTCATCCAGCTGCTCGTGAACGGGATCACGCTGGGGAGCCTCTATGGGCTGATCGCGATCGGCTACTCGATGGTCTACGGGATCCTCAAGCTGCTGAACTTCGCGCACGGCGACGTCTACATGATCGGCGCCTTCGCCGGCTACGCGGTGCTGAGCCTGCTCGGCGGCCCGCTCTCGCCGAACATCGCGCTCGCGCCGCTGATCCTCCTGATGTTCCTCGGCGCGATGCTCGTCTCCGGCCTCCTCGGGGTGGTGATCGAGCGGTTCGCCTACCGCCCCTTACGTGAGGCACCCAGGATCGCGCCGCTGATCAGCGCGCTCGGCGTCTCGTTCTTCCTCCAGAACAGCGCGCTGCTGCTCTTCGGCGCGCAGTTCCGAAGCTACAACTCGTTCGTCCTCGGGTCGTCGAACCCGCAGTTCTTCGAGCCGGGCCCGCTCATCGACCCGGTCTTCACCGTCCACAACGTGAACATCCAGACGGTCCAAGTGCTCGTCTTCGTGGTGACGATCGTGTTGATGGCCGGGCTGACGCTGTTTGTGGCGAAGACGCGCGTCGGAAAGGCGATGCGGGCCACGTCCTTCGACCGCGAGGCCGCGGCGATGATGGGAATCGACGTCGACCGCGTGATCGCCTCGACGTTCTTCATCGGTTCGTTGCTGGCGGGGGCGGCGGGGGTCATGTTCGGACTCCTGTTCAGCCAGGTCTTCCACTTCATGGGCTTCCTGGCCGGCCTGAAGGGCTTCACCGCCGCCGTCGTCGGCGGGATCGGAAGCATCCCCGGAGCGATGCTCGGCGGCCTCCTCGTCGGGCTGGCCGAGTCGTTCGCCGCCGGCTATCTCGGAGGCCGCTGGTCCGACCTGACCGTGTTCGCGATCCTGATCGTCGTCCTCCTGCTGCGCCCGAGCGGCCTGCTCGGAACGCGGGCGATCCAGAAGGTCTGATGCAGACGGGCGGAGACATCCCCGAGGTCCCGGGCCGGCCTGACGAGCGAGACCGGCCGCGCGTCGGTGTCGACGAATGGGTCGCGTCCCACGACGAGCGGCTCGCGGACCGAGCCGGCTTCGGGAAGCTGGGCCGCTGGATCGACGCGCGCGTCCCGCCGTGGGCGCGCCTCCTGATCTTCGCCGCCTTCGCCGCGACGCTGCCGCTTTGGATGAGCCGGGGCGACCTGTTCGTCTACGGGATCTTCACGCTGATCTACATCCTGCTCGGGCTCGGCCTCAACGTCGTCGTCGGGTACGCGGGCCTGCTCGACCTCGGCTACGTCGCGCTCTTCGGCTTCGGCGCCTACTTCTATGCCCTCCTCGACTCGCCGAAGTACGGGCTCCACTGGCCCTCGGCCGTCTCGATTCCGATCGTGGTGGCGTCCACGGCGCTCCTCGGCCTGATCCTCGGGGTCCCGTCCAGGCGCCTGCTCGGCGACTACCTCGCGATCGTCACGCTCTTCTTCGGCCAGGCCTTCGTCGTCTTCGTCAACGCGGCCAACCCGAGGAACCTGACCGGGGGCCCGAACGGCCTCGCGGACATCGACCCGAACGACCTGTTCGGCTACGAGCTCGTCACCCGGAAGCAGCAGTACTGGTTCATCCTCGGCGTCGTCCTCCTGGTGTTGATCGGGCTGTACTTCCTCAGCGAGTCGCGCACGGGCCGGGCCTGGCGCGCCCTCCGCGAGGACCCACTCGCCGCCGAGGCGATGAGCATGCCCGTCAACCGCCTCAAGCTCCTCGCGTTCGCCTTCGGCGCCGCGATCGCCGGGCTCACCGGCTGCCTCTTTGCCGCCGTCCTGACCGCCGTGACGTCGGGGAACTTCGCCCTGCCGATCCTGATCACGATCTACGCGGTCGTGATCCTGGGCGGGATCGGGAGCCTGACCGGCGTCGTGATCGGCGCGATCGTGATCAACGTCTCCTTCCAGTTCCTGGCGCCGGAGAACTCGCAGACGAACGCGCGGATCCTCTTCTACGGCGCGGTGATTCTGCTGCTCGCGCTGGGCGTCAAGCCGTTGTGGCGGCTCGCGCTCGTGCTCGCCGGCGCGGTCGTCTTCGGCCTGGTCGCGCACGCGATCGCGTCCGGGATCTCGGAGTCGTGGACGAACGGCGTGGTCGTGGAGGGCGGACGGCTGGCCCACGTGATCTCGGAGTGGGTGATCATCCCGACCGGCCACCAGCGCTTCGCGAACGCGGCCTACCTCGCGCTGATCGTGCTTGTCCTGGCTGTCACGCGCATCCGCGGCTGGCTCCAGACCGCACTCCTGATCCCGACCGTCTACCTGACCGCCGTCGTCTGGGAGACGAGCTTCGTGGAGGAGCCGGCGGTCGCCCGCTGGATCCTCTTCGGCGCGCTGCTCGTGTTCCTGATGACCGTCCGGCCGCAGGGCCTGCTCGGCACACCGCGCGTGGAGATCGTGTGAGCGAGACCGAGGCACCCGCCCGCCCGCTCCTCGAGCTGAAGCAGGTCACGAAGACGTTCGGCGGCCTCACCGTCGCCGACCACCTCGACCTCGAGGTGAACGAGGGCGAGATCGTCAGCCTGATCGGGCCGAACGGCGCAGGCAAGACGACGGCCTTCAACCTGATCACCGGCCTGTACCGGCCGGACTCCGGCGAGATCCGCTTCGAGGGCCGCGACCTCGTCGGCCTGCCGCCGCACAAGATCACCCAGCTCGGGATCGCCCGGACGTTCCAGACGCTCCGCCTGTTCCTGAACATGACCGTCAAGGAGAACGTGATGGCGGCGGCCTACGGCCACACGAGGTCGACCGTCTTCGAGTCGATCTTCCGGCTGCCGCGCGCCCGCCGCGAGGAGCGTGAGATCGCAGCGCTCGCCGAGGAGAAGCTCGCCTTTTTCGGCCAGCGGCTCGCCGGCTACCGCCACCAGCAGCAGGCCTACAACCTCTCCTACGCGAACCGACGCCGGCTCGAGATCGCCCGCGCGATGGGGACGAACCCGAAGCTCCTCCTGCTCGACGAGCCTGCCGCGGGGATGAACCCGAACGAAACGCTCGAGCTGACGGAGCTGATCGGGCGGCTCCGCACCGAAGGCGGCTACACCGTGCTCGTGATCGAGCACGACATGCACGTGGTCGAGGGGATCTCGGACCGGGTGGTCGCGCTCGACCACGGCGTGAAGATCGCCGAGGGGTCATACGACGAGGTGGCGACGAACGAGCTCGTGATCGAGGCCTACCTCGGACTGGAGGGGGCGGCGTCGGCATGAGTGCCCTGCTGCGCCTACGGGACGTCGACACCTACTACGGCGAGATCCACATCCTCCAGAGCCTCTCGATCGAGATCGGCGCGGGCGAGCTCGTCTGCCTGCTCGGCGGCAACGCGTCGGGCAAGTCGACGACGCTGAAGACGATCCTCGGGATCGTGCGCCCGCGGCGCGGCGAGGTCGAGCTGGCCGGCGAAGACGTGACCTCGCGGCCGACGAGCTACCGCATCTCGAAGGGGCTCGCGATCGTCCCCGAGAACCGGCGGCTATTCGCGCCGATGACGGTGCTCGAGAACCTCGAGATGGGCGCCTACCTCCGCAAGGACGGACGCGACGAGGCGATGGAGCGAGTGTTCGAGCTCTTCCCCGTGCTGAAGGATCGCCGGAAGCAGCTGGCGGGGACGCTCTCGGGCGGCGAGCAGCAGATGGTCGCGATGGGCCGGGCGCTGATGTCGAGCCCGAAGCTTCTGCTGATGGACGAGCCGTCGATGGGGCTCGCGCCGATCCTCGTCGAGCGCAACTTCGAGATCATCCAGCAGGTGCACGAGGCCGGCGTGGCGGTGCTGGTCGTCGAGCAGAACGCCAACGTCTCGCTCTCGATCGCAGACCGCGGGTACGTGCTCCAGACGGGGCGGATCGTGCTCGCGGACACGGCGAAGGCGCTGCTCGCGAACGAGGACCTGCGCAAGGCCTACCTCGGTCGATGAGCCGGCCCGTCGCATCGGGCCCGCTGCCGGACCGGATCCGGCACCGGTTTCCGATCTTCGAGCGCCTCGTCTACATCAACACCTGCTCCCAGGGGGCGCTCTCGGACGCCGTGCGCGAGTCGTACGAGCAGTACCTCCACGACTGGGAGGAGAAGGGCGCGCCGTGGGACTACTGGGTCGAGCGCGAGGACGCCGCGCGGGCGGCGTTCGCCGGGCTCGTCAACGCGCAGCCGGACGAGGTCGCGGTGACCGCATCGGTCTCGGCGGGAATCAGCGCGCTCGCCAGCGGGCTGCGCTATGCACGCCGCTCCAAGATCGTCACCACCGAGCTCGAGTTTCCGACGGCGGGCCAGATCTGGCACGCGCAGGAGTCTCGGGGCGCGCGTGTCGTCCACGTCACCCCCGACCGACTCGAAGAGGCGATCGACGACGACACCGCGGTCGTGTCCATCACTCACGTCTCCTACCGCACGGGCGAGATGATCGACGTCGAGCGGGTCGCCCGGCTCGCGCACGACCGCGATGCGCTCGTACTGCTCGACGCGTACCAGTCCGCGGGCTCGGTCCCGATCGACGTGAAGAAGCTGGGGGTGGACTTTCTCGCCGCCGGAACGGTGAAGTATCTGCTCGGTTCGGCCGGCCTGGGCTTCTTCTACTGCCGGCGGGAGCTGTTCCAGAAGGCCTGGCCCACGGCGACCGGGTGGTTCGCCGACCAGGACATCTTCGCGATGGACATCCACGACTACTCGCCGGCCGACAATGCGCGGCGCTTCCAGTCCGGAACGCCGCCCATCCCCTCGATCTACGCCGGGATCGCGGGCATCGAGCTGATCCAGTCGATCGGGATCGAGGAGACCCGCGAGCACGTCCTCACCCTGAACGCGCATCTCGTCGCGGGCGTCGACGAGCTCGGAGGCACCGTGGTCACGCCGACGCGGCGCGACCGCCACGGCGCACTGATCTGCATCAAGTCGACCGATGTGGACGCGCTCGTCGCGGCACTCGGCCGCTGGGGCATCGTCACCTCGTCGCGGGACGGGAACATTCGGATCTCGGCGCATGCCTACAACTCGCTCGAGGACATCGACCTCGTCCTCGAGGCGCTGGCGGCGAACCGGGAGCTGCTCGCCTAGCGATCCGGGCCGAGTGCCCCTGATCTAGAACTCGCCGGGCGCGGCGTACCGGTAGAAGAACCGCCCGAGGCCGGCGCTGTTGATCGCCCCCATCAGCGTGAGGTGGTCCTCGAGCAGACGTGCGTTTTCCAGTCCGCCCGCGTAGATCGGGTGGTAACCCGCGTCCCCGGTCAACTGCTCCGCCAGCTCGCGGGCCTCGTCGTCGGCCGCCACGAGGTTGCACGGCGGCACGCGCTGCTCGTCGACGTGGTCGTAGAGCGCCGCGAAGTTGCAGTTGAACGCCTTTGCCACCGGCCCGCCCACGATCGACTTCACCTCGTGGGCCAGCGACTCGAACTGCTCGTTCCGCTCGCCGAAGACGTTCGTCGCGTCGATCGTGGTCTTGCCGTCGAGTCCGGTGACCTTCCCGAGGGCATCCGAGATGCCGCTCCCCGGCACCGCGACGACAACCACGTCGGCATCGCTCGCATCGCCGCCCTCCCGGCCGAGCGCCGTGACGTCGTGACCGGCCCGCTCCCACCGCTTGGCCAGGCCGCCGCCGACGTTCCCTCTCCCGATGACGGTGATCTTCATGGCGTTCTCCCTTCGAGGATCGTCGTGAGCGTCGAGAAGTCGATGTTGCCTCCCGAAACGATGCAGACGATTTTGCCCTTCCCCACCCGCCCCGACAGGCCCGCCGCGGTCGCCAGGGCACCCGCCCCCTCCGCGATTACGCGCGTCCGCTCCGCCATCAGCCGGATCGCGCCGGCCACCTCGTCCAGCGAGACCCGGTCGGCCCCGTCGATCAGCGGCTCGACGAGCGCCCACATCTTCGGCAGCAGCGCCTTCGCGCCGGCCCCGTCGACGAAGGAGACCTGGTACTCGATCTCCTGCATCGAGCCCGCCTCGAGTGAGGCGTAGAGCGGCGCCGCCGTCTCCTGCTCGACCGCCAGGACCTTCGTCTCCGGCCGCTGCTGCTTGATCGCGCTCGCGATCCCTGCGGTGAGCCCGCCCCCGCCGTAGGGGATCAGCACCAGGTCCGGGTCGGGCAGGTCCTCGAGGACCTCGAGGCCGATCGTCCCGTTCCCGGCCATCACCTGCTCGTTCTCGACGGGATGGAGGAAGAGCCCTTCGACGCCCTCGATCTGCGAGTTCTCCATCGCGACCCACCAGTCGTCGAACGGCACCTTCAGCACCGTCGCGCCGAGCCGTTCCATCGCGGCGACCTTGGTCTGCGGCGCGTAGTCCGGGACGATGACGGTGCAGGGAACGCCGAGCTCGCGCGCCGCCCAGGCGACGCCCTGGCCCATGTTTCCCGCGCTCGCCGTCGAGAGGCCACGCGCGACCTCCGCCGGATCCGCCCGCCGCGCCGCGTTGTACGCGCCGCGCAGCTTGAAGGAGCCGATCGGCTGGATGTTCTCGAGCTTGAGGTAGAGCTCCGCTTCCGCCTCCGGCGCGTTCAGCCGGACGAGCGGCGTGCGGACGGCGGTGCCGGCGAGCAGCTCCCGCGCCCGCCGGATCTCCTCGAGCGGGATCAGAGCGGGACCTCGGCGCCGACCCCGGCGGCCCGCGCCCGCTCGACCACGTACTCCGCCGCCGCCAGGTCCTCGACGGCCAGCCCGAGGGAGCGGAACACGGTGAGCTCGTCCGGGCTCGTCCGGCCAGGCGCCGCGCCGACCAGCACCTCGCCGATCTCACCGCGAATGTGGTCCGGCCCGATCGCACCCGAGTTCAGCGCGTCGCGGTAGTCCCAGGCTTCCGCCTCCGCCGACTCGCGGCGGTCGACGTAGAAGGCCGAGTCGGCGACGGTCGCGACGTCGAGCTCCCGCATCTGGGGCGGCCGGCCGCCGACGACGTTGACGTGCGCGCCGGGCTTCAGCCAGTCGCGCCGCAGCACGGGCTCGAGCGCGTTCGTCGCCGTCACGACCACGTCGGCGCCCCGCACCGCCTCCTCTGCGCTCCCGACCGCCTGCGCACCGGCCTCGTCGGCCAGCGCCTCGGCATGTCCGGCGGTCGGGCTGTACAACCGCACCGCGTCGAAGTCGCGAACGGCGCGCATCGACTCGAGATGCGTACGAGCCTGGACGCCGGCGCCGAGGATCCCCAGCACCCGCGCGTCCTCGCGGGCCAGCAGCTTGGTCGCGACCGCGGAGACCGCCGCGGTGCGGATCGCCGTGATCGCGGAGGCGTTCATCAGCACCCGGACCTCGCCGGTCTCGCCGTCGAAGAGCGTGACCGTCCCCTGGTGGGCGTCGAGCCCGCGCTTTGGATTGTTGGGGAAGACCGCGACGGTCTTGAGCGAGTAGAGCGGCGTCCCGCCGGCGCGATGAGCCGGCATCAGGCCGAGCAGGCTCGGCTCGTCGCCTGGGTGGACGACCATGCGCAGCGGCACGTGCACCTCCCCGCGCGCGAGCGCCGACAGTGCGCCCTCCATCGCGCCGATGCAGCCTTCCATGTCGAGCAGCCGCTCGACCTCTTCCTGGTTGAGCACGAGCATCAGGGAAAGATCGACGCTACTTGATCCCGCTCGGCCTCCGACAGCGCGACCTCCGTCGCCGCGACCGCCGGCTCGAGGTGCTCCGGCCGCCTTGGGCCGACCACGATCGACCCGACGCGCGGGTCGGCGAGGAGCCACGCGAAGGCCAGCGTCGACATGTCGAGCCCTCGCTCCGAAGCGGCGCCGTCGAAGCGCTCGAGCGCGTCGTACACCGGAGCCGATTCGAAGTCGCGGTACGGCTCGGGCCGCGTGGTCATCCGGGACCCGCCCGGCGCCGGCGCGTCGCGGCGGTACTTCCCGGTCAGCCAGCCGCCGGCGAGCGGGCTGAACGCCTCGAACCGGATCCCGCACTCCGCGCAGAAGTCGAGCACCGGCTCCGACTCTCGGTCGAGCAGGGAGTACGAGTTCTGGACGACGCCGACCGGTGCCACCGCCAGCGCCTCCTCCAGCCAGGCGACGTCCACGTTGCTGGCGCCGATCTCGCCGATCAGGCGGCGATCGAGCAGCTCGGCGAAGACCGTCATGGTCTCGGCGACCGGCGTCTCCGGATCGGGCTCGTGGACCATGTACGTATCGACGCGGTCGATGCCCAGCCGCGCCAGCGACCCCTCGAGCTGCCGCTGCACCCGGGCCGGCGCGAGCCCCTCGTCGGCCGGGTCGCCCGCGACCGAATGGAAGACCTTCGTCGTCAGCCGGGGCCGCCGCCCGGTCGTTGCCATCCACCGTCCGATCCAGGTCTCGCTGCGGCCGCCGCCGTAGGCATCCGCCGTGTCGAACGAGCCGAGACCGAGCGACCACGCCGACTCCATCAGCGCAACCGCCTCCTCCTCGGACTCTCCTCGGCCGAAGAACGCCGGTGCCGAGCCGATCCCCCCGAAGTTCCCGCAGCCCAGGACGATCCGGGACCGGCTCACTGGTCGGCCGAGTAGGACTCCTCTTCGAGCGGGCTGCGCCCTTCCTCGGCGCCCTTCGTCGACGCCCCGCCGCCTTCCGCCTTCGCGACCTGCGCGTCGAGGGCGGACAGCACCAGCTGGACCTGCTGGTTGACGATCGGCTGGAGCACCCGCTGCCCCATGCTCCCTACCGGGCCGGCGATCTTCACGTCCGCCTCCCACGCCATCGCAGTCCCTCCGTCCGCCTCGCTGAGCCGGAACTGCGTGACGAGGTTCATCAGCGCCCCCACCCCGGTGCCCTTGGCGTTCAGCTTCGAGAACTCGGGCTGCTCCTCCTCGAGCTTCTCGAAGTTGATGCTCATCTTGAGCGAGCCGAGGCCGAGCGGGATCTTGACGTTCGCCTTCCAGTGCCGGTCGTCCTCGACGTCGAAGCTCTCGACGCCCGGCATGATCGCGGCCATCTGCGCGGGGTCCTGGAGGATGTTCCAGACGGTCTCGCGCGGGGCGTCGAAGCGCCGCTCGCCCTCCAGCTTCACCGCTCGTCCACCGAGACCAGCGAGCGACTCTCGTCCGGGTTCTGCAGCAGTTCCCAGACCCGGTGATACGGGTTCGAGCTCGAGGTGACGATCGGGCGACCTGCGCCCTGCAGCGCGTTCTGCAGCGCTGCGGCCACCGCACTCAGCCCGGCGCCTCCGCCTTCGCCCATCCCCTTGGCGCCGAGCGGCGTGAACGGCGACGCGGACTCGACCGACGAGGTCTTCATCGGCGGCATGTCGAGCGCGTGCGGCACGTGGTAGTCGTAGAAGTTGGGCGTGAGCAGGTTCCCGTCCTCGTCGTAGACGAACGTCTCGTGCGTCGCGGCGCCGATCGACTGGGCAGTAGCTCCTTGCACCTGCCCCTCGACGATCTGCGGGTTGATCCGGATGCCACAGTCGTCGACGGCGCCGTAGTCGACGATGTCGTAGACGCCGGTCTCGGGATCGACCTCCACCACGCAGGCGTGGATCTGGTTCGCGTACGTCAGGGTCAGGTTCCCGTACTTGCGCTCCGTGTCCGGCAGCTGGTGCGGCGGGACGTAGACGTAGCGGCAGTTGAGCGTGATGTCGCGCAGCTCGAGCGGGAGGACTGCGTTGTTCGCGTTCACGATCGCGCCGCAGGCCATGAACGGCAGGGCGGCCTCCGGGTTATCCTTCCGCTTGACGAAGCCGCCGCCGAGCTCGACCTCCTCCGTCGACTCCGCGCCGAGGACGGCGGCGCCGATCTTGAGGATCTCCTCCCGCAGCATCTCGGTCGCGCCCTTCACGGCGCCGAGCCCCGTGACCGCGAACTGGCTCGCGTAGGTGCCCGAGAACCCGGCGTGCGAGTTCCAGTAGCTGTCGTGGCCGGCCCGGACGGTCACGTCGTCGGGTTCCACCTGGAGCAGGTCCGCCACCACCTGGGCCGCGGTCGTCTCGTGGCTCTGTCCCTGGGGCGTCGTGCCCAGCGTGACCACGATCTCGCCGAAGATGTCGAGCTTGACCGTCGCGACCTCGTTGTTCCCTGAGAACTGCAGCTCGGGGTTCACGATCGTCGACTGGCCGAAGTTGTTCGTCCCGGAGTCGAGAGTCGAGCCGATCCCGACGCCGAGGAGCTTCCCGCGCGACTCGGCGTCGCGGCGCCTCGTCTCGATCGACCCGTAGTCGATCAGCTTCAGCGCGTCGTCGAGGCAGCGGGCGTAGTCGCCGGAGTCGTAGACGCAGCCGTTCGGCGTCTCGTACGGCATCTCGTCGGCGCGGATGTAGTTGCGCTTCCGGATCTCGACCGGGTCGAGCCCGAGCTGCTCCGCGACGATGTCGATCACGCGCTCGGTGAACCAGAGGTGCTGCATCCGCGAGTAGCCGCGGTTCGGCCCACAGGGCGACTTGTTCGTGCAGACCTGGGAGAAGTCGACGCGGACGTTCCGCCAGCGGTAGACGCCCGGCGTTACCTGGGCCCAGATGATGCAGCCGAGAGGCTCGTACCGGGTAAAGGCGCCGCAGTCGTCGATCATCCGCGCCTTGAACCCCAGCATCGTCCCGTCCGAGCGGACCGGCACCTCGACGTCGAGAAAGACCCGCTCGTTGCCATGCGAGTTCGCGGTGTGCTGGTCGGTGCGCCACTCCGTCCAGTTGACCGCGCGCTTCAGCTTCCGCGCCAGCAGGCAGAGGGCGACGAGCTGCACGTGCGTGCAGATCTTGTTGCCGAAGCCGCCGCCGATGTCCTGGGAGACGAAGCGCAGCTTGTCCATCCCGACCTTCAGCGCCGGGCCCATCATGATGATCGCGAAGCCCGGGAACTGGTTGTTCGAGTGGATCGTCCACTGCCCGGTGCCGCGGTTGTACTCCACGACCGCGCCGCTCGTCTCCAGCGGCGTGGACGAGAAGCGGTGGAAGTGGAGCCGCTTGATCCGGACGACCTTGTCCGCCTCCGCGAGCGCGGCGTCGTAGTCGCCGTAGTCGAAGTTCCCCTGCCAGATCGTGTTCGACGGCGCCTCGTCGTGGAGCTGGGCGACGCCGGGGTCAGCCGCGTGTTCCGTGTCGACCACAGCCTCGAGGGGCTCGTAATCGACCTCGACGAGGTCGGCTGCGTCGCGCGCCAGCTCGCGGGTGGCGGCGGCGACAGCGACGACGGGCTCGCCGACGTGGCGTACCTTGCCCACAGCGAGCGCGTAGTCCTTCAGTTCGCCCGCCGGCGGCGGCGCGATCTGGAAGAACGGATCCGTCTCGGCCGCGACCTCCTCGCCGAGCAAGGTCCCGTAGACGCCCTCCAGCGCCACCGCCTTCGACACGTCGATGCGCGTGATCGCGGCGTGCGCGTAGGGCGAGCGGACGAAGTGGACGTAGGCCATTCCGTGCCGCTTGACGTCGTCGACGAAGACCCCCTCGCCCTGGACGAGGCGGCGGTCCTCCTTCCGAGGGACGTTGACGCCGATGAACCCCGGCGCGGTCTCCGTCTCCTCGACCGTGATCGGACGATCGGGCGTGACGGTCGTCTCGCTCATGCGCCACCTCCCTTGGCTGCAGCGGCAATGGCCTCGACGATGTTCACGTAGCCGGTGCAGCGGCAGATGTTCCCCTGGATCGCGCGGCGGATCTCGGCCTCCGTGGGCTCCGGGTTGTGGTCGAGCAGGTGCTTCGCGCTCATCAGCATCCCCGGCGTGCAGTAACCGCACTGGAGCGCGTGGAACGAGGTGAAAGCCTGCTGGAGCGGGTGCAGCTCCCCGTCGGGCGCCAGCCCCTCGACCGTCTGGATCGAGGAGCCGTCGGCCTGGACGGCGAGCATCATGCAGCTCTTGATCGCGACGCCGTCGACGAGCACCGTGCAGGCGCCGCAGTTGCCTGTGTCGCAGCCGACGTGCGTTCCGGTCAGGTCGAGGTCGTCGCGGAGGAAGTGGACGAGCAGGCGTCTCGCCTCGACGTCGCGCTCGTGTCGCTCCCCGTTCACCTCGACAGCGATCAGCTGGCTCCGGATGGGCTCGGTCACGAGGCGGCCTCCTGGACGGCGCGGACGGCGACGATCTCGGCGAGGTGCCTGCGATACTCGGCGGAGGCGTGGACGTCCGACGGCGGGTCGAGTTTCGCGCCCCGGACGGCCTCGCGCACCGCAGCCTCCTCCGGCGCGGTCGTCAGGAGGACCGGAGTCGCGGCGACACACCCGAGTGCGATTCGCGCCTGCCCGTCGGCGATCGACGCGGCCGCGTTCACGATGCAGGTGCCGTCGCGGCCGATCGGGATCGACGCGAAGCCGTCTGCGCCGCTCCCCGCCGGCACCGTGATGGACGTCAGCAGCTCTCCCGGCGCGACGGCGGTCATGTAGACGCCGAGGAAGAACTCGTCGACCGGAACCGTCCGCTCGCCGTCGGCGCCGCGGACCGTCATCGTCGCGCCCAGCGCCGAGACGACTGGCGGCAGGTGGTTCGTCGGGTCGTTCGAGCAGATGTTCCCGCCGATCGTCCCGCGGTTCCGCACCTGCACGTCGGCGATCTTGGCTGCCACCTCGGCCAGGATCGGGCGCGCCTCCGCGACCTCGCTCGACCTAACCAGCTCGGCGAGGGTCACCATCGCGCCGAGCTCGAGCCCGTCGCTGCTGCGGCTGATCGCTCGCAGCTCCTCGAGCTTGTTCAGGTCGACGAGGACGTCGGGCGCCGCGGCGCGCGCCTTCATCACGTTCGTCAGCGTCTGCCCGCCGGCGAGCGGGCGCGCCCCGTCGTGGGCTCCCAGCAGCCGAACCGCGTCGTCGACGCTCGTCGGGCGCGCGTACTCGACCTCGGCGAGAAGCATGGCGAGGATTCAACGCTGCGCCCGGCGGCGTTGTCAAGGAGGAACGTGGAGGCGGCTCGGGCCGCGAAGCAGCCGGTCGCGTCCGGCGCGTTTCGCCGCCGAGTCAGAGGAGCCAGTAGAGCAGGAAGGCGAGCGCCGCCAGCACGAGGACGGCGATCGCGATCAGGCCCGCGACGCCGCCGAGGACGAGCGCCGGCGTGCGGTCGCTCTCGCCGCGCGCAGCTTCGCGCACCTCGCGCTCGAGGGGCGCGTCTTCGGTTCGCCTCGGTTCGGCCATGGTTCGGTGGTTGCCGCCCCAGACGTGGCCTAAACGGCCTTCGCCGGTGTCAGACACTCGTCATGTCCGCGAGGGTCTGGCCCGCGTCAGGCTGGGCTGGTGGCGTTCTTGCCGGCTTCGTCGGCGCCCGGCCAGCCGTCGATCGCCAGCCGGACCAGGTCCGCGATCTGGTGGCCCGAGGGGGACAGCTCGGAGCTCGCTGCGATCGCGATCTGGAACGGCGGCAGGATGTCCCGCAGCGGCCGGACGGCCACCGTCGGCGGTGCGCCGCCCGCGAGGATCGCCGGCAGCACCGCCACCCCTGCGCCGGCGCCGACGAGCTCGAGCGCCATCTCGGCGTCGACGGCGACGATCGCCGCCTGCGAGTCGTCGGCGTACGCAGTGCCGTCCGCCGTCGCGATCCGCGCGTACTCCGAGACGTCGCAGAGCCCGAGGCGGGCCTTCGCCCGCGCCAGCGACGAGGCCGACGGGATCGCGAGCACGTAGGCACAGGACGCGACCTCGCCCAGCGTGACGGCATCACCGGCGGTAGGGCTCCGCACGACGGCGAAGTCGAGCGAGCCGCTCTCCACCAGCCGGAGCAGCCGCTCGTCCTCCGCCCCCCGGACGACCTCGACGAGCACGCGCGGATTCCGCGTCCGCGCGGCGACGACGGCGTCGGCGAGGTGCGGCAGTGCGAAGGCGATCCCGATCCGGACGACGTTGGTCGCGCCGGCCGCCACCGCGGCCACATCGACGCGCGCCGCAGCCATCGCCTGCTCGACGGTCTCGTACAGGCGCCGGAGCCGGCTGCCGACGTCGGTGAGCGCGAGCGGCCGCCCGCGTGACGGGCGCTCGAGCACCGCGTGCCCGATCGCCCGCTCGAGGGCAGCAATCTGTTGGCTGATCGCCGACTGCGTGTAGCCGAGGCGCCGCGCGGCGCGCCGGAAGCTTCCCTCGTCCGCGACGACGGAGAGCGCCTCGAGGTGCCGCAGCTCGATCCCCGGCCACCGTCTCAGCTGCTGCACGACGGCTCCTGGTACAGGCTCGCGCTGGGCGCGTGGCGCCCTGGGCTCGCGGGGGTCGATCGGCCCATCCACTTGTCGGAGACGCCACAAGCGGCCGAAAAGATTGTTGCGCGGCGATTACGTCCTCTGAACGGGCCATTCGTGCTCGTGAACGAGATCTAACATCCTCTATTTCGAGCCGTTTGAGGGGCTGAAGGACGCATCCCGCGTTCCCGAGCCGGCGCAGGCGGTTGCGCCGGCTCCCAATGAAAGGAGTCTCATGCACAGACGGCTCATGGTCTCGCTCGCGATGCTGGTCGTGGGCGCCGGGCTGCTCGCAGCGTCCGCCGTCGCGGGCCCGTCGAGCAGCGCCGCCCCGCAGGCGTCGTCGAGCGGCCAGGCCAGGGTTGGTGGGACGTTCAAGCACAGCCTCTCGGTCGACATCGACTACGTCGACCCGGCGCTCGCGTACTACACGCCCTCCTGGGCGCTCATGTACGCGACCTCGGCGATGCTCCTGAACTACCCCGACGCCCCGGCTCCGAAGGGATCCCGACTGACGCCGGAAGTCGCCAAGGGCTTCCCGCGCATCTCCAAGAACGGGCTCACCTACACGTTCCAGCTGAAGAAGTCGTTCCGCCTGTCGAACGGTCAGCCGGTGACGGCGGCGAACTTCGTCTACTCGATCAACCGTGACCTCGCCCGGCGGATGAGCTCTCCGGCTCAGCCGTTCGTCGAGGACATCGTCGGCGCAGAGGCGGTGATTGCCGGACGCGCGACGCGCGCGACGGGCCTCAAGGCGATCGGCAAGTACACGCTGCAGATCAAGATGACGCGCCGCGCCCCGGACCTCCTGGCCCGGCTCGCGATGCCGTTCTTCCAGGCGATTCCGACGAACCTGCCGATCGAGCCGGACGGCGTCAACGCTCCGGTGCACACGGCCGGTCCGTACTACATCCAGAAGTGGGAGCGGAACCGCCAGGTCGTCGTGGTCCGGAACAAGTTCTATAAGGGCCCGCGGCCGCACAACGTCAACTCGATCGTGGTCGACGTGGGTCTCCCGCTCGAGACGATCAAGTTGAACATCGATCGTGGCGTCACCGACACCGGTGACATCCCGCCGTCGGCTCATGCCGAGCTGGGTCGGCGCTACGGCGTGAAGAAGGGCTCACCGGGCCGCTACTTCGCGAACCCCGCACCGACGATCCAGTACCTGTCGATGAACCACGACCGCCCGCTCTTCGGCGGCGGCGGCCTCGGCAACCTGAGGCTGAAGAAGGCCGTTCAGTACGCGATCGACCGCCAGGCGATTCTCGTCCAGCGCGGTGCGTACGGCGGTGTCGTGAACGACCAGTACATGCCGCCGACGATGCGCGGCTTCAAGAACGTCGCGCTCTACCCGCGGCATCCGAACCTGAACAGGGCTCGGCAGCTCGCCCGCGGCGCCACGCGCAGCGGAAGCGGCGTCATGTACTGCTCGAACCGGGCTCCGGCTCCTCAGCAGTGCCAGATCGCCCAGGCGAACCTGCGCAACATCGGCTTGAACATGGACATCAAGCTGTACCCGCGGGCGACCCAGTTCGAGCTCGAGGGTCGGCGCGGCGAGCCCTACGACATGGGGCTCGAGGGTTGGCATATGGACTACTTCGACCCGTACGACTTCATCTTCCTCGTCGACGGGACGACGATCAGGCCGGCCAACGGCGTCAACTTCTCGTACTTCAACTCGTCCGCGTACAACCGCAAGATCACGCGGGCGAAGCAGATGGTCGGCCTCCAGCGGTATCGCGCGTTCAGCCAGCTGGACGTCGACCTGGCCCGCAACGCCTCGCCGATGGCGACGTTCGCGAGCCCGAACGACCGCCACTACGTGTCGTCCCGGACTGGTTGCTACCACTACCACCCGGTCTTCACGTGGGACTACGCGGCGCTCTGCCTCACCCGGTAGACGACGCGGCGCTGAAACCCCCACGGAGGGCGCCGGAAACGGCGCCCTCCGCGTTCTCGAGCATCAGCTCGCGCGGAGGGCGAGGAGCGCCGCCTGGAGGAGCGTCTTATCCTGCTCGAGCGGCTTCGGCTTGGGGTGGCCAGGGGGAACGCCGTAGTAGATGACGCGCACCTCACCGAGAATAAGGACGAATCCGCCCTAAATCTAGGACGGATCCGCCCTTCTTAACGCGGGCTAAACATCGCGCTCGAGCAGCCGGCGCTCGGCCAGGCGGAGCCGCTCCAGGGGCGCGCGATAGTCCTCGAGCGGCGTCCCGACCGCCTCCTCGATCACCTGCTCGGTCCGGCGGAGGATCGGCTGCATCTCCTCGAGGAACGTCCGCCCCTTCGGCGTGACCTCGACGAAATGCGACCTGCGGTCCTCCGGATTCGGGACGCGGCGGACATAGCCCCGCTGGTAGAGGCCGTTGAGCCGCCCGCGCAGCGTCGTCTTCGGGATCGCGGTCTCGTCCTCGAGGTCGCCGGGCGTGATCGGCCCGTAGAGGTCGATCAGGGTGAGCAGGCCGACGTGCGTGAAGGGGTAGCCCGCGCGATTGAGCTCGCGGACGAACAGCTGGCTCGCAAGCGCGTTCGCGACCGAGAGCTCAAGCAGCACGGTCGGCATTCGTTGTCGTCGCCGCGACCCCGGCACGGCGGCGATCATAGGACGGGTCAGAAGCGCGAGGCGGCAGCGTCCTCCGTGTACGTGGCCAGTGCCCAGATCACGACGACGTCGAGGGCGATGATCAGGACCGCCCAGACCGGGTAGACCGGGATGAAGAAGAAGTTGGCGATCGCGCTCAGCAGTGCAATCGTGATGCCGACCGCCCGGGCCCAGGCGGCACCGGAGAAGACAGCGAATCCGGCCGCGGCGACGATGATCCCGATGATCAGGTGGATCCAGCCCCACCCGGTGATGTCGATGTCGTACGTGTAGTTCGGCCTCCGGACGAAGAACTCGTCGTTGAGAATCGCCGCCAGGCCGGCGAAGGCCTGGAAGATGCCGACCATCAGCATGATCGCGCCGGCGAAGGCGGTGAAGCCGACGGCCCAGCCGCTGACCGGCTTTGATCGGGTGCTCATGAGCCTGCTCCTTTCGTCGTCGGTTTCGATTCCGGGAACTCCGCGGCCGTCTGCCGGCGCAGCACCTCGACGCCGAGCGCCAGCACGACCGCGGCGGCAAGCACGAGCTGCCAGCGCTGCGTCTGGACCGTCGGTCCCCACCAAACGAGCAGGAAGAGCAGCGCCGCGGCGGCGCCGAAGGCGATCTCGGCGCGGGCGATGTAGGGAGCCATCCAGCGACGCGAGTCGGTCGCCCACGTGGACGGCCCGCTGATCCAGACGGCGACGAGCAGCACGACGCCGAGCCCGATCAGCGTGAGGCCGCCGTCCTTCAGCTGGTCGGTGAGGATGTCCCAGGCGTCACTCGCCGCCGCCCGGGCCGATTCGGCCTTCGCGAGGCTGTCGACCACCTCCGACCCCGCGATCCGCCTGGCGACGAGTACGGCGAGGCCGACCAGGATGGCCGAGATGCCGATCATCCGCAGGATCCCGCGGCGACGTCCTTCCGCCAGCCAGAGCGCCACGGCCCAGAGCACGATCGGGACGATCCAGAGCCACAGCCCGAGCGTCTTCGCGAGCTGCGTCAGATCCTGGGCCGTTTCGAGCTGGTCCGCCTCCATGATCTTGATCTGCCCGGCGTCAGGCCCGAGCCGCTGGCTGACGTCCCCGACGATGGCGACGCGGTCGCCGAGCTGGATCACGAGCGGACGCAGGTCGAGCACGACCTCGCCGCCCTCGGTCGAGACTGGCCCCGTGTCGTCCTCGAGCACCCTCAGGAGCGCCTTGTGTGACCGCGCGACCGATCTCACCCAGAGCTCCTGCACGGCCGGCCGCGCCAGGATTCGCTGAGCCGCCGGATCAGCGGCGAGCCGGATCGCGCCGGCGATCGGGCCGGCGAGCCCTTTCTGGTCCGCCGGGAGACGCTCGTTGAGCGTCCCCTCGACGTCGACGTTCGAGTACAGCTGGTCGACGAGTGTCGCGGCGACCTGGTTGCGGATCTCCGGGTCGGCGATCAGATCCCCGGCGGTCTTCTCGACGGTTTGCGTGTCGAGCGCCTGGAAGCGGACATAGCCGGCGATCAGGCTGAGAACGGCGAGGATCGCGCCCAGAACGACGAGGAGCCGGGCGAGCAGCATGCGACCCATGGCGCTCTTCTACCGCCCTTTCGTCGTTTGCGTCATCGTCCGATCTGGACTATGCCGCGGCTGCGCTACATCGGTCATGCGACCGTCGAGATCGAGCTCGACGGCGTCCGGCTGCTGACCGACCCGCTGCTCCGGAACCGCGTCGCGCACCTCCGGCGCGCCGCCCCGGTGAACGTTCGCACGCTGGAGCAGCCGGACGTGGTCCTGATCTCCCACGCCCATCACGACCACCTCGACCGGCCTTCGCTCGCCTTCGTGTCCGCCGCTCGCATGCTCGCGCCGCGCGGGGTCGCCGCCGCGCTGCCGGGGCTCCACGTCGAGGAGATCCGGGCCGGGGATCAGGTCGAGGTCGGCCCGCTCGTCGTCCGGGCGACGCACGCCGAGCACGAAGGCGGGCGCCCGCCGAGGCGCGAGGGACCGGCGCTCGGGTTTGCGATCCTCGGCTCGCGGCGGGTCTTCTTCGCCGGCGACACCGACCTCTTCGACGCAATGGATGGCCTCGTGCCAGACCTCGACCTGGCGCTGCTCCCGATCTGGGGCTGGGGCGCGACGCTCGGGCGCGGCAAGCACATGAACCCGGAGCGCGCGGCGGAGGCGGTCCGGCGCCTGCGGCCGAAGGTCGTCGTCCCCATCCACTGGGGCACGTACCGCCCGTTCCATCGCAGCAGCCGCGCCCAGTTCCTGCGGTTGCCCGCCGTGGCGTTCGACCGCGCCGTCAAGGCCGCCGGGATCGACACGGAGGTGCGGGTCCTCGAGCCGGGAGCCGTCCTGGACGGCTGGTAGACCTGCGCGTGGATGCCGGAGAGCTTCCTCCTGCGCGTGACCAACAAGCGCTTGTCGCGAGCACTCGAGACCGGCCGGATCATCCCGTACCTCATGACCGTGATCGCGCTGACGACGCTCGGGGCCGGGTTCGTCATGTGGCTGGTCGACCACAAGGAATACCCGACCATCGGCCGGGCGCTCTGGTGGTCGGCCCAGACGGTGACGACGGTCGGCTACGGCGACGTGACGCCAGAGGACACATGGGGACGGCTCGTCGCGACCGGGTTGATGATCCTTGCCTTCTCCTTCCTGTCGCTGCTCACCGGGACGGTCGCGTCGCTGCTCGTGGCGCGGCGCCGGAACCCGGCGGACCTCGAGGAGCGCCTCGCCCGTCTCGAACGCATCGTCGGCCGAGAGCCGGAGTAGACTCGCCGCATGCTGCTGAACCCCATCAGCGACCGCACGACCTTCGAGGTCGACGAGGCGGAGCAGGCGGCGTCGAGCTGGTGGGTGTTCCTCGTCGCCGGCGTGATCTCGGTCGTCTTCGGGGCGCTGATCCTGGCGATCGACTGGAGCGTGAACGGCCTGGCGGCGTTCGTCGGGGCACTCTTCATCATCCAGGGCGCCGCGTACCTGATCACGAAGCCGCTCGACGGCGGCAGCCGCTCTACGAACGTGATTGCCGGACTGCTCGGGATCGCCGCGGGGATCGCGCTCCTCGTCTGGCCCGGCCACGGTCTCTACGTCGTGGCGGTCTTCATCGGCGCCTGGATCGTCGTCAGCGGCGTGCTCCACATCGTCGGCGCGCTCGCGAACCGGCAAGCGCCCCACTGGTGGCTCGTCCTGATCCTCGGCGTGATCGAGACGCCGCTCGGGATCTGGGCGATGCGACGACCGGGCATCACGCTGGCGATCCTGATCACGCTGATCGGCGCGTGGGCGATCGTGATGGGCATCTGGGAGATCGTGATCGCCTTCGAGGTGCGCAAGCTCGTCCAGCGGCTGCGCGGCATGCGGCCTATTCCAGCGAGCTGATCGCGAACGACAGCGCGAAGCCGAGCGTCGTCAGCAGGCCGACGGCTTTCCCGCCGTGCGTGAAGGCCTCCGGCATCATCGTGTCGGCCAGCATCGTGAGGATCGCGCCCGCGGCGAACGCGAGGATGAAGGCGTAGACCTCCGCGCCGGACGCGGCCCCGATCGCGTAGCCGACCGCGGACGCGAGGCCGGCGACAAGGGAGACGACGATCCAGAGCGTGTAGATCGCCCGCGGGCTCCAACCGGACGACGCGAGGCCGCTCGACGCACCTGCCGCCTCGGGCAGGTTGGAGAGGAAGACGGCGACGAGGAACGCGACGCTGACGCCCTCGCCGGCATGGAGGTCGAGGCCGATCACGGTCGACTCCGGGATGCCGTCGAGCACGATGCCGAGAACGATGGCCAGGGCGACTCCGGCCGCCTGGCCGCCCCCGCTCATCCGCTTCCGCCCTTCGCCGCCCCTCCGGTCGATGAACCGGTCCCCCACGTAGAACGTGAGTGAGCCGGCGAAGATGCCGGCGACGTCCGAGTGGCGGTGAGTCGTCTCGGCCGCCTGCGCGAACAGCTCGAAGGCGACGGCGCTGATCAGCACACCGGCGCCGAAGCCCATCACGAGGCCCACGACGCGCGGCGTGAGCTGCAGGTTGAGCGCAGCGAGGGCGCCGACGAGCAGCGACGAACTCGCGAACGCGCCCCAGGCGAACGCTGAGATCAGTAGTAGCGGTCTCCCGCCATCACCCAGGTGATGAATGCAGCCGGCACGGCCGAAGCCCCGACGATGATGCCGAGGAAGACCAGGTCGACGCCGACGAGGAGAGCGCCAAGGGCGAACCCTCCGAAGAGCACTCCGGCCGCGATCAGCGCGGGCATCCCTCTGTTCATGTGGCGATCGTCTCCTTTCCGCGGGGGATTCCAGTGCACTCTGTCGGGCCCGGGCGGCTCGAGCAACCTCCCGACAGGGTGATGCGATCGAAGATCATGCACGTATGGCCGTCCCGGGGGGAACTTGGAAGCGCGCCGGTCTGGGGGCGATCGGCCTCGTCTTCGTCATCGCCACGTTCGCGTTCTTCCTGCCGAAGATCGCGGACTACCGGGACGTGTGGGGGGTCGTGCGCGACCTCTCCTGGCCGTGGATCGTCGCACTCCTCGCGGTGACGGCGCTGAACATCCTGACGTTCGCGCCGCCCTGGATCGCCGCCCTCCCCGGACTGCGCTTCCGCGACGCGCTCGCCCTCACGCAGATCGCGACGGCGCTCTCGATCGTCGTCCCCGCCGGCGCCGCGGTCGGGATCGCGGGCGCTTACGGGATCCTGCGTCGGTGGGGCTTCGCCCCCCGTGAGATCGCCCGGGCGGTCACGCTCGTCAGCCTCTGGAACCAGTTCGCGAACCTGTCGTACCCGATCGTGGCCGTCTTCCTGCTCACCGCCACCGGCGGCGACTCGGCCCTCCTCGCGACGGCCGCGTTCGTCGGCGTCGCGATCCTCGGCGTCGCCGTCACCGCGCTCGCGCTCGTGCTCTCCAGCCCGCGCATGGCGATGGAGATCGGTGATCTCGCAGCCGGCGCCGCGAGCTGGGTGGTCGGACTGCTGCGACGCCCCCCGGTCGCCTGGGGCGGCCCGAGCTTCGATCGCTTCCGGGACGATGCCGTGGTGCTCCTTCGCCGCCGCTGGCATCTGCTGACGCTCGCGACCCTCGTTGGCACGCTGAACGTGTTCCTCGTCCTGCTGGTCGCGCTCAGGGCTTGCGACGTGCCCGGCTCGGAGGTCTCCGTCGTCGAGGCCTTCGCCGCCTGGTCGCTCGCGCGGATCCTCGGCTCCTTCCCGATCACGCCCGGGGGAGTCGGCGTCGTGGAGCTGGGCCTGACCGGCGCGTTGATCGGCTTCGGCGGGGCGAACGCCGGGGTTGTGGCCGCGGTTCTGGTCTATCGCTTCCTCACCATGGCCCCGACGGTGATCGCCGGGCTCGTGGCCACCGTCGCGATTCGGAGGAGGGTCGCCCCGGCGTGACCCGCGACGAGGTCGCGGCGCTCGGCGTCTTCGTCCTCGTCGCCGGCCTCGGGCTCGACGGAGGCGGCTACGCGCCGACCTCGTGGGGGTGGAGCTCGGTTGCCGTGCTGGCCGTGCTGACCGTGCTCCTCGTGCGGGGCGCGCCACGGCCGCGAAAGCCCGGCCTCGCGCTCCTCGCCGGCCTCGCGGCGTTCACAGCGTGGACGGCGCTGTCGCTCGTCTGGTCGGACGATTTCGATGCCACCGTGCTCGAGGTCGAGCGGTCGCTCCTCTACGTGGGCGCGGCGGCCGTCTTCCTCGTCGCGGCGACACGGGCCGCCCTACTCGCCGGGACGCTCGGCGCCGCCGGCGTTCTCTGCGCGTACGGCCTCGGCGATTGGCTGCTCGGGACGCCGGAAACGCCGCTCGTAGCCGATCAGTCTGTTGCCGAGCGGCTGGCGGATCCGATCGGCTACGCCAACGGCATGGGGATCCTGGCCGCCGTGGGCCTCTTGCTCGGCGTCGGAGTGTCCGCGCGGGCGCCGCGCGCCCCGGCCGCCGTCGCCGCTGCGGTCGGGCCGCTCTTCGCCGTCACGCTCTACTTCACGTTCAGCCGCGGGGCCTGGCTCGCGCTCGGCGCAGGGCTCGCGGTCGGCGTCGCACTCGGTCCGGAACGGCTCCAGCTCGCCTCGATCGCGCTCGTCGTCGCAGTACCGGCAGCCCTCGGCGTCGTCGCCGCCGACCGACTCGGCGCGACGGGCGGCCTCGCAGTGCTCGTGCCGGCGCTCTGCGCGCTCTCGGCGCTTCTACTCTGGGTCGTCCGCGGCCTAGAGCTCACGCCGTCGAAGCGCCTGCGGACGGCGTTCGCCGGCGCGTTGATCGCCGCTCCGGTCGTCGTCGTGCTCGCCGGACTCGTTGCCGCCGGCGGCCCTCGCGCAGTCGTCGACTCCTTCGAGGCCGCCCCCGCACCGACGCACGGCAACACGGGCTCCCGCGTCCTCAGCCTGTCCGGGAGCAACCGCGTCGACTACTGGCGGGTCGCGGGCGGCGTCGTCGAGGACCACCCGCTGATCGGCTCTGGCGCCGGCACGTTCGCCCGCGCCTGGCTGCAGGACCGTCCCGTCCCGCAGCCGGTCCACGACTCGCACAGCCTCTACCTCGAGACCCTCGCCGAGCTCGGCCCGCTCGGCCTCGCCTTCCTGCTCGTCGCACTCGCCGCGCCGTTCCTGGGCGGGCGAGGCCCGTGGACGCCGGTCGCGCTGGCGCCGTACTCGGCGTTCCTCGTGCACGCGGCGCAGGACTGGGACTGGGAGCTCGCGGCCGTCACCGTCGCGGCGCTCTCCTGCGGGGTGGCGACGCTCGTGCCCGCGGACGGCCCGCGAATTCGCCGCGGCTGGGCATTCGCGGCCGGTGCGCTGTGCCTGGCGGCGGCCTTCGCGTTCGCCGGCAACAGGCAGCTCGCCGAGGCGTCGGCGGCGGCCGACCGGGACGACCAGGCCGCTGCGGCGGCCGCTGCACGGCACGCCCGGACCCTCCAGCCGTGGTCGGCCGAGCCGTGGAAGCTGCTCGGCGAGGCGCAGCTGGCCTCCGACTCGCCCGAAGCCGCCCGCGGGAGCTTCCGTCGCGCAATTTCACAAAATCCGAACGATTGGGAAGCCTGGCTTGACCTCGGCCTCGCGAGCACCGGAGCTACAAGGAAAGCCGAGTTCGCGCGTGCGAAACGGCTCAATCCCCTCAGCCCCGAGCTCGTGGAGCTCGGGTTTCGAACGACCGGCGGCGGGTAGCCCCCGCACATGAGACACGTGACGACAAAACGGGCCGCGCAACTGGCCGTGCTCTCGTTCGTCGCCGTGCTCGCGGTGATCGCCTTTGCGTCGTTCGGCGCGACGGTCTCGCCGGCGAGCACGCAGGCGGTGACCGCGCAGTACGGCAAGAAGGTGACGATCTGCCACCGCTCGGGCCCGAAGCGGAAGAGCCGTTACCACACGATCCGCGTCTCGCGGCGCGCCGTGAAGGCGCACCTGAGGCACGGCGACGGCCTCGGCCCTTGTCCCCGCGCGATCTTCACGCTCTGCCACCACAAGGCGAAGAGCGGCAAGCACCGCACGATCAGGGTGCGTGGCTTCAAGCGTGACAAGAAGCACCTGAAGCACGGCGACAAGTACGGCGCCTGCAAGGTCAAGAAGCACAAGAAGAAGCACTAGCGAGATGAGCGGCCCCGTAGCGGGGCCGCTCATCTTTCTCTCATCGAAGCGCGCACAATGGGACGAAATGCGCCTGCTCGTCGTCGAGGACGACCCGAAGATGGCCGGACTGATTCGACGCGGCCTCCTGGAAGAAGGGCACGCCGCCGACGTCGCGCGGATCGGGGACGACGCCGTCTGGATGGCGCAGGCGGTCGAGTACGACGCGATCGTCCTCGACCTCATGCTCCCCGGGCTGAACGGGTTCGAGGTCTGCCGCCGGCTGCGGGAGGACGGCGTGTGGTCGCCCGTGCTGATGCTCACGGCACGGGACGGCGTCGAAGACCGTGTCGCGGGCCTGGACGCGGGCGCCGACGACTACCTGCCGAAGCCGTTCTCGTTCGCCGAGCTGCTGGCGCGGTTGCGGGCGCTCGCGCGCCGGGGCGCCGTCGAGCGGCCGACGGTGATCGAGGTGGCCGACCTGCGACTCGACCCGGCGACGCGTCGGGCCTGGCGCGGCGCGGCGGAGCTCCAACTCTCCGCGAAGGAGCTCGCCCTGCTCGAGACCTTCATGGAGCGTCCCGACCAGGTGCTCTCCCGCGACCGACTGCTCGAGCGCGCCTGGGACTTCGCCTACGAGCCGCGCTCGAACGTGGTGGATGTCTACATCCGCTACCTGCGGGAGAAGATCGACCGCCCCTTCGGGCGCGCCTCGCTCGAGACCGTCCGCGGGCTCGGCTACCGGCTCAGGAGCGACGGCGGATGAGCCGGCTCCCAACTCGGCTCCGGCTCAGCCTCGCCTTCGCCCTCGCGATGGCGCTGCTGCTGGCCGCGCTCGGCACCTTCCTCTACCTCCAGGTCCGCAGCTCGCTCGACGAGCAACTCGACGGCAGCCTCCGCGCCCAGGCGGCCTCGGTCCCGGCCGGCGGGCTGGGCGGCCGACCTGCGCTCATAGAGGAAGAGAAGAACATCGCGCAGATCCTCGGGCCGGACGGCGCCGTCCTGAGCGCCTCGCCCGCCCGCCTCCGGCGCCCCCTCGCGGCGCCGGCCCGGCGCGCGCGCTTCGTGCCCGAACGGGAGGTCGCTGGCGCCCCGAATAGCCCGTACCGCCTGTTCGTCGCACCCGGCGGCGGCGGCAGGACGATCGTGGTCGGCGCCTCGCTCGAAGAGCGCAACGAGTCGCTGCACAACCTCCTGATCGCGCTCCTGATCGGCGGGCCGATCGCCCTCATCCTCTCGACGCTCGCGGGGTACGCGCTCGCCGGCGCCGTGCTGCGGCCCGTGGAGCGAATGCGGCGGCGGGCGGAGGAGATCTCGACGGAGACGGCGGCCGAGCGCCTGCCCCTCCCCCACGCTTGCGACGAGATCCGGCGGCTCGGCGAGACGCTGAACGCGATGCTCGGGCGGCTGGAGGCGGGCCTCGAGCGCGAGCGCCGTTTCGTCGCCGACGCGAGCCACGAGCTGCGCACGCCGCTCGCGCTGCTGCGGACGGAGCTCGAGCTCGCGCGCCGGCAGCCGCGGACGGCCGAGGAGCTGCGGCTCGCGCTCGACTCCGCGGCCGAGGAGGTCGAGCGCCTCTCGCAGCTGGCCGAGGACCTGCTCGTCCTCGCGCGGGTGGACGAGGGCAAGCTCGCCCTGCGTCGCGAGCCGACCGTCCTCGGCGAGGTGCTCGAAGCGGTCGCCGCGCGGTTCGCACGCCGCGCCTCGGAGCGTCACCGCGACCTGGCGGTGGTGGCTGCTCGGCCTGTCACGGCCAGCGTCGACCGCCTCCGGCTCGAGCAGGCGCTCGGGAACCTGGTCGACAACGCCCTCCGCTATGGAGCCGGCACCGTCACGCTCGACGCGCACCGAGAGAACGGCGCGGTCGCGGTCAGCGTCAGCGACGAGGGCGGCGGGTTCCCGCCGTCGCTCGCTCCGACGGCATTCGACCGCTTCACCCGCGGCGACGACGCGCGCGCCCGGGGCGGCGCCGGCCTCGGCCTCGCGCTCGTCGACGCCGTCGCCCGCGCCCACGGTGGATCCGCGCGGATCGAGGGCGCCGCGGTCACGATCGCGCTCCCGACAGGAGGCGAATCACCCGGATCGAATGATGATGGAGTCCGACGTCCCCTCGACACTCGGGTCTCAACGACCCCCCAGGAGGAAACGTGATCGCTGCTGCTGACTATCCCTTCCTCGACGTCCTCTGGACGATGATCATCTTCTTCGCGTGGGTGATCTGGTTCTGGCTCCTGATCACCGTCTTCGCGGACCTCTTCCGTCGGCGCGACATCGGCGGCGGCAAGAAGGTGGTCTGGACGATCTTCGTGATCTTCCTGCCGTTCCTCGGCGTCTTCGCCTACCTGCTCGCCAACGGCGACGGCATGGCGGAGCGGAACGCCGAGCGCACGAAGGCCGCGCAGTCCCAGTTCGACGACTACGTCCAGTCCGTCGCGACGAGCGGCGGCGCCGCGGCCGAGATCGACCGGGCGCAGAAGCTGCTCGAGAGCGGGGCGATCTCGCAGGCCGAGTTCGACACGCTCAAGGCGAAGGCGCTGGCCGGCTGACCGCCGGTTCGAGCGCAGGGTCGGCTCCCGCTCCGGCGGGAGCCGCTCCGCCCTGAAGTTGCTGCCGCCAGCTCCGGAGCACCGAGTGGACGCTGGCGGCGCCGATGATGTCGCCGTCCGGGAGCGGAAGCTCGTGCGGATGGAGGATGAACGGCTGCGTTTGGGGGCCGCCGAGGCCGCCGTGGAAGGAGATCAGCTCCTCGAAGGCGCAGCCATCGTCGAGCTCGGGGTCGTAGAAGCTCCCGACCATGATGTCCGCGACGTGCCGGAAGCCGTCCGTGCGGAGCAGATGGAGCGGCGCGGTCGGCGAGAAGTGCGCCAGCGGATAGTCCCCCTCGACCCGGTTCTGGGCGAGATAATGCGCGCCGTTCGCCCCGAGCACGACGGCGCCGTCGGTTTCGGAGCGCACGAGCAGCCAGCCGACGTGAGGGTGGCTCCGTAGCGCCGGGATCAGCCGGGGGTGGCGCTCCTCGATCTCCTCGAGCGTCAGCCGGCGCGGCTCCTCCATCAAGTAGACGAGCCCGAGGTTCCCCGACCCGAGGACGACGACCTGCTGGTCCGACACGTCGTTCTTCGAGCGCTTCCGCTGCTCCGCCTTCCCGGTGGCCTCGCCGATCGCATGTCCGACCATCGCCCCCTGCTCGTCGCCGCCCGCGAACTCGGCCACCTTCCCGTGCTCGAGCGAGCGCTCGACGAGGTCGTCCAGTCCGTACCCGTTCCGCTGTTTGAAGGTCGCGCCCTGGGTCTGGCCGTGGTCGGAGAGCACGACGAGGTGGTACGGCCGGGGCGCGTACCGCCGGGCGCGGTCGATACGCCCGAACTGCGCGTCGAGCTTGCGGAGCGCCTCCAGCGTGTCCACCCGCTCGAGCCCAGAGTGGTGCGCGACCTCGTCGTAGCTCGAGAAGGTCGCGTAGACGGCGGGGCGCCCGCGCATCATGTCCGTCAGGACGCCGTAGACGATCAGGTCGCGGACGACTACGGACATCGCGGCGCGCATGAACGGATAGAGGCCGCCGCGGTGCCCGCGCGGCTGCACGTCTCGGCGCTTCGCGCGTGAGGCCGCGACCCACTCGAGGACGACCTCGTAGCCGAACAGGGCGAGGGAGCGCGTGACGTTGAAGCCGTTGGCGAAAAACGCCCGGTAACCGCGATTGCCCCGCTTTTCTTCATCCAGGCGGCTGACGGTCAGGATCACCTCGTCGGCCTCGCCGGAGAGCAGATTCCCGCGGCTGGAGCCGCCGTCCATCAGCAATCCCTGGCCGCTTGCGTGCTCCTGCTCGATCCGCGCGCAGTCGGCGGGCGCCGAGCAGGTCATCATCGTCCCGGTCTCCTTCTCGACCCACCGGAAGGCGGGGATGTTCTCGTTCGAGCCCAGGAGGATTCCCGCCTGGCTCGCGCCCGTCTGCGAGGACAGATCCGGCTCCCACTCCGCGAGCCCGTGCGTCCCCTCGGCCACCCACCGCGCCATCGTCGGCGCATTGCCGTCCCGCATCGCGCGCCGCAGCACCGGCAGGGCGAGCCCGTCGATCTCGAGGAAGATGATCCCGGGGGTGTCGGTTTGCTCGGCGCCGCCTTGGCGCTTGGCGATCCGCTGGACGACGCGGAGGGAGTACGCGCTCTCGTCGTCCGTCCCCAAGACGACCTCCAGCACGAGGCCCACGGCGGACGCGACGAGCGCCGCCAGCAGAGCCCACCCGAAGTTGTCCACCTCGTAGACCCCCTCCAGCAGGTCGCTCGCCAGCTGGATCACGAAGGCGTTCAGGATGAGGACGAGGATGAACCCGAGCGCCAGCATGAACGGCAGCCGCAAAGCGGCCACGAGCGGAGGGAGGATGGCGTTCAGGACGCCCACCACGAGCGCCATCGCGAGTGCCGAGTACCAGTGGTCTGAGGAGACCCCCGGCAGCACCAGCGCCGCGAACCACAGCGCGAAGCCGGTCGAGAGCCAGGCAAGGAAGAGGCGGAGCGGCCTGAACCGGGGGCGCTCGGGCTCCCAGGTGACCGCCTCTCCGTAGGAGGTGCTCAACCGCGGAGCTCCCTCCGTGCCGCGTCGCGCCGCGCGGCCTTCTTCTCCGCGCGCTGTTCCTTCTGCTCCGCGACCTTCTCCTTCGCCCCGGCGTACGAGTCACCGACAAGCAGCTTCCCGCCGGTCCAGCCGAACGCCCAGACCACGAGCACGACGGCGAAGCAGACGTTGAAGGCGGTGATCGCGAGCTGCTGGCCGAGCGAGTAGGCTGTCGCGTTCGCCGCGCTCGTGTACTTCTCGAGCGAGATCGTGTTCACCGCCTGGTTCACGCCCACGCCGCCCGGGGTGGCCGAGACCGTGTTGGCCAAGGAGTTTCCGCCGATCACGGACATGATCGAGTGGAACGTGACCGGGATCGAGTATGCCGCGAGGAAGATCGCGACGACGCCGAGCTTCGCGAGCCAGGCGCCGAGCGAGGGCAGGAAGACCTTGAGGAAGTAATCGCGCGGATGGGCGAGAATCGCGCCGCCCTGCTTGGCCTGGTGCCAGAGACCCTGGAACTTGCGCCAGAAGATCCGCACGAGCAGTGCGACCAGAACTATGCCGCCGAGCACCATCAACGGCACGAGCAGCGGGTGGTCGTGCAGGACGTTCAGCTGCAGCTCGAGCGAGCCCGCGACGGCGAGGAAGAGGTAGATGTAGACGAGCGTCCCGACAGCGGTGAAGAAGATCTTCTGGACGAGCATGCTGCCGAGGACGGCGGTGAAGGTCGCGCCGGCGATCATCGCCACGAACATCAGCAACATCACGAATGTCCCGATGTTCGCGGGCAGGAAGCCGTTCATCGCCACGCCCGCCGCGTACGCGGCGAGCACCTGCAAGTACGTGAGCGGTGCGTGCGGGAAGCCGGCCCGCAGGATGTAGTACCAGGCGAGCGCGGTCAGCGTGATCTGGACGGTCTGCACCGCCCAGCCGGCGACCAGGTACTGCACCGAGATCTCCTTCAGGTTGTCCCAGAGGTCGCCGAGCCAGCCGCGGATGTCCACGCCGAGCAGGTTCAGGACGACGATCGCCGCGGCGATGCCGACGAGCCAGCCGATGGTCTTCCCGAGCCGCCGCGGCCGCGACGGATCGCCGAACGGCAGCAAGCGCCACCGCCTGGTGGCGGGCGCCTCGCTCGCGGTGACGTCGGCGCTGGTCACGACTCGGACACAGGTTCGCCGCTGCACCCGGGCCTCGACATCATCCGAACAGTGTGAACCGGCGGCGCGCGCGTGGCTAGCTCGCCGCGCCTGCTTCATGCGGTCTGGGTGATGTGGCCCGGCGAGCGCGGCGGTTCCATGGAGAGGCGCCATGCGGGATGCGACCACGGAGTTCTTCGCGGGCCTCGAAGAGCGGGGCCACGAGCCGCTGCTCGAGAAGGCGACCGGGTCGCTTCGCTTCGACCTCATCGACAACGGCCGGAGGGCGCGTTGGCTCGTCGAGATCGACCATGGAGACCTCACGGTCTCACACCGCAACGCGAAGGCCGACTGCGTGGTCCGCGCCGAGCAGGCGCTCTTCGACCGGATCGCCGCCGGCGAGGAGAACGCGGTCGCCGCCGTGCTGCGGGGCGCGATGGGCATCGAGGGGAACCGGCAGCTGCTGGTGCTCTTCCAGCGGCTGTTCCCCGCGCCGAAGTCGCCATGAACGGCGCCCTCGTCAGGATCCTGGACGGCAACACCTTCGTCGTCAGCGACTCGCGCGGCGACATCGAGGCCTCGCTGACCGACCCGACCGGCCTCTTCTCCTTCGACACCCGGTTCCTCTCGACGTGGATCCTGACCGTGGACGGCGAGCGGCTGAATCCGCTCTCGGTCGACGACCTGAACTACTTCGAGTCTCGGTTCTTCCTCGTCCCCGGAACCGGCACGGTCTACGTGGACTCGAAGCTCTCGGTGATCCGACGCCGGGCGGTCGGCGACGGCTTCCACGAGGAGCTCACGATCCTGAACCACGACGAGGAGCCGGTCGAGCTGACGGTCCGGATCGACGCCGCCTGCGACTTCGCCGACCTGTTTGAGGTCAAGGACGCGCTGCAGAAGAAGGGCTCGTATTCGACCCGTGTCTCCGGCCGCAAGCTGCTGCTCGGCTACGAGCGCGAGTCGTACGTCCGCCAGACCGTCATCTCGGCCTCGGCGCGCGCCAAGGTCGACGAGCATGGGCTCACGTTTGCCGTCTCCATCGCGCCGCAGGGATCGTGGACGACAGACCTCGACGTCGTCACGGCGGCCGGCGCCGGCGGCGCCTACAGCCGGCCGAAGTACCAGCGGGGCGAACGGCGCGCGCAGCCGAACATGGAGCGAAGCCTCGAGCGCTGGATCGCCGATGCGCCGCGGCTGGAGACCGAGTCCGACTCGCTGCGCGCGACCTACCACCGCAGCCTCGTCGACCTGGCCGCGCTGCGCTTCTCGCCGCCCGTCGTCGGGGGCGGGAAGAGCCTGCCGGCAGCGGGGCTGCCCTGGTTCATGACGATGTTCGGCCGCGACAGCATCTTCACCAGCCTGCAGGCGCTGCCCTTCACGCCCGAGCTCGCCGCCACGACGCTCAGGGCGCTCGGCGACTGGCAGGGGACGCGGAGCGACGACTTCCGCGACGAGGACCCAGGCCGGATCCTCCACGAGATGCGCTACGGCGAGCTGTCTGCGTTCGAGGAGCGGCCGCACTCCCCGTACTACGGCTGTGCCGACGCGACGATGCTGTACCTCGTCCTGCTCGACGAGTACGACCGGTGGACCGGCGACCGCCGGCTCGTCAGGGAGCTCCGGAACGAGGCGCGGGCGGCGGTGCGCTGGATCGACGAGTACGCCGACCTGATGGGCAACGGCTACGTCTCGTACCGGCGGCGCAACGAGGAGACGGGGCTCGAGAACCAATGCTGGAAGGACTCGTGGGACTCGATCTCCTACCGCGACGGCCGTTTGCCCGGCTTCCCACGGGCGACGTGCGAGCTCCAGGGCTACGCCTACGACGCGAAGGTGCGGGCGGCTCGGCTGGCACGCGAGGTGTGGGGCGACCCCGAGTGGGCGGACGAGCTCGAGCGCCAGGCGGCCGACCTGAAGCGACGGTTCAACCGCGACTTCTGGGTCGAGGACGGCGGCTACTTCGCGCTCGCCCTCGACGAGGAGGGCAAGCAGGTCGACTCGCTCACGTCGAACAACGGCCACCTGCTCTGGAGCGGGATCGTCGCCAAGTCGAAGGCGAAGTCGGTCGTGCGCAACCTGATGGGGCCGCGGCTCTTCTCCGGCTGGGGCATCCGCACGCTGGCCGAGGGCGAGGGCCGGTACAACCCGATCGGCTATCACGTCGGGACCGTGTGGCCATTCGACAGCTCGTTCATCGCCTGGGGCCTCCGCCGCTACGGGTTCAAGGAGGAGGCGGCACTGGTCGCCGGCGGAATCCTCGACGCCGCCCAGTTCTTCGACGGCCGGCTACCGGAGGCCTTCGGCGGCTACGAGCGCGGCGTCACGAAGTACCCGGTGCAGTACCCCACGGCGTGCAGCCCACAAGCGTGGTCGACCGGCGCGCCGCTGCTCCTGCTGCGAACGATGCTCGGGCTCGAGCCGGTCGACGACCGCCTCTTGGTCGACCCGATGCTCCCGGACAACATCGGGCTCGTCGCACTTCTGGACATCCCGGGCCGCTGGGGGCGAACGGACGCGTTCGCGAGAGGTCGTGGCGAGCTCCTGCCGCGGCGGGGACGCGCCCTGAGCCCGGCCCGGTCCTAGCCGAGGCATGCCCGAAAGCGGCCTGTCGGCGACGGAGGTCGGGAAGGAGATCGGCGAGCACGCGAAGCTCGTGGAGCACGACCGCCGCGACCGCCTCCTCTCGATCACCGAGGCCGCCCTGCTCTCGATCGTCGCGGTACTCGCCGCCTGGTCCGGGTTTGCGGCCGCGAAGTGGAACACGGAGTCGCGCCTGCACCTGGCGGAGTCCTCCAAGGTCCGGACGAAGGCGAGTCGCGCCCACCTCGAGGCGATGTCGCTCCGCAACTTCGACTCCTCCACCTTCGACGCCTGGTTCAGCGCCTACACCGCGGGCAACGAACGCGCGATGGCGATCGCGGAACGGCGGTTCCGTCCCGAGTTCCAGCGGGCCTTCCTCGCGTGGCGGGCGACCCACCCGGAGTCGAATCCCCGGGCGCCGAAAGGCCCGACGTACGTGCCGCAGTACCATCAGCCCGGGCTCGCTATGGCCGAGTCGCTCGACCGGCAGGCAGATCGCGAGTTCGCGATCGGCTCCGAAGCCGGCAAGAAGTCGGACGACTACGTCCGCACGACGGTGTTCCTCGCAGTCGTTCTCTTCCTCGTCGGCATCAGCGCCCACTTCCCACTCCAGTCTGCCCGGTACGGCCTGATCACACTTGGCGGGGTGCTCCTGATCTCGGCGCTGGTCCAGCTCGCCGTGCTCGACAAGCCGCCGTAGCCGAATCATTCGATCCGGGTGATGTTCGGCCGGCTTGCGAGCGGTTCGATGAGGCTCGACCGAAAGGAGAAGGCCGTGTTCATGCGACGAAGACCGGTCGCCCGTGCCGCCATGGTCGGCGGGGCGGCCTATTACGCTGGGAAGCGCCGGCAAGACACCCAGTATCGCGAGGAGGAGCAGGAGGCGCGCCTCCAGGACCTCGAGACGAGACAGTCGGTGGCGACCCCGGCGGCGCCGTCAGGCGGTATGAGCCAGGACGCGATGGACCAGCTGAAGCAGCTGGCCGAGCTCAAGGACTCCGGCGTCCTCACGGAGGCTGAGTTCGAAGTGCAGAAGCAGAAGATCCTCCAGGGGATGTGAGGTGACGATGGCAATCGGGCCGGTGCAGATGCTCGTCGTCGGCTTCGACGACCCCCAGTTCAAAGGCGAGATCCTCGAGGAGCTCAAGCGCCTCAGGGACGCTGACATCATCCGCGTGATCGACATGCTCGTGATCAAGAAGGACGACGACGGCAACGTCGAGACGCTCCACCAGACCGACCTCACCCCGGACGAGGCGATGGAGGTCGGCGCGATCGCCGGCGCCCTGATCGGCCTCGGCGCGGCGGGCGAGGAGGGTGCGGAGGCCGGCGCCGTCGCCGGGGCAATGGCCGGCGAGGACGGACACCTGCTCGAGGATGACCAGGTCTGGTACGCGGCCGACGCGATCCCGAACGGGACCGCGGCGGGTATCGCCCTGATCGAGCACCGCTGGGCGATCCCGCTCCGCGACGCGATCATCCGCGCGCACGGGATCCCGCTGATCGACGAGTGGATCCACGCCACCGACCTGATCGCGGCGGGGATGAAGGCGGAGGCGCTCGCCGAGGCCTGAGTTTCGGGTTCCTGGGGCGTTGCGGCCGCCTCGGGGACCGAGCTCTCAGCAGGTGGAGGTCGAAGACGCCACACGACGGACGCGGCTCGCGAACGAGCGGACGCAGCTCGCATGGTGGCGAACCGGTCTCACGGCCCTCGCAGTCGGGCTCGCTGCCGGTCGGATCGTGCCGGAGCTCGCCGACGGAGCGGCATGGCCTTTTCAGCTGCTCGGCGTCGGTTACGCGGCCCTCGGGTGCGTTTTCATCCTCTACGGCCAAGTGCGGGGCGAGCACGTCCGGCGAGCCCTCGAGCGGGGAGACTGGGCGCCCTTTCCCGCGTCGGCCGCAGTGGCGACGACAGCCGCAGGGCTCGTACTGGGAACGGCGACGATCGTCGTGATCGTGTTCGCCGGCTCATGAGCGAGACGGTGAAAGTCGCGGCGGAGGTGGTGACCATCCCAGGCGGGCGTTTCCGGATGGGCTCCGAGGACTTCTATCCGGAGGAGCTTCCCGTGCGCGACGTCGACGTCGACGATTTTCGCATCGACGCGTATCCGGTGACGGCGGCTGAGTACCGCCGCTTCGTCCGGGAAACCGGCTACGTGACTGTGGCCGAGCGCCCGCTGGATCCGGCCGACTACCCGGACGCCGACCCTGACCTCCTCGTGCCAGGTTCGGTGGTCTTCAGCAAGACGAGCGGGCCGGTGCCGCTGAACGACCACCGCAACTGGTGGAAGTACGTTCCCGGCGCGTCGTGGAAGCGGCCGAGGGGGCCCGGCACCACGATCAACGGCCGCGACCGCCACCCGGTCGTCCAGGTCGCCTACGAGGACGCGGAGGCCTACGCGAGCTGGGCGGGAAAGGAGCTCCCGACCGAGTCCGAGTGGGAGTACGCCGCCCGCGGTGGCCTGGACGGCGCCGCCTTCGCCTGGGGCGACGAGGACTTCCCGGACGGAAAGCCGATGGCCAACACCTGGCAGGGCGAGTTCCCCTGGCAGAACCTGAAGACTGACGGCTACGAGGGCACCTCGCCCGTCGGCAGCTTCCCGCCCAACGGCTACGGCCTCTATGACATGACCGGGAACGTCTGGGAGTGGACCTCGGACTGGTTCTCCGGGGCAAGCTCCTCTGCACCCTGCTGTGCGCCCGATCCGCTACCCGGCGAGCGCTTTCCCCGCAAGGTGATCAAGGGCGGTTCGCACCTCTGCGCTCCCAACTACTGCCTGCGGTACCGCCCGGCGGCACGACAGGGAGAGACGATCGACACCGCAACCGGCCACATCGGCTTCCGCTGTGTCGTCCGCGCCTAGCGATCCGGACTCCGGCTCATGAGCCGGAGCCGAGCTCCTTGACCTGATCCTCGAGCGACTTGCAGTCGCTCGAGTTCTTGAACGCGTCCTGGAGCTCGCCCGCCGGGTCGAGTTCCTTGAGGCTGTCGTAAGCCGCCTTCACGGCGGTCTCCATGGTGGCGAGCGCGGTCGAGATCGTCGCCACCTGCGAGAGCGAGCCGGCATTGGACTCGAGCGCGGACTTAATCGTGTCGATCTGCTCGGTCAGCTGCGTGACCAGCGTGTCCAGTTGCGACTTCGCCTTGTCGCCGTCGTCGGTCGCGGGCGGCCCCTCCGCCTTCAGGTCGTTCGCAAGCTTGTCGGTGCTGTCGCCGACGTCCTTGACCGCCTTGTCGACCTCGTCCTTCGCGGTCGCGAGCGTCGCGCCCTTCACCGAGTCCACGCTGCCCTGGACCGAAGTCACCCAGGTGCTGAGGTCGCTGCAGACCGCATTCGCGTAGCTCTCGGCCTGGTTGCTGCCGCTGTCGTCGCTCCCCCCACAGGCTGCGAGAGCAAGGGCGACCAGGAGCACCGGAGCGAGCCTCACGTCTCGATTACAGCGATCTCGGGAAGCGGCGACATCATCCCGTTCGGGCGATGAGCGGGCGCCGGGCGCGTCGGATAGTGGACTCCGCCCGCCGAAATCAGGAGGCCCCATGCCCGAGCAGCCAGAGCCACAGCGAGACGTCCTGCCGATCCCGGACATCACGCCGGCCGGTCTAACGACCTATGACGCCAAGGACCCGGACACGGAGTATCCGCCGATTCGCGACCTACGTCCCCCGGAAGGCGCTCCGAACGTCCTGATCGTGCTGATCGACGACGTCGGGTTCGGCGCATCGAGCGCATTCGGAGGCCCGATCGCGACGCCTAACGCGGAACGGCTGGCGGCGAAAGGCCTGAAGTACAACCGCTTCCACACGACAGCGCTCTGCTCCCCCACGCGGCAGGCGCTTTTGACCGGGCGCAACCACCACACGGTCGGGATGGGTGGCATCACCGAGATCGCCACCTCCGCCCCCGGCTACAACTCGATCCGGCCGAACACCTGCGCGCCACTCGCCGAAACGCTCAAGCTGAACGGCTACTCGACGGCCCAGTTCGGCAAGTGCCATGAGGTGCCGGTCTGGCAGACCAGCCCGATGGGGCCGTTCCACGCCTGGCCCACGGGCAGCGGGTTCGAGTACTTCTACGGCTTCATCGGCGGCGAGGCCCATCAGTACTACCCGGCGCTCTACGAGGGCACGATCCCGGTCGAGCCGGAGAAGACGCCCGAGGAGGGCTATCACCTGATGACCGACATGACGGACAAGGCGATCAAGTGGATCCGGCAGCAGAAGGCGCTGATGGC
This sequence comes from Gaiellaceae bacterium, assembly GCA_035535195.1. Classification (GTDB taxonomy): domain Bacteria; phylum Actinomycetota; class Thermoleophilia; order Gaiellales; family Gaiellaceae; genus JACDAN01. The sequence continues at coordinate 2,899 of DATLQK010000029.1, read as the reverse complement.
CGACAAGCCGTTCTTCGCCTACTTCGCGCCCGGCGCGACCCACGCGCCTCACCACGTCGCAGCCGAGTGGGCCGACAAGTACCAGGGCCAGTTCGACGACGGCTGGGACGCGCTGCGCGAGCGCACGTTCGCGAAGCAGAAGGAGCTGGGCGTGATCCCGGCTGACGCCGAGTTGACGGCTCGCCACGACGAGATCCCCGCGTGGGACGACATGCCCGAGGAGCTGAAGCCGGTTCTACGCCGCCAGATGGAGATCTACGCCGGCTTCCTCGAGTTCACCGACTACCACGTCGGCCGCCTGCTCGACGCGCTCGACGATCTGGGCGTCCTCGAGGACACGCTCGTCTACTACATCATCGGCGACAACGGCGCCTCGGCGGAGGGCACGCTGAACGGCACCTTCAACGAGATGATCAACTTCAACGGCGCCGCCGCGCTGGAGACGCCCGAGTTCATGATCGAGCGCCTCGCCCAGTTCGGCGGCCCCGACTCGTACAACCACTACGCGGTCGGCTGGGCGCACGCGATGTGTGCGCCGTACCAGTGGACGAAGCAGGTCGCGTCGCACTGGGGCGGCACACGCAACGGCACGATCGTTCACTGGCCGGCGGGCATCAAGTCGAGCGGGGAGATCCGAAGCCAGTTCTCCCACGTGATCGACGTCGCGGCCACCGTCCTCGACGTCGCAGGCATCCCGGCGCCGACCTACGTGAACGGCGTCCAGCAGGAGCCGATCCACGGCGTGAGCATGCGGGACTCGTTCGACGATGGAGATGCTGCTGAGCATCGTCAGACGCAGTACTTCGAGATGTTCTGCAACCGGGGCATCTATCACCAGGGCTGGACTGCGGTCACGCGGCACGGCACGCCGTGGCTGCTAACCGAAAAGAAGGTGCCCTTCGAGGAAGACGTCTGGGAGCTCTACGACACCACGACAGACTGGACGCAGACCCAGAATCTGGCGAAGGAGCACCCGGAGAAGCTGCAGGAGTTGCAGCGGCTCTTCTTGATCGAGGCGGCGAAATACAACGTCCTGCCGCTGGATGACCGCGTGGCTGAACGGTTCATTCCAGAGATCGCCGGCCGGCCGGCGCTGATCAAGGGCTCGAGGCAGCTGCTCTTCGGCGGCATGGGCCGGCTGACCGAGAACTCGGTCGTCAACATCAAGAACAAGTCACACGGAGTCACGGCCGAGATCGAGGTGCCGGACGGAGGCGCTGAAGGGGTGATCATCGCCCAGGGCGGCAGCATCGGCGGCTGGAGCCTCTACCTCAAGGAAGGCAAGCCGAGGTACTGCTACAACCTCCTCGGCATCCAGCGCTTCTATGTCGACACCGACACGGACGTGCCCGCCGGCAGGCACCAGGTGCGGGCGGAGTTCGACTACGAGGGTCCCGGGATGGGCAAGGGCGGCACAGTGAGCCTCTACCTCGACGGCGACAAGGTCGGCGAGGGCAAGGTTGCCGGAACGGCGCCTGCCGTCTTCTCGGCCGACGACACGTGCGACGTGGGTCAGGAGAACGGCGCGCTCGTCGCCGAGGACTATCCGGTCCCGAACACGTTCACCGGCGAGGTGAACTGGGTCGAGATCGACATCGCCGAGGCCGCAGCAGACGATGACCACAGGCTCGACCCGGACGAGATGGTCCGCGTCGCGATGGCCCGGCAGTAGCCGCTAGCGGAACACGAGCTCGCGAATGTCTCCGCCGGCGGCGGCGAACTCACCGAGCTCGGCAAGGTAATCCAGCGTCTCGAGATCCGGGCAGACCTCCTTGCAGGGCGTAAAGCCGCTGGACCGAAAGGCCATGACGAGCCCGAGCAGGCGCTGAATCAGGTCGTCGGCGGCTTCCTGGAGAGACGTTCCCTCGCCGCGTGCGAAGCCGCCGAGCTGCAGGCAGACCGTGTGGCCTCGCTCGCTCACCGTCAATGCGGGCATCGTCCTCATGATCGGCTCCGCCTCGGCTGTTCCCAATCCCGAAAACGCGGAAAGGGCGCTTTCACAGCACCATGTTTGGGCGCTTTCGCCCTAGTGGAATGTGGTCTCTCTGGTGCTACTGCTGATCAAGATCCCGCGGCTGAGCTAGGGCTCGTTCGAGCCCGGCTGCCTCTTGGGGATCGAGCCGGCGAGGAAAAGGGCGCCGATGATCGCGCCGGCGAGGATGGCGAGCGCCGTCTTGAGACCGTCGAGCCTGGCGTCCTTGTAGGCCTCGAGCGCCGCGTCGCTCGTCGCCTGGTCGGCGCCGGCCTGATCCAGAGCCTGCTCGAGATCCGCGTCCGACACGAACGGCACGCCGGCGGCGAGCTCGACCTGGGCCTTCGACTTGACGTCGGGCGAAATCGAGGGGTTGGCGAGAATGTTCGCCAGAAACGACGAGGCGACGGCCGCGATCATCACCGAACCCGCGAGCGCCGTGCCCAGCGAGGCGCCGAGGTTCGTCATCGTGTTCTGGACCCCGCCGACCTCCGGCGCGTCCTCGTCTGGCACCGCCGAGACGGTCACGGCCCCGAGCTGCGAAGCCAGAGCTCCGATGCCGAGCCCGACGAGCAGCATGGGCACGAACACAATCTCCGGCCCGGAGTCGGCGTCCAGAGCGGTGAGCAGGACCACCGTACCGACGAGGAGGGAGAAGAGGCCGACGCGGACGACGAGCCGCGGCGAGATGTTCGGGAGAAAGCGCGGGATGCCGATCGCGGCGATGAGCAGCGTCACGGACAGCGGCAGCAGCCGCGCACCGGTGGCGAGCGCCGACAGGCCCAGGCACACCGAGAGGTAGAGCGGGACGACGAAAAAGAGGCCCGCCTGGGCGAGATACTGGAAGAAGAACATCACGAGACCACCGCTCAGCTGCTTGTTCCGCAGGAAGCCCGGCCGCACGAGCGGCTCTTCGCCGCGCGAGTA
>DATLQK010000028.1:0-13453 GCA_035535195.1 Gaiellaceae bacterium | reverse complement strand
TGAGTCCGCACTCCCGATCGTGCAGGCTGCTGCTAGCCCGCGGAAGCGCATCCTCCGTGGAACGTCGGATGAATTCTGGGATGTCCTAGGCCGCGAGACCATCACTCGCATCGAATACGCCTGGTCTGGCTACGTTCTTGCGACGCTGTTGCCCTACCTCGACGAGCAGGGCATCGACCTTCTGCACTCTGATCACGATGAGGTGGCCTCGACCCTCTCGCAGACTCGAGAGGGCTCGGTCTTTGTCCTCACGTCAGATCACCGTGAGCGTTACTTGGCACGCCTCGATCCAAGTGCGTTCGACGGGGCAGTGCTTCGCCGCTACTACGAGGAGTTCAACGAGACGGCAGCAGAGGGCGTCGATTACGCAATGCTGGACGGGATTGCTTTCTTTCGTGACACGCTCGCGCCTCTCGAATCCGCGATCGTGGCCGTTTTCGTCATCGGATAGTCCCTGCTCAGGCCGCGTGCGCTCGACTGGGCCAGTGTTCGGGAATGTCACCCGACGTAGCCACTGCTATCGGTCGGGCCAGTCGCTGCTGCGGGTGAAGAGCGTCTTGGAGTCCACGAAGCAGATGGGATTGCCGAAGGGATCGTTTGCGTAGAAGCTTCGCTCGCCCCAAGGTCTGCTCTCGATGGGTGTGATGTCTCTCCCGCTGCGACGCCGCACCCGTTCGTAGGCGGCTTCCAAGTCGTCGACGCTGAAATAGATGTGCTGCGGATTCGGCCCGACCGGCTCGGGGTCGCCGTCGGCGATTGCGTCGTAGCAGGCGAGGATCGTACTGCCGCAAGAGAAGTAGTGCCGCCCCGGTGAGACCCGATCACCCGGCATGCCCAAGACGTCAGCGTAGAAGGACGCCGCAGCTTCGATCTCTGAGACGGGAAGGATGACCCGGAAGAGACGCGGATCAGTCACGGCGGAAGTGTGACGCGGACCCGCGCGATGCGCTCGATGCAGAGGACAGCGAGATGGGCGAGCGTACTGTCGCTCGAGAACCAGTCGGGGATAAAAGACAACTCCGCAGGTGGCTCTGTTTGGGCGGAGCCATTTCGGGGGCGAAGCACTCCGCAGGAACGCCGCACCGTTAGTCCCACAGCGCTTCGCCCCCACGCGTTAAACGGGCGCGGAGCTCGATTGGTTACACCACATCGACTTCTACGTCTTCAACGATGAGAGCCGGCGGTTGCTCCGCGTCGGCGTCCCTCACTGCCACCACGCGGAGCGCCCGGTGGGGTAGCGGGATCGTGTCGCCGGCCTTCCAGTTCGGAACCGCGTCGCAACTCTGTGTAGCCGGCCACCGCCCGGACGCTAGTGGGCGACCGGACTGTGCCGCGACGTTTAGGCCCCGGAATAGGCCCCTGCGGGCCGCAACCTGGCTATGCGGATGAGAGGACTTGAACCTCCACGGGGTCGCCCCCACACGGACCTGAACCGTGCGCGTCTACCAATTCCGCCACATCCGCGCGACGCGCATTGTAGCCGGGCTCCCGCCGCCAACTTCTCGCCCGCTCAGACGTACCATTGACTAACTGACGCGGCTGCTTCTCCTAGGGGTCTCACTGCTCGCGCTGTTGCCCACGCTGGCAGCCGCGGGTGGGCCTGCGCCTGCCCGCGGACCGCTCGTGGAGGTGGTCGCGGAGCTGCGCGAGCCTGGAACCGCGGTCCACGGCCGCGGCGCCCGCGTGACCGCCGAGCAGGACGCGCTCGCCCACCGGCTCCGGGTCGCGGTTCCAGCCGCGACGCTCCGCTGGCGCTACCGGGTGACGCTGAACGCCGTCGCCGTCGTCCTTCCGGCGCGTGAGGTTCCGCGCCTCCGCGGGATGGCGGGCGTGCGCCGCGTGTACGCGAGCGTCCAGTACGGGCCGACGCTCGACCGGAGCGTCCCGGCGGTGAAGGCGCCGGCGCTCTGGGGCCCCGGCCTCTCGACCGCCGGCCAGGGGATGAAGATCGGGATCATCGACGACGGCGTCGACCAGACCCATCCGTTCCTCAAGCCGGCGGGCTACGCGATGCCGGCGGGGTTCCCGAAAGGCGTCACGTCGTTCACGACCGCCAAGGTGATCGCGGCGCGCGTCTTCCGTCCGCCCTCCCCCAGGCCGAAGTTCTCCAACCTGCCCTTCGACCCGCAGAACTCCGAGCACGGGACGCACGTCGCGGGGATCGCGGCCGGCAACGCCGGGACACAGGCGACGATCGGCGGAGGCCGCGTAACGCTTGCCGGCGTCGCTCCGAAGGCGTACATCGGCAACTACCGCGTCCTGACCGTCCCGACGATCTCGAACGTCGGCCTGGACGGGAACTCGCCGGAGATCGCCGCGGGGATCGAGTCCGCCGTGCGCGACGGGATGAACGTGGTCAACCTCTCGCTGGGCGAGCCCGAGGTGGCATCCGGACAGGATCTCGTCGTCCACGCCCTCCAAGGCGCTGCCGCGGCGGGCGTGGTGCCCGTCGTGGCCGCGGGCAACGACTTCGCCGCACTCGGCGGGGGCTCGGTCGCCTCCCCGGGGAGCGCGCCGTCCGCGATCACCGTCGGTGCGGCGACGGTCGGCCGCCGGATGGCCGGGTTCTCCGCCGCCGCCCCCACCCCGGTGACGCTCCAGCTGAAGCCGGAGCTGACGGCGCCTGGCGTCTCGATCGTCTCCTCGGTCCCCGCGCGCGAAGGAACGTGGTCGGCCTTCAGCGGGACGAGCATGGCCGCGCCTCACGTCGCAGGCGGCGCCGCACTCCTGAAGCAGCGGCACCCCACCTGGACGCCCGCCCAGATCAAGTCCGCGATGGCACTGACCGCGCAGGCGGCCTTCGAGGAAGGCGGCTCGGACGAGGCGAGCACGACGCGACAGGGCGCCGGCTTCCTCGACCTCCAGCGCGCCGACCAGCCGTTCGTCTTCGCCGCCCCGACCGCGATCTCGTTCGGGCTACTCACCCGTGGCGCGGCCGCGGGGCGCATGGTCTCCTTGACGGACGCCGGCGGCGGGGTCGGCCCGTGGACGGTGACCGTGATCTCGCAGCAGACGGGCTCCGGCGTGACGTTCTCGGCTGCACCGGCCACGGTCGTCCCCGGCCCGCTCAGCATCCGCGCGGCCGTCGGACGCGCAGCGCCTGAGGGAACCGTGACCGGCTTCGTCTATCTGAGCCGCGGCCCCGACGTGCGCCGGCTTCCGTTCTGGCTCCGGGTGACGGCGCCAAAGCTCTCGCGGCAGCCGGCTCGCCTGCTTCGCGGCACCGGCACCTACCGGGGCTCCACGCGCGGCCGCAAGGCGCTCGTCTCCACCTACCGCTATCCCGACAACCCGGGCGGCCTCGACGTCGCGCGCGTCCTCGCCGGCCCGGAGCAGGTCTTCCGGGTCAGGCTCCGCCGCCCGGCGGCCAACGTCGGCGTGGCGATCCTGTCCAGGACGAGGATCCAGCCGCGGTTCCTCCTCGCGCGCAACGAGAACCGCCAGGGCGGCCCGACCGCGCTGCCGCTCCAGGTGAATCCCTATCTCCCGACCTTTCTGGATTCGACGCCCGTTGCGGGCCTGATCACGCCGCGGGCAGGGACGTACTACGTCGTCTTCGACAGCCCCAGGCGGAGCCAGGCCGGCCGCTTCACGTTCCGCTTCTGGGTGAACGACACACGGCCACCCCAGGTGCGGCTCCTGACGAAGGCCGTGCGCCGGGGCGGTGCGCTACTCGCCTCGGCGACCGACCGGGGCTCCGGCGTCGATCCACGCTCGGTGTTCTTCCGCATGGACCGCGGCCAGCTGAGCCGCGCGCGCTTCGCCGGGGGCCGGATCCGCATCCCGCTCGGCGGCCTCGCGCGGGGCGGGCACCAGGTAACGCTTCAGGTCTCGGACCACCAGGAGTCGAAGAACATGGAGAACGTTCCGCGGATCCTGCCGAACACGACGACGAGGGTCGCCTCGTTCGTCGTGCGCTAGCGAACCCCTAGGTGTTGCGGTCGCGCTCTTTGATCGTCGGCAGCTGAGCGAGATCGCGCTCAACGCTCGCGGCGAACTCGTCGTCCTCGGAGCGGAGAACGCGCAGGTTCGACTTGCGGCGGCGGCGTTCACGCGCCTTCCGTCCCTCGAACCCGAACCGCTCTGACAGCCGCGGCCACTCGGCCGCCACGAGCACCCCCACGGCACAGGCGAGCAATGCCAGCCAGACCCAGCTCACGGGCCAATCTTAGCCACGCGCTCTAGCCGGGTACGTAGGGGATGTCCCAGAAGACGAGCAGCGCGAGTCCGACGGCCGCCACGACAAGCCCCCCGCCGATCAGGAGCGCGCGTCGCAGCGGGCTCCCCTTCGTGACCTCGTCGACCGCCTGTTCCGCCTTGACGGCGATGCGCTCGAGCCACCGCTCGGCCCACGCGAACTCCAGCGCGAGCATCGCAAGGCCGAGGATCAGCACCGGAATCCCAGGCCCGGGGGTCACGAGCATCACGATCCCCGCGGTCAGGACGACGAAGCCCGTAGCAGCAAAACCGATGCGGTAGAGCCGGTGCCGCCGGCGGTGACGCTCCTGCTGTGCGCGGACGCGCTCAACCAGCGCCGAGCGGCGAGGCGTCTCCTCCTGGCTCACGCGGTAGAGGTTACGGGCAGACGAGTACGACGCCGGTGGCCGCACCACCCCATTACGCTTCAGCCTCCGTTGGGCGACTCTGCCGAGCACGTGGCGCGGACTCCGGGGCCGCGGGCGGTTGACCTTCGTCGTCGCAGCCCTGATCGTCGCGGCGCTGCTGATCGCCCTGCCCTTGGCGATGGGGGTGCCGAGCGCCGGGGACATTTGCAATGCGGGCAGCTTCGCGGAGCGCGACGAGCTCGAGGCGGAGAAGACGCGCGCGGCGCGGATCGCCCTCGGCGGAGCCCTACTGTCGTCGGTCGCGGCGATGGTGGCGTCGTCAGCGTCGTCCAGAGGAAGCCACGCGGATCGCGCAAGCTGGTGTTCATCCTGGCCTGGGTCGGAATCCGGATTCACCATCGGGGCGGCCGTCGCCCTGTTGACCTACGCCGTGATCTGCTGATTGCGGGCGTTCCGGAAAGGTCGAAGCTCCCGAGGGCCTCGCGAGACGAGAACCGTCTGCGTCAGACTCTTGCGCATCGCCTCCTACGTGGTCAACGAGCGTGCAGTGGCGCGGGCGCGGCGCCTCATCCGGGCGCGCCAGTATGTCCTCAACAGCGATTGGGGAGACGTCCAGCCGAACGCCGACGCCGAGAATGCGTTTCTCTCGTCGCACTCTTGGTCGGAATACGGCGAATGGCACTTGGGGCTGACTGAAGGTGCGGCGGACGAGACGAAGGCGCGGTACGGGTTCGTGTACGGGGATTTCCGTCGGTTACATCGCACCGGGTTGATCGCGTGCCACTATCGCGCCGCCGAATGGCGGCACAAAGAGATCGAGCTCGCAGCTCACGACCTCTTGCAGCTCCTCGACCAGACAACTAGCTAAGTACCTTGCATTGACTGCCCCCTAGGCACGCAACGCGGCGAGGTCCTGGTAGTAACCGGCAGTGAGGATCCGCGCCGGCCCCGATGCAGCGACCGCGCGAAGGGGCGACACTACGGCCAAGACAAGGAGGCAGTCGTGGCAAGCATCTCGCAAGAGCCAGCGGCCCCGAGCCGGAGCATGTGGCGTCTTGTGCTGAGCCTGACCCAGATGTGGGCGTCGCTCGCGATCGCCGTCGTATGGCTCGCCGTCCTCTTCACGGCGCTCTTCGGCCCCGACATCGTGTCGACGACCCCGGGCGGGACGAGCACTTCGACCCCTTCGGGAGTTCCCGTCGCCCTGTTCGCGTTCCTCGCGACGTGGGTCATCGCGAAGCACGGCTATAGGAGCGGCGACGAGGGCAAATAGCCGAGCCCGGTGGGACACCTGGTCGCGGAACCCATTGGGACAAGCGCTTCACTCCGCCAGGCGAGTCTAAGCGTGCCGACAGGCGCAGCAGGCCGGTCAGTCGCGGAAGCATCGACCGAAAGTGCGGACATGACCTTTCCCTCCGCGCCTTGAAATCCTAGAATCTGGATCCATGCTCCGGTGGACGACGGAGCTCCTCTCGTTTGCCACAATCGCGCGGCCGGCGGGGCCGTGCGTCCACACAGCCCCGTCGGTTCTCGCACCTGGGAGGTGGCCGTGCCGGCGACCCCGCGGAATGGTCTTTATGAGCGCCTAGTCGACCGACTGCGCCACGCTGCGCAGTACGCGGAAGCGGCACGCGTAGCGGTTGAGGAAGTGCGCTCGGCGCGTCGTGCCGAGCGGGAGGTCGTCGCGATGATGGCGGGCCCGGATGAATGGGTGGAGGATCGGCTCCTCCGCGCGGAGCAATACGCAGAGTCGACGGAGCGCGCTGTCCAAGACGCACTCGAATTGCTCGAAGGAGCAAGAAAGAAAGGGGACGATGCCTAGCGGCGCGGCGGTCACCACCTACGACGGCAGCGCCGCCGCACGTTCCGCGTCAAGCACCGCGACGCGGACGGCCGGCAGGTCCAGCAGACCTCGGCCGCGAACGGCGGGCCCCCTAACGTTTACGGCGATATGCAGGTCTTTTGAGGCTCCCCGGGTTGGACTCGAACCAACAACCCTCCGGTTAACAGCCGGATGCTCTGCCAATTGAGCTACCGGGGAACGCGGTAGCAGCGCGCGCATGATAGCGATGGTTCCCGGCGTTCCGGCCTAGGCGAGCTGTGCGACGGCGTCGCGGATTTCCAGGAGTTTCTGCTGGAGCTCGGCCGCCTGCTCGACGTCGGCGTCGGCGAGCCGGCGCCGCAGATAGCGCTCTCGTAGGCGAAGGAGGAGCTCTCTGGCGGTCGTCTCGTCGATCGCCTCGGCCGCGGCGACCGCATCGAGCTCGGCGATCGCCGGCGCGAGCTCGGGATCGGGCTCGCCGTGCAGGAGCGCGTCACGGAGCCGCCGGTTGTGCTCGCTATCGAAGTGCTCCGGCGCGAGCTTCTCCAGCGCGCCGTGCAGGGACGGGAAGACGTAGCAGGCGGCGAGCACATCACGCTCGAGCCGCTCGCCCGCCTGGATGACGCGCGCCGAGACGGCGGTGCCGGCGTGCGTGGTCGACGCGCGCGCCTGGATCTGGATCGTCATCCCGAGCTTGTCGTTCGCATAGCGCCACGCCTCCTGGCGTTCGGGCGAATCGGGGAAGCGGTCGAGGAGCTCCTTGACGCGCTCGAACCCGCGCTGCCGGTCCTCCGCCCGCTCGAGCTCGAGCCGGACGCGGTAGCCGACGTAGCTCTCGGCCCGGGGCAACCGCTCTTCGAAGCCCGCCGGATCGTCCGCCGGATCGGTTCCGGCCGGCAGCGTCACGATGCGAATTTCGAACCCGCGGTCGGCCGCGAGCTCCATCCCGCGGAGCGTCGCCGCCTCACCGGCGGCGTCGGAGTCGAAGCAGAGGTATACACGGCGCGTCAGGCGCTGCAGCTCCTTCAGCTGCTGCTCGGTCAACGCCGTCCCCATCGAGGCGACCACAGGCTCGAACCCTGTCTGGCGGAGCGCCATCACGTCCGTGTTCCCCTCGACGACCACGGCGCGCTCCTGCTTCGCGATCGACGTCCGGGCGAGATGGAGGCCGTAGAGGATCGCCGACTTGTGGAAGAGCTCGCCCTCGGGCGAGTTCACATACTTGCCCCGCAGCGGATCGTCCTCGCGCAGCTTGCGCGCCTGGAAGCCGACGATGCGGCCTCGGGCGTCGGCGAGCGGAAACATGAGCCGCGACGGGAAGTAGTCGTTCCCACGAGCGTTCGTGAGCCCGGCGCGGCGGAGCTCGTCGGCGGTGAAGCCTTTCTGGCGCGCCTTTTCGGCCAAGCCTCGCCCAGGCGAGAGGCCAAGCCGAAACTCGCGGCAGGTCGACTCCTGCAGTCCGCGGCTCTCGAGGTAGGAGCGAACCGGTTCGCCGGCCGAGCCCTCCCACAGGTGGCGCTCGTAGAACGTGGCCGCCTGGTCGAGGACCGTGTGGAGCCGGTCGCGGCGGCGCCGTGACTCCTCCACCTGCGGCGAGCTCTCCTCGTATTCCAGCGGAACCCGGAACCGCTCCGCGAGCCACTCGAGCGCCTCAGCGAAGTCGAGCTGTTCCGTCTCGCGGACGAACTTGATCAGGTCGCCGCCGGCACCGCAGCCGAAGCAGTAGTAGAGCTTGTCGACCGGGTTGACGGAAAAGCTCGGCGTACGCTCCTCGTGGAAAGGACAGCGTCCCGTATAGCGGGCACCCGCCTTCCGGAGCTGGGTGCGGGCGGAGACCACGGCGACCATGTCGGCTGCGTCGACGATCGCGCGCTTCGACTCCTCGGTGATCCGCGCCATCAGAGCTGCTCAGCGTACGACAGCGCGTAGCGGTCGGTCATGCCCGCGATGTAGTCCGTGAGGCGGTCGGCGACGGCGCCGTCGCCGTCGCCGGCCGGAATCCGATCGGGATGCTCGACCAGGTGCCGGAAGATCCGGCCGATCACCTCTTCAGCCTGGCGGTGCTGTGCCTGGGTGTGGGGCCCGAGATACACGTGTTCGAACATGAACGAGCGGAGTGACAGCATCGCCGCGCCGACCTCCTCGCTCTGGTGGATGTCGCCCGCAGCCTCTGAGGTCTCGACGAGGTCATGGACGAGACGGTCGATCCGCCGCGACCCGGTGGCGCCGAGCAGCTCGATCTCGTCTCGCGGAAGCTCCTCCTGGCTGAGCACGCCGGCGCGCACCGCGTCGTCGATGTCGTGGTTGATGTAGGCGACGCGGTCGACGATGCGCACGATTCTTCCCTCGAGCGTCGCAGGGTCCTTCGGCCCGGTGTGGTTGAGGATGCCGTCGCGGACCTCCTGCGTCAGGTTTAGCCCGCGGCCGTCGCGCTCGAGCTCGTCGACGATACGCAGCGAGTGCTCGTTGTGGCGGAAGCCGCGGTCGAAGTGCGCGCGGAGCTGGGCGTCGAGGCATTCCTCACCGGTGTGCCCGAACGGCGTGTGCCCGAGATCATGGCCGAGGCCGATCGCCTCGACGAGGTCCTCGTTCAGGCCGAGAGCGCGGGCGACGCCGCGGGAGATCCCGGTCGTCTCGACCGTGTGGGTGAGACGCGTCCGGAAGTGGTCGTGCTCGGGGTCGATCCAGACCTGCGTCTTGTTCCGGAGCCGCCGGAACGCCTTCGAGTGGACGATCCGATCGCGGTCGCGCTGGAAGGGCGTGCGGAGCCGGCACGGGCTCTCTTCGCGCGCCCGGCCGCGGGTCTCGTAGGAGCGGACGGCGAGCGGCGAGAGCCAGCGTTCCTCCTGCTCGCGCACGCGAAGCTCGAACGAATCCGCGACTCGGCCGGCGACTTCCGTCATGCGGCAAGGCTAGTGGTTCACCCGGCCGCCGGGACGCCCGCATCCGGGCTGCGGACCTCGGGAGGCGGGCACCACACACGGGGCTCGGGAGCCGGCCGCCGGGCCGGACCCGTCCCTAACCCCCACCCACCCACGGGGCGGAACCGTAGCGGCGGCTCGCGCGTGACTTCGCCGCGCGCGAGCGCCGAAAGTGCGCCGGTTGCCGCACAGCGTCAGATGATGATCGCCACCGTGCCGCCGTCGGCGCTCCAGGCAGCGCCGGTCACGAACGACGAGCGGTCGGAGCAGAGAAAAGCGATCACGGCGGCGATCTCCTCCGGCTCCGCGAGCCGGCCGAGCGGCCGCCCCGCCCCGACCGAAGCGAGCACCTCCTCGCGCGTCTTGCCGGAACGAGCGGCCTGCTGGTCTGCGAGCCCGCCCTCGTCGAGCCACGCCTCCGTCGCGGTCGGCCCGGGCGTCACGGCGTTGCAGCGGATCCCGTCGCTCGCGTACGCGTCGGCGACGAGCCGCGACAGCGAGAGCACGGCCGCCTTCGTCACGGAGTAGTTCGGCATCGAGAGCGAGGGTCGTTTCCCGGATGTCGACGAGACGTTCACGATCACGCCCGAGCCCCGGTCGCGCATCCCCGGGACGACCGCCCGGATCGCCCTGACGTACGTCATCACGTTCAGCCGCCAGAGCTCGTCCCACTGCTCGTCGCTCAGCTCCTCGAACGAGGTCTGATACGCGAGTCCGACGTTGTTCACGAGGACGTCGACCCGGCCCAACGCCGAGGTCGCGCGGTCGATCAGCGCCGGCGCGGCTCCCGGTTCCGCCAGGTCGCCGGCAACCGCCAGCGCAGCGCCGAGCTCCTCGCGCACACGCTCCGCCCGCTCCGCGTCCCGGCCGGCGACCACGACCTGCGCGCCCTCCTCCACCAGCAGGCGGGCGGTCTCCTTGCCGATCCCGCCGGAGGACCCCGTGACAACGCAGACGCGCTGGCGCAAGCCGAGGTCCATGGCCGACTAGCGTATCCGCGGTGCTGACCACGATCCTGCTCGCCCGCCACGGCGAGAGCGACTGGAACCGGGCGGGGCGCTGGCAGGGACACGCCGACCGGCCCCTGACCGATCTCGGCCGAGAGCAGGCCCGGGCCCTTGCCGCGCGGCTCGCGGAGATCGATCTCGACGCGATCTACTCGAGCGACCTCGAGCGGGCGCGCAACACCGCCGAGCTCGTCGCGGCGACGAAAGGCCTCGCGGTGACGGCCGTTCCGGAGCTGCGCGAGGTCGACGTCGGCTCGTGGTCGGGGCTCACCCGCGCGGAGGCGGAGCAGCGCTTCCCGGACGAGTTCGCTCGGTGGCTGGCAGGCCGCGAAGGCTGGACCGACGGCGAGACGTACGAGCAGCTCGGTGACCGCATCGTCCGAGCGCTGAGGCGAATCGGGGACGACCATCCCGCAGGCCGGGTGCTCGTGGTCGCGCACGGCGGCTCGATTCGCGCTGTCCACGCCGCGGCGCTCGGCGTAGACGTCCACACCTATCGCAGGATCCAGCGTGTAGAGCCGAACGCCACCCTCTCCGCTGTCTGCGTCGAGGAAGGCCGTCTGACGGAGCTCTGCCGCGCGGAAGACCTCGACGAGTTCCTCGTCCGCGACCAGGAACGACGCCGTGCCGCTGCGACCCGGCCGCCGAGCCCGGCCGGCTGAGGCGCGGAACTACACTCCGCTCGTGGACGACTACACCAGCAAGTACAAGGGCGAGCAGGTCGAGGTCGCGCTCTTCGGCGGCGACTACCAGGACGGCGTGCTCACCGCGTACTGCATCGTCGACGAGGTTCCCCACATCGAGCTGAACGGCCACATCCTCGTCCCGCTCCAGAACATCGCCTCGCTCCACTGTACGAGCCGCTGCGACGCGCCGGAGCCCGACTGGCCGCCGCGCGGCTTCGCCGAAGACGAACGCGACGACGAGAGCTGACGCCGGCTGCCCGTGGCGGCCGTGGTCAACGCCCTCAAGCCGTGGATCCTGCTGGGGATCGTCTGCACCTTGCTGGGAGGGCTCGGTTGGGTCCTCGGCGGCTACCGGCTGCTCTCGATCTTCGTCTTCTGCGGCCTGCTCGCCGGCGTCGCGATCTACGCGTACGCCGACCGCGTCGTCTTCGGCCTCGTGGGTGCGAGGCCGCTCGCCCGGGCCGAGGCTCCGGCCCTCGCGGCGGCGGCCGAGCGCCTCGCGGCCCGCTCGAAGGCGCACCGCCCCCGGCTCTACCTGATCCCCGACGGCTTCCCGCGGATCCTGTCCACCGGTCGGGGTGGCCGCGGCCAGACGATCGTGGTCAGCACAGGCCTCCTCGCCGCCCTGCCGGAGCGCGAGCTCGATGCCGTGCTCGGACACGAGCTCGCCCATGCCGAGCGCCGGGAGGTGCTCGTCCAGACGGTCGCGACCGTCGTCGCGGCGACGCTGCTCGAGCTGAGTCGGCTCGGTGGCTGGTTCTCGCGGGCGCTGCTCTTCGTCCTCGGGCCGCTGGCCTCGATGACGGTCCACGCCCTGCTCTCGCCCCGTCGGGAGCTTGCGGCCGACCGGCGTGCTGCGGAGCTCAGCGACTCTCCGCACGACCTCGCCGACGCGCTCACTCGGCTCGATCAGGCCTCGGAGCTCGTCACCTTCGCGGGCAACCCCGCGACCGAGCCGCTCCACCTCGTGAACCCATTCGAGGAACAGGGCGTCGCGGCGCTCTTCTCCACGCACCCACCTGTCGGCGAGCGGATCCGCCGACTGCGGGAGCTCGACCCGGACTGGACCATGAAAAAAGGGCCCGAGGATCGGACCCTTTCTTCAAGTTAATTCGGCGGCGACCTACTCTCCCGGGAGGTTGCCCTCCGAGTACCATCGGCGCTGGCGGGCTTAACTTCTCTGTTCGGAATGGGAAGAGGTGTACCCCCGCCGCTATGACCGCCGAAAATTGTGAGGTGTGGGTGCGCACCCTCAAAACTCCATAGCGGCATCAGTTCGTGTTCAAAAATCAAGACCTCGGGCAATTAGTACCGGTCTGCTTCACACATTGCTGTGCTTCCACAGCCGGCCTATCGACGTGGTGGTCTCCCACGGCCCTTACTCTCTCAAGGAGATGGGAAGCCTCATCTTGAGGTGGGCTTCCCGCTTAGATGCTTTCAGCGGTTATCCCGTCCAGACGTAGCTAATCAGCAGCGCCGTTGGCACGACGACTGATACACCAGAGGTCTGTTCGCTCCGGTCCTCTCGTACTAGGAGCGACTCCTCTCAAGCTTCCAGCGCCCATGGTGGATAGGGACCGAACTGTCTCACGACGTTCTGAACCCAGCTCGCGTACCGCTTTAATGGGCGAACAGCCCAACCCTTGGGACCTGCTTCAGCCCCAGGATGCGACGAGCCGACATCGAGGTGCCAAACCCTCCCGTCGATGTGGACTCTTGGGGAGGATAAGCCTGTTATCCCCGGAGTACCTTTTATCCGTTGAGCGACGGCAATTCCACTCTTAACCGCCGGATCACTAAGGCCGACTTTCGTCCCTGCTCGACTTGTCAGTCTCGCAGTCAAGCTCCCTTATGCCTTTGCGCTCTACGCACGATTTCCAACCGTGCTGAGGGAACCATTGCGCGCCTCCGTTACATTTTAGGAGGCGACCGCCCCAGTCAAACTGCCCACCTCACGCTGTTCCCGACCCGGATCACGGCATCGGGTTAGAAGCCCAGAATCCGAAGGGTGGTATCCCAAGGTTGCCTCCACCAGAGCTGGCGCTCCGGCTTCAAAGGCTCCCACCTATCCTGGACGACGAACACCAGACTTCAACGTAAAGCTGCAGTAAAGGTTCACGGGGTCTTTCCGTCCAACCACGGGTACTCGGCATCTTCACCGAGACTACAATTTCACCGGATCTCTCGTTGAGACAGCGCCCAAGTCGTTACGCCATTCGTGCAGGTCGGAACTTACCCGACAAGGAATTTCGCTACCTTAGGACGGTTATAGTTACCGCCGCCGTTTACCGGGGCTTGGATTCAAGGCTTCGCCCGAAGGCTAACCTCTCCTCGTGACCTTCCGGCACCGGGCAGGCGTCAGCCCCTATACGTCGTCTTACGACTTCGCAGAGACCTGTGTTTTTGGTAAACAGTCGCTTGGGCCGTTTCACTGCGGCCCCCTCGAGCTCGA
>DATLQK010000027.1:0-28072 GCA_035535195.1 Gaiellaceae bacterium | reverse complement strand
GGAAGCCGGCGCCGTCGAGCGCCGCAACGAGGTGGTCGCGCGACGTTCGCTCGTCGTCCCAGTGCAGCGTCACCTGGCCCATCAGATTCGCGGTCGCCAGCTCCAGGCCCTCGTGGCCGCGGAGGGCGGCCGCGAGCCGGTTGACGCACCGCTCGCAGCGGATGCCGCTCACTTCGAAGGTCTCCTCCCGGACGGCCACGTGCGCCGCACGATATCGGCGCACGCGCTCCGCGGGTCGCCTGCCGCGAGCTGTTGCGCTCCTTCGCACGTCGTCGGATCGAGCGTAGGCCGCTCGACCGGCAGGGCCTCGACGAGGTCGGGCACCGAGTACAGCCGTCCGTCGTGGATCAGCTGCGCGTCGGGCCCGAAGCGACCGGCTGCCCAGCGGTTCTGCTGGTAGACGCCGCGATCCGCCGGCTCGGCCGCCGGGTGCGCGAGCGCCCACTCCGCGAGGTCGCGGAGGAGCTTGATGAGCGCCGCGCCGACGTCGAGCGCAGTGGGCTGGTCCGGCATCCGGATCTCGAGCGTGCCGAAGCGCGGGTGCGGCCGGACGTCCCACCAGAACTGGGTGTAGTCGCCCGCCAGGCCGGTGGCGAGGAAGCGGTCGATCCAGCGTTCCCACCCGTCGTAGGACCCGAAGGCCGGCGGCGCGCCACTCCGCGGCAGCTGCGCGAGGATCTCGGCGCGGTTCGAGGCCATCCCGGTGGCCCGGCCGGCCAGGTACGGCGAGTTGGCCGACAGCGCGAGCACGAGCGGGAGCCAGGGGAGAATCGTCTCGAGCGTCCGGTAGCACTCATCCGCGCCCGGCATCCCGACGTGGACGTGGATGCCGCTCACACCTTGGCGCCGCGCGGTCACCCCCGCATACCCGACGAACTCTGCGTACCGCTCCTCGTCGACGACGTCGAGGTCCTCCGGCTCGGCAAACGGATGCGCGCCTGCGGCACCGAGTCGCAGGCCGCGCTCCGCGAGCAGGCGCGCGGCGGTCTCCCGGAGAGCGGCGATCGAGGCGACGGCCTCGTCCACCCCGCCGCAGACGTCGGTGTTGAGCTCCACGACCGACGCGTGGAGCTCGGTCTTCAGGCGACCCGGGAGCTCGAGGCCCTCGGCGTCCGCGAGCAGCTGACGGACCGCCGGAACCGGTGCGAGCGACTCGCCGTCGAGGAGCATGACCTCCTCCTCGACGCCGATCGAGAGCGGCGCGCTCTCCCCGAAGGCCTGTTCGATCGCCAAGCCTTAGCGGCGATCGGTGGCGAGCCGAACGCCGAGCGCGACGAGCGCTGCCCCCAGCAGAGCGTCGGAGACGCGCCGGATGAGCGGCCGCCGGAGCACGTCGCCGGCCTTCGCGACCGCGATCGCATAGGCCGACAGCCAGGCGAGCGTCATCGCGCAGAAGAGGAGACCGAGGGCGAGCAGCGAGGCGAAGGAGCTGCCGAACTGCGGCAGCAGGCTGGTGAAGAAGACCGCCATCTTCGGGTTCCCGAGGTTGCTCAGCAGACCCTGGCGCAGGGCGAGGCGTGGGCCGAGCTCCGACCGGCGCCCCGGCAACTCCTCGACACGGCCGCGGAAGGCACGCAGCAGCGCATGGATCCCGAGATAGACGAGGAAGGCCGCGCCGGCCAGCTTCAGCGCGACGAAGGTCGGCTCGAAGGCGACGATCAGCGCGGCGAGACCGACGCTCGTGGCGAACGCCCAGACCGCCTGCCCCCCGGCGACGCCGACGGCGGTGAAGATGCCTGCGCCGCGCCCGCCGAGCAGTGCGTTCCGGATCGTCAGCGCCGTGTCCTGGCCCGGCGTGACGATCACGACGACCGAGATGGCGAGGAAGGCGCCGAGCATCAGCGCCGCATCAGGATCGCGCGAACCGGCGAGCCGTCGCAGCCCGCGATCCGAAGCGGCAGGCAGATCAGCTCGTACTCACCGGGCTCGACCGCCGAGAGATCGAGGCCCTCGACGACCACGACCTCGGCGCCGAGGAGGACGCGGTGCGCCTCACGGTCGCCCACCGACATGCCATCGACGCCGACGAGCCGAACGCCGGCCTCGACCAGGCGCGTCGCCGAAGCCTCGTCGAACGGCGGTGCATCCTTGACCAGCACGCGCTCGGCCGCCCCTTCGCCGACGACCACGGTGCAGGGCCCGACGAGGGCGTCCAGCGGCAGCTCGTCCACGCCGGCCCCGCCGGTGATGAAGTGCGACTGCGCGTCGACGTGCGTCCCGCTGTGGCTGCCGAGCTCGAGTCGGCTGAGCGCCGGAAGCTCGTTCACTTGCTCGATGAGCACCTCCGGGTCGCCGGGGTAGACGGGCATCCCCGTGCGAATCGGACGGCTGAGGTCGAAGATCTCGATAGGACCTTGTAACGCATTCGGCAACCGCGAGACGGAGGCGCCATGAGCCAACACTTCGATCTGATCGTCCTCGGCTCCGGTTCAGGAGCCCGCGACGGCGCCAACAAGGCGCACTCCGAGCACGGTGCGCAGGTCGCTCTCGTCGAGAGCACCCGCTGGGGCGGGAGCTGTCCGAACGTCGCCTGCAAGCCGACGAAGGCCTACCTCGTCGTCGCCGACCTTGTCCGCGACATCAACGACGTGGCCGCAAAGCTCGGGATCGAGGTCGGCGCGGCCATGATCGACCTCGCCAGGGTGAAGGCGCACAAGGATCGGTTGGTCGTCCCTAGGGAGACCTGGATGGAGCGCCTCGACGGCGCCGGCCACGAGACCTTCGAGGGCGTCGGCTCCTTTCTCGACGGACGCACCGTCCAGGTGAACCGGGTCCGGCTGACCGCCGACCGGATCCTCGTCGCCACCGGCTCACGCACGGCGGAGCCGCCGATCGACGGCCTCGCCGAGGTCGGCTGGATCGACCACGTCTCCGCGCTCCAACTCACCGAGCTGCCGCCTTCGCTGCTCGTCGTCGGCGCCGGCCCAGCCGGGCTCGAGTTCGCCCAGATCTTCGCCCGCTTCGGGTCGCGCGTGACGATCGTCCAGCACGGCGACCGTATCGCTCCTCGCTCGGACGAGACGGCCACGGACGAGCTCGCCGCGGCGCTCGAGGACGAGGAGATCGAGATCCTCACGAACGCGACCGTCTCGGGCCTCCGCCGTGACGGCGACGAGATCGTCGCCACGCTGGACGACCGGGAGCTGCGCGTGTCGCAGATCCTCCTCGCCGCCGGCCGCGTCCCGAACGTCGAGCACCTCCGGCTGGAGCGCGCGGGCGTCGAGTCCACCCGCGTCGGCATCGCCGTCGACGACCACATGCGGACGACGGCGGACGGGATCTGGGCCGCTGGCGACGTGACCGGCGTCTTCCCCTTCACCCCGGTCGCGCAGTACCAGGCGCGGCTCGCGGTCGACGACATGTTCACGGCGGACGCGCCGCGTGCCGACTACTCGCTCCTCCCGACCTCGATCTTCACGGACCCGGAGCTCGCCTCCGTCGGCTTGACCGAGCATGAGGCGCGCGAGCAGGGCGTCGACGTAGGCGTGGCGGTGCACCCGATCAAGTACGTCCAGCGGGCCTCCTACACGGATACGAAGCGCGGGCTCTTCAAGCTCGTCTGGGAGCGGGGCTCACGGCGCCTGCTCGGGATCCACGTGGTGTGCCGGAATGGCGGCGACATCGTGCAGGGCTTCCACGTCGCGATGAAGCTCGGCGCGACCGTCGACGACCTCGCGCGGTCGCACCACTGCTTCCCGACCTTCGCCGAGGGCCTGAAGGCGGCCGCCGAGCAGAGCCTCAGCCCTGAGGCGAGCCCGGCTGGTGCCCCAGCGTGACCTCGAAGCTCTTCTTCTCGCCCCCGCGGTAGGCCTCGACCGTCAGCTTGTCGCCGGGCTTCTTGCCCGAGACGGCCTCGCGGAGGTCCTCCGGCTCGGTGACCGGCATGCCCTCGACGGCGACGATCACGTCGCCTCCGAGCCGGTAGCTCTGGCCGGCGACCACTACCTCGGTCGTGCCTGCGCGAATGCCCGCCTGCTCCGCCCCGCTGCCCGCGTAGACGCGCTCGACGAGCAGGCCGCGCTTCGTCGGCAGATTGAAGAGCCGGGCGACCTGGCCGTCGATCGGCATCGCGCCGACGCCGAGGAAGGCCTGCTCGACTCGGCCCTTGTCGATCAGCTGCGAGGCGACCGCGCGGACCGTGTTGATCGGGACGGCGAACCCGATCCCGATGTTCCCGCGCGCACCGGTGTTGCCGGTGGCGATCGCAGTGTTGACACCGATCACGCTGCCCATCGCGTTGATCAGCGGGCCGCCCGAGTTGCCGCTGTTGATTGCGGCGTCGGTCTGGATCACGTCGTCGATCGTGAAGTCGTTCGGTGCGGTCAGCGGCCGATGCAGCGCACTGACGATCCCGGCGGTGACGCTCCGCTCGAGCCCGAGCGGGTTCCCGATCGCCACGAGCGAGTCACCGACCTGGACACCGTCGGAATCGCCGAGCCTGAGCGGCATGAGCGCCCGCGCGTCGACGTCCACCTTCAGCACCGCGAGATCGGTCGAGGGGTCACGGCCGACGACCTTCGCCTTGACGCTGTCGCGGTTCGAGAAGCTGACCTCGATCGTCTGGGCGTTCGCGACGACGTGGTAGTTCGTGACGATGTGGCCCGACTTGTCGATCACGAAGCCCGAGCCCAGCGCCTGCTGGCGCTGCTGCTCAGGCAGCCCAAATGGATTGAGGAACGG
Source organism: Gaiellaceae bacterium (assembly GCA_035535195.1). Classification (GTDB taxonomy): domain Bacteria; phylum Actinomycetota; class Thermoleophilia; order Gaiellales; family Gaiellaceae; genus JACDAN01. Next base: position 23,392 of record DATLQK010000027.1, on the reverse strand, counting down.
GTCCGGTTCGACGGTCCTGACGCTCGTGGTCGTGATCTGCACGACGCCGGGCGCGCTCCGCCGGTAGATCTGGTTCACGCTCAGCCGTTTCGTGGCGGCGAACGCGGCCGGCTCGGCTGACCGCGGCGAGACGATCGTGGTCGTGACGGACGAGTCGTCCAGCGCTCCTGTGACCTCGGCACCCGCGAGCGCAGCCCCACCACCCAACACTGCCGCGAAGAGCAGCGGGGCCACGCCACTTAAGCGGGGAGGTCTCAGCACATGATTCCTTCTACCAAGCGACGTGTTGAACCCGGGTTCAGCGCCGTTGCGGCTGCGTTAAGGGCTGTTACGGAGCCGTTCGCCGCTTTACGCGGCCTTGAACGTCGCGGCGGCCTCGTTGAAGACGCGTGCGAGCGAGGCGACCTTGCGCCGCGTCGTCTCGAAGGTCAGCAGGCGCTCGCCGCGGAGGAAGCGCTTCGTCGCCGCGGACCGGGCTTCCCGCGCGTGCTTCGGCGCCCTGGCGACGGTCAGATTCTCAGGCGTGCGGAATGGCCGGCGCCGCAGCTGCAGCCCGCAGCCGCCGCCCCTGGATGTTCCGCCCGAGGAAGGCCGTCGCGGCGATCGCCGCGGTGAGGAGCGCGACGATCGCAACCCCGCCGGGCAGCCGCGTCAGCGACTCCATCAGGGCGCCGACGAGCCCCGCGCACGGGATCGTGAGAACCCAGGCGACGAGGATGTTGCCCGCGACGCCCCAGCGGACGGCGGAGAACCGGGTCGTCGCCCCCGCACCGAGCACCGACCCGGTGATCACCTGCGTCGTCGACACCGGAAAGCCGTAGTGCGCGGTCGTCCAGAGGATGCTGGCGCACGCGGTCTGCGCGGCGAACCCCTGCGGCGGCTCGAGCTTCGCGATCCGCGTCCCCAGCGTCTTGATGATCCGCCAGCCGCCGGCGTACGTCCCGACGCCCATCGCCGCGGCGGAGCTGACGATCACCCAGGTGGGCGGGCGGCTGAAGTCGGGCGACAGGTGACCCGACGCCACAAGCGCCAGCGAGATGATCCCCATCGTCTTCTGGGCGTCATTTGTCCCGTGCGTGAAGGCGACGAAGCCGCCCGAGACGAGCTGCAGCCGCCGGAAGACGCGGTTCACCCTGCTCGGGGAGCGGCGCCGGATGATCCAGAGGACGCCGATCATCAGCGCGGCCGCTACGACGATGCCGAGGAACGGCGCGAGGAGCGAGGGCACGAGCACCTTGTCCTTCAGGCCGTCCCACTTGACGACGCCCCAACCCTCGGCGGCGACGGCCGAGCCGATCATGCCGCCGATCAGCGCGTGGCTGGAGCTCGAGGGCAGCCCGATGTACCAGGTGATCAGGTTCCAGGTGATCGCCCCGACGAGGCCGGCGAGGACGATGTCGAGGGTGATGACCTCCTGGTCGAGGATGCCCTTCGCAATCGTGGCGGCCACGGCGAAGGACACGAAGGCGCCGAGGAAGTTCAGGATCGCCGAGCTGAGGACGGCGAGGCGCGGCGACAGCGCCTTCGTCGAGACCGACGTCGCGATCGAGTTCGCGGTGTCGTGGAAGCCGTTCGTGAAGTCGAAGAAGAGCGCAACCGCGACGACGGCGTAGAGCGTGAACTCCATTAGTGCTCCTGCAGGTGATGCCGATCGATTTCTGGGTCGCGACCACCAAGCCAGAGTGCGCACTCCGACGAGCCAAGGCTATTTAGCCTTGGTGAGGAGGAGGGTGTGCTCTCGCGCCGCGTGATCGCGGGCCAAAAACGAGCATGTATCGCCTGGAGGAGCACTCCTAGCCGCTAGAGGTTCTTGACCACGATGTTTCCGACGACGTCGGCCGCCGTCTCGGCCGAGTCGATCGCGTCCTCGAGCGCCTCGAGGATGTCCTTCCAGCGGATCACGGTCATCGGGTCGACCTCGCCGTCCTGGAACAGGGAGGCGATCGCGTCGCGCACCACCCGGTCGCCGTCGTCCTCGAGCCGCTTCACCTCGACGAGGTAGCGCTCGGCGTTCCGGAGGCCGCGCAGCTCGGCGATCGCCTTCGCGAGGTTCTCGACGGCGGCGACGAGGATGCGGGACAGCTCAACCGACTGGTCCATCGCGCGCCCGACCTGGTAGAGCCCGAGCAGGTCGGAAGCATTCTCGATGTAGTCGACGACGTCGTCGATCGCCTTCGCGAGCTCGTAGATGTCCTCGCGGTCGAACGGGGTGATGTACTGGGTGTTCAGGAGCTCGATGATCTGTCGCGTGAGCTCGTCGCCCTGGTTTTCGAGCTCCTTCACCTCCTGCTGGTGGACGACCCGCTCCGGGAACGCCCGAAACCGCTCCTCGGCCTTGCGCGCCGTGGCCAGCGCGTTCTCGCCGGCGGCGGTGAACAGGTCGTAGAACTCCGTGGTCCGAGGTACGAGCGAAATCCTCATGTCATCTCCTTCACCGGCAGCCGCGGCAGGCTAACGCAGCGGCTCAGGAATCGGGATGCGAGGCGTCGGTGAACTCGCGGAACTCGCCGGTGACCAGGTACGCGGTCTGCTCACCGATGTCGACGGCGTGGTCGCCGAAGCGCTCCAGGCACCGGGAAACCACGATCATGCGCAGCCCCCATTCGCGCCTGGCGGGGTCGTTTCCCAGCTCGAGCACGTGCTCGACGAGCCGGCGGTTGGCGCGGTCGATCAGCTCGTCGAGGTCGACCAGGCTTTCTGCTCCGGCGACGTCGCGCTCGGCGAACGACGTCATCGCGACGCGCAGCATCTCCTCTGCGCGGCTCCCCATCTCCTCGAACGCCTCGACAAGCGTGTCGTCCTGCTCGAGCTCGGCCGTCAGCTTCGTCAGCTTCGCGATCGTCACGCACAGGTCGGCCATCCGCTCCAGGCCGAGGTTGATGTGGAGCACGGCGAGCACGAGCCGTAGGTCGCTCGCAACCGGAGTTTGCCGGGCGAGGAGCTGCTCGATCCCGGTGCCGATCGCGAGGTAGCGCTCGTCCACCTCGTCGTCGAAGGCGATCACCTCATCCGCGAGCTCGACGTCCTGCTGCACGACGCCGTTGAGCGCGCCGCGAAGCGAGCGGAGCACCAGGTCACTCTCCTCGTGGAGGTCGGCCTGAAGCTGCTCGAGCTCCTCCTGGAAGGTGATCCGCATCGTTTCGATGCTAGCCGCGGTGCCGCCCGCCGAACGAGCAGCGGATCGTCAGGCCCTGGCCGAGGCCGCCGGACGCCTCGACGGTGCCGCCTGCCGCTCCGACGATGTGCTTCACCACGGCGAGGCCGAGGCCGGTGCCCCGCGAGCCGCGGACGCGGTCGGCGCGAAAGAACCGCTCGAACAGGCGCGGCAGGTCCTCCTCGGCGACGCCGACACCGTCGTCAGCGGCCACCAGCTCGTTCGGCCCGACCGAGATCGTGAGCGTCGCGCCCGGGCCCGCGTAGCGGATTGCGTTCTGTGCGAGGTTGTCGACGATCACCCGGAGCATCCGGGGGCGGAGCGGGAGCTCCAGCGCCGGGTCTCCCTCGACCCGGAGCAGCACCGCCGCCCGGTCCGACGTCTCACGCAGCCGGGCCAGGACCTCCTCGACGACCGGGATTGCGCGGGTCGAGCCGAGCGCAACGACAGCCCGGCCCGTCTCGAGCTCGCTGAGGAAGAGCACGTCGTCCACCAGCTCGTTGATCTGCGCCACCTCGTTTCGCGCCTGCTCGATCAGCTCGGCGGGATCCTCCCCCGGGAGCGCCGCCGTCTCGAGCAGAGCCAGGATGCGCGCGAGCGGCGTGCGGAGTTCGTGCGAGACGGCTGCGGTGAACCCGGTCCGCAGCTCGTCGTAGGAGTCCTGGCCGCTGGGCGCCTCGGGCGGTTCCTCGGCGTAGCGGTTGGCGGCGACGACCCGGTTCCCGGCGCCGAGGACGAGCAGCGGCTCGTCGCTCTCGTCGACGAGCTCTTGAAGGCGCTCATCGAGCGGCCGCACGTCCTCTTCGCGCGCCTTCGCGAAGGGCAACTTCATACTGCGCGAGTATGGCGAAGGTCCTGATCGTCGAAGACGACGAGGTCATCGCCGAGGGGATGGCTCGCCACTTGAGCGGGGCGGGGTTCGAGCCGGTCCGCGTCGACAACGGGACGGCCGGCCTGCGGCGGCTCCGCTACGAGCGGCCCGACGTCTGCGTCGTCGACCTGATGCTCCCCGGCACCGACGGCTGGGCGCTCATCGAAAGCGCCCGGAGCGAGGGGATCGGCACGCCGATCGTCGTCGTCTCCGCCCGCGGGACGGAGCATGACCGCGTGCACGCGCTCGAGATCGGGGCCGATGACTACCTAGTGAAGCCGTTCTCGATGAAGGAGCTCGTCGCGCGTGTCCAGGCGAACGCCCGGCGGGGGCCCCGCGCCGAGGCGGAGAAGCGGGGCGGGCCGATCGAGATCGAGGAGCTGCGCCTCGAGCCGAACGAGGTCCAGGCGTACATCCACGGTGAGGACGCCGGGCTGACGCCGACCGAGTTCCGGCTGCTGTACACGCTCGCCCAGGAATCCGGCCGCGTGCTCAGCCGCGACGAGCTCCTGCAGCGGATCTGGGGCCGCCGCGAGACACACCGCGACCGGACGGTGGACGTCTTCGTAAGAAAGCTCCGCGAGAAGGTCGACAAGCGCGCCCGCGATCACACCTTCATTCACACCCGCTACGGCGTCGGCTACAAGCTCGATCCCGAACCGAAGTAGTCGAGTTCACCACTTCGACACCACGCGGTCACAAGCCGGACGACCACGCACGGCCCCTCGGGTCCTAGCCTGCGCGGCGAATGCCAGTCATGCGCCAAAGGGGAGGACCGACACACATGAATTTGAGGAGAAGCGCGATCGTTGTCGTGCTTGTCGCGCTCGTTGCGACCGCCGTCACCGTGACGGCAGGGGCTCGCAGCCAGGGCACGTTGAGCGGCGCCGGCGCGACGTTTCCGGCTCCGCTGATCGCCGTCTGGCAACAGGAGTACAAGCGCGACCAGGTCAACTACAACGCGATCGGCAGCGGCGGCGGCATCTCCGCGATCACCAACCGGACAGTCGACTTCGGTGCCAGCGACGCCCCACTCACCCCCGACCAGTTCTCGGCGTGCAAGGGCTGCATCCAGCTTCCGTGGGTGCTCTCTGCCACGTCGGTCATGTACAACCTCGACGGGGTCAAGAATGCGATCCACCTGAACGGCCGAGCGATCGCAGACATCTTCATGGGCAACATCACGAACTGGAACGACGCTCGGATCCGTCGCCTGAACCCCGGCGTCAACTTCCCGGATCGCAGGATCACGCCGGTCTACCGAAGCGACGGCAGCGGGACGACCTACAACTTCACGGATTACCTCACCTCGGTGAGCCCGTCGTTCAAGAGCCGCGTGGGCGGCCCGAACACGACGGTGAACTGGCCGGCGGGTGTCGGCGCACGCGGCAGCTCCGGCGTGGCCGGCGTCATCTCCCGGACCGAGGGTGCGATCGGCTACGCCGACATCGCGTATGCCCTCAAGAACCACATCAAGTTCGCCGCCGTGCAGAACAAGTCCGGCAAGTGGGCGACCCCGGGTCTCCGCAGCATCAAGGCGGCGTCCCTCGCCGACAAGAAGTTCAGCAAGACGAACGAGCTCTCGATCGTGAACCCGCCGAAGGGCAAGAAGTTCCTGCGGGCCTACCCGATCTCGACCTACTCGTACGTGCTGCTGCCGCTGAAGACGAGCAAGGCTGCGCAGCTGAAGGCCTTCGTCACCTGGGCGGTCACGACCGGCCAGAGGTTCGGCCCGAAGCTGATCTTCCAGCCCGTGCCGTCGTACGTCCTCGCCCGGGCGAAGAGCCAGCTCACCCGCGTCAAGTCGTAGAGCTTGGCGTCGGTCTCCGAAACGGTCGTCGACCCCGCCGCCGCAACACTGCGGCGGCGGGGTCGTTTCTCTCCAGGCGACGCCTTCCTCTACGGCATTACGCTCGCCGCGGCGCTGTCGGCGCTCGTCCTGCTCGTCCTGCTCGCCCGGGAGCTGATCGCCGACGCCTGGCCCGCGGTGCAGGAATTCGGCCTCGGGTTCGTGACGTCACGGACCTGGGATCCGAGTACCGATGTCTACGGAGCCGCGACGTTCCTCTTCGGCACCGCACTGACGTCGTTTGCCGCCCTGCTCCTCGCCGCACCGCTGTCGATTGCGATCGCGCTCTTCCTGACGGAGCTTGCACCGCGGTGGCTGCGGGGGCCGGTGGGCACGCTCGTCGAGATGCTCGCCGCCGTTCCGAGCGTCGTGCTGGGACTCTGGGGCATTCTCGTGATGGGACCCTGGATCGTCGAGCACGTCGGACCCTTCCTCCACCGGACGCTCGGGTGGACGCCGTTCTTCAAGACCGAGCCCGCGACCGGGCCGAGCATGCTCTCGGCGATCCTGATCCTCACGATCATGATGGTCCCGATCATCTCGAGCATCTGCCGCGAGCTCTTCCTCAACGTGCCGCGCGAGCTTCGGGAGGGTGCGCTCGCGCTGGGCGCGACTCGCTGGGAGGTCGTGCGGGGTGTGATCTTCCCGTACGCTCGCGCCGGGGTCGCCGCCGCCTTGATCCTTGGTCTCGGTCGGGCGATCGGCGAGGCGATCGCGGTCACGCAGGTGATCGGCAACAACGAGGCGATCACGTGGAACCTCTTCGATCCCGGTGACACGCTCGCCAGCCGGATCGCGAGCCTCTACGTCGGCGCGACGACGAAGCTCCAGATCTCGTCGCTCGTCTACCTGGCACTGATCCTGCTCGCCTTCTCGCTCGTCGTGAACCTGCTCGCGCGCGTGATCATCAATCGCGTCGCGGCCCGACACCAGGTCAGCGCATGAGCGACCACGTCCTCACCGCGAAGTCGCTCACGAGCGAGCATCGCACCCGCCGCCGCATCGTGAACTGGGTCGTGGAGGGGGTCGCGACGTTGGCCGCCCTCACGGCCGTGGCGCTGCTCCTGATCGTGGTCGGCTCCGTCGCGAAGCGGGGGCTAGGCGCGATCAATCTCGACTTCTTCACGAAGACGCCCTCACTACTCGGTTTCGACGTCGCCAGCTCGGGCATCGCCAACGCGATCGTGGGGACCTTCGTCATCGTGGGGCTGGCGGTGTCCATGGCGCTGCCGATCGGGATCCTCGCGGCGATCTACCTGAACGAGTTCGCGCCGAGGCGCGTGCAGTCGGTCATGACGGTGGCCTTCGACGTGCTCAACGGCGTGCCGGCCATCGTGGTCGGGATCTTCGTGTTCGTCTTCATCGTCTCCGGCCACGGCCAGGCAGCATGGAAGGGCTCCTTCGCCCTTGCGATCCTGATGCTGCCGCTCGTCACCCGGTCGACGCAGGAGGTGCTGGCGCTCGTCCCGAGCTCGATGCGCGAGGCGAGCCTGGCACTCGGCGCCCCACGCTGGCGGACGACCCTTAGCGTCGTGCTGCCGATGGCGGTCGGGGGGATCATCACCGGCGCGACGCTCGCCACGGCCCGCGTTGCCGGCGAGACCGCCCCGCTCCTCTTTACCTCGGCGCTGGCGGGCAACGCGGTGTCCTGGCAGCCGGACGAGCCGCTCTCGTCGATCCCGATGTTCATCTTCACATCCGCCGAGCAGGCCGACCCGGCGCTGCAGGAGCAGGCGTGGGGCGCGGCGCTCGTTCTGATCGCGTTCGTGCTCGTCGCGAGCATGGTGGCCCGAGCGTTCGGCCTCCGCAGCCGGCGACGACTCACAGGAGGACGCTAGTGCCCCATCCAGCAATACACGCCGGCCTCTGGCCCGCGATCACACGGCGCCAGAACCCACCCTCCTCCTCGCCAAGGTCGTCGGACCTTGGCTCGTCGGAGTGCGGCCTCTGGCTTGGTGCTCGCGACCCAGAGACTCGGCAGCATTCCTGGAAGGAGCACCTGTGAGCTACGTTTCGGCACCGATGCAGCTCGACCCGGCGCAACTGCACGGAGAGCAGCCGTCCCAGCGCGAGGTCGCGAAGGAGACCGTCTTCCGGATCGAGGATCTCGCCGCCTTCTACGGCCGCGCGGCTGCGATCAAGGACGTCTCCTTCGACATCCACGGACGCACGGTGACCGCGATCATCGGCCCGTCCGGCTGCGGCAAGAGCACCTTCATCCGCTGCCTCAACCGGATGAACGACGTCGTGCCGTCGTTCCGCAGCGAGGGGCGGATTCTTTTCCACGGGGTCGACCTCCAGGGCAACGACGTCGACCCGGTCTCGGTGCGCCGCCGGATCGGGATGGTCTTCCAGCGGCCGAACCCGTTCCCGAAGTCGATTTTCGACAACGTCGCCTACGGTCTCCGGATCCTCGGGAAGAAGGACAACCTCGGGGACCGCGTCGAGCACGCGCTCAAGCGGGCGGCGCTGTGGGACGAGGTCAAGGGCCGGCTCAGGGACAGCGCGCTCGCGCTCTCGGGCGGCCAGCAGCAGCGGCTCTGCATCGCGCGGGCAATCGCGATCGAGCCAGACGTGATCCTGCTCGACGAGCCGGCCTCGGCGCTCGACCCGATCGCCACCTCGAGCATCGAGGACCTGATGCACGAGCTGAAGGAGGACTACACGATCGTGATCGTCACGCACAACATGCAGCAGGCCGCCCGCGTTGCCGATCGAACCGCCTTCTTCTCGATCAGCGGCACCGAAGAGGGGCAGCGGCACGGAGTCCTCGTCGAGTACGACGAGACCGAGAAGATCTTCACGAACCCCTCCGAGAAGCGCACCGAGGACTACGTCACCGGCCGCTTCGGCTGATGCGCGCGCTGTTCGTCTGCGTCCAGAACGCGGGCCGGTCGCAGATCGCGGAGGCGCTGTACGAACGCGCCGGCGGGGAGGGCCGGTCGGCGGGGACAGCGCCGGCCGAGCACGTCCACCCCGAGGTCGTCGAGGCGATGCGCGAGGTCGGGATCGACCTGGCCGATCGCAAGCCGCACCGGCTCGAGACCGCAGACGCGGAGTGGGCCGACGTCGTCGTGACGATGGGCTGCGGTGACGCCTGCCCCGTCGTTCCCGGCAAGCGCTACGTCGACTGGGAGCTCGAGGATCCCGCGGGGAAGCCGCTCGACGCGGTGCGGGCGATCCGAGACGAGATCTCGCGCCTCGTGAACGACCTCGCTCGAAGCGGTGAAAAAGTGGAAAGCGGTAGCTAGCAGGCCTTTTTGGCTCCATACTTCGGGGACAATGCGCGTCGGGATCGTCGCCCACCGCCGAACGCCTACCAACGTCGCTCTCGCGCGGACCCACACGGAGACGCGCGTCCTCGCCCCGGCCGACGCACTGCGAGGACTCGAGGAAGGCGACGTCGCACTCGGCCGGCTCGACGTCTCGGAGGCGCTGGACGGGATCGAAGTTGGGCTCTGGGAGCTCGCCAGGCTGCAAGGCGCCGGCGTCAAGGTGCTCAATCCGCCCGGCGCGCTCGTCGCAGCGCATGACAAGCTCGCGACTTCGCGAATCCTCGCCGGCGCCGGGATCCCGCACCCGAGGACCGTGCACGTCACGGCGGCGAACGCGGCGCTCCCGTTCCCGCCGCCGGTCGTCGTCAAGCCGCGGTTCGGGAGCTGGGGCCGCGACGTCGTCCTCTGCGAGACCGTCTCCGAGCTGCGGGCCGTGCTGGAGCACGACCGAAATCGACAATGGTTCCGCGCCCACGGCGCGCTCGTGCAGGAGCTCGTTCCGCCGCAGGGCCACGACCTGCGGCTCGTCGTCGCCGGGTGCACCGTCGTCGGGGCGATCCGCCGGGTCGCCGCCCCCGGCGAGTGGCGGACGAACGTCGCTCTCGGGGCGACGCGCGAGCCGGTCATTGCCCCGCCGCCGGCGGCCTGCGGCCTCGCGGTCGCGGCGGCGCGCGCGATCGAGGGCGACCTCGTCGGCGTCGACCTGCTGCCGACTCCGGACGGCGATCACGTCGTGCTGGAGCTGAACGGCGCGGTCGAGTTCACCCAGGAGTACGCGCTCGAGCCGGGGGACGTCTTCGAGCGCGCGCTCGCCGCAATCCTCCCCGCCGCCGAGCCGGCGACGTCGCTCGCCTGAGCGGCGTTCTCCGCTTCTTCCCTTCTCCTTCACCGCTTTTTGGCCCAGCTCGTGGCGCGGGGCCGCCACGCTTGTGCCATGGACATGCGACCGCTTCTCTGCGAGCTCCACGCCCACAGCACCTGGAGCGACGGGAGCCTGACGTTGACCGAGCTCGTCGACCTCTACGGGATGCACGGCTTCGACGTGCTCTGCCTCACCGACCACGCCGTCCCGCACTCGCCGCTGTACGTCACGGAGCTGACGCACCGGCGCTACGTCGGCGCGATCGACCGCGAAGCTCGGCGGGCCCGGGAGCAGTACAACCTGTTGCTGATCCCGGGCCTCGAGCTCACCTTCGACGGGCCCGACTCTGCGGAGTCGGCGCACGCGCTGGCGCTCGGCCTGCGCAGCTGGGTCCCGCTCGAGGACGGCCCCGAGGCGGCGCTCGCCGCGGCCCGGGCGGAGGGAGCTGCCCTCGTCGCCGCACACCCGCACAGCGCGATCCCCGATCCGACGATTCGGAACGCGACGCGCTGGTTCTGGCAGAACGCGAGCGGCTGAACGGCCTCGTCGACCGCTGGGAGCTGATCAACCGCGACCAGACCTTCGGCTGGGTCGCAGACGAGGACCTGCCCGGGATCGCCTCGGGTGACTTCCACCGGCCGGAGCACCTCGAGACCTGGAAGACGTTCCTCCCTGCGTAAAGAGCGAGGAGGCCGTTATCGCCTACCTCCGTTCGCCCGCGCGCGCCTACGTCGTCCCGTGGCATCTCCGCCCGACCAGCCGCCTCGCCGCCTGAGGGCAAGCGTTCACCACTTCGTCACAGCACCTTCACCTTGCGGATGCCCCGCAGGCTCGTGACGCGTTGCAAGATCGGATCGTGGCCAGAGTCCTGATCATCGAGGACGACGAGGTCATCGCCAGGGGGATGGCCAGTCACCTCGTTGCCGCCGGCTTCGACGCCCGCTGGGCGTCCAACGGACAGGCAGGGCTCGCCCGGCTGCGGTACGAGCAGCTCGACGTCTGCGTCGTCGACCTGATGCTGCCGATGCTCGACGGCTGGTCGTTGATCGAGTCCGCCCGGGCGGAGGGGATCGGCGTGCCGGTCCTCGTCGTGAGTGCGCGCGGCAGCGAGGAGGACCGCGTGAAGACGCTCGAGCTCGGCGCAGACGACTACCTCGTGAAGCCGTTCTCGATGCGGGAGCTGGTCGCCCGTGTGAGGGCGGCGGCCCGCCGCGGCATCCGGGAGCAGGTGCCGGCGCGAGGCGAGGCGATCGAGCTCGCCGGCCTTAGGATTGACCCGTTGAGCGTGCAGGCCTATCTCGACGGCCGCAGCGTCGAGCTCACGCCGACGGAGTTCCGGCTGCTCTACGCGCTCGCCGCCGAGAGCCCGCGCGTCGTCACGCGCGACGAGCTGCTGCAGAAGATCTGGGGTCGGCGCCTGACGAGACGCGACCGGACGGTCGACGTCTTCGTTCGTAAGCTCCGGGAGAAGATCGACGCACGCTCCTCGGAGCACGCGTTCCTCCACACGCGCTACGGAGTCGGCTACAAGCTCGAGCCCCAGTTGAAGTAGGTGCCGGCCGTCGCAGCGTCGGCACGAGAAGCCGATCGGCTTCTCAATCGAGAGCTTTCCTGGCTCGATTTCAACTCGCGCGTGCTCGAGCTCGCCGAGGACCGCGGCGTGCCGCTGCTCGAGCGCATCAGGTTCTGCGCGATCTTCTCGTCGAACCTCGACGAGTTCTTCATGGTCCGTGTCGCGGGCCTGTTGGGGCTGATCGCCTCCGGCGTCAGCGTTCGCTCGGCCGACGGTCGCACGCCGCTCGAGGCGCTGGTCGACATCCGCCGACGCGTGACCGAGCTCACGGCCCGCCAGTCGAAGCTCCTCCGACGCGACCTGCTCGGCGAGCTGGATGCGCAGGGGATCTCGGTGGGCGACGTCGGCGAGCTCCGGGGGCGCGACCTGGCCGAGCTGACGGAGCGGTTCGAGCGCGAGATCTTCCCGGTGCTGACGCCGCTCGCCGTCGGGCCGGGGCAACCGTTTCCGTACATCTCGGGCCTGTCACTGTCGCTCGGTCTCTTCGTCATCGATCCGGAGACGGGCGAGCGGCGCCTGGCGCGCGTGAAGGTGCCGGAGGTCCTGCCCAGGTTCCTCGAGATCGGCCGACGCAACCTCTTCGTCCCGCTCGAGCAGGTGATCGCGCACTTCCTCCCGTGGCTCTTCCCGGAAATGGAGATCAGCGAGTGCGCCGCCTTCCGCGTCACGCGCGACGCCGATTTCGAGGTATCGGATGAGGCAGACGACCTCCTGGAGGCAGTGGAGCTCGAGTTGCGCCGGCGACGGTTCGGCGATGTCGTCCGCGTCGAGATCAGCGAGGCCATGTCGCCCGAGATGCGCGACCGCCTCCTCGACGGTCTCGGCGCGAGCGAGGATCAGCTCTACCCGGTCGAGGGCCTGCTCGACCTGGCCGACCTGATCCAGCTGGTGCGCCTGGAACGCCCGGACCTGAAGGACGATCCATGGGTGCCGGTCACCCAGCCGCGGATCGGCGAAGCCGCCTCTCCGTCCGAGTTCTTCCAGGAGATCCGGCGAGGCGACATCCTCGTCCACCACCCATATGAGTCGTTCACCACCAGCTTCGACGCGTTCGTGCGCGGCTCGGCGAAGGATCCGAGCGTCGTCGGGCTGAAGACGACCGTCTACCGGACGAGCGACGAGACGCCGCTCGTCCCCGCCCTGATCGACGCCGCGGAGGAGGGCAAGCAGAGCGTGTGCCTCGTCGAGCTCAAGGCGCGCTTCGACGAGCACCGCAACATCGAGTGGTCGCGCGCCCTGGAACGTGCGGGCGTCCACGTGGTGTACGGGTTTCCGAACCTCAAGATCCACGCGAAGGCGACGCTGATCGTCCGGCGCGAAGGCGACATGCTGCGCCGCTACGTCCACGTCGGCACGGGCAACTACCACGCGCTGAACGCGCGCATCTACGAGGACTTCGGGCTCTTCACGGCCGATCCGGACGTCGCCGCCGACGTCGCCGACCTCTTCAACCACATGACCGGGTTCGGCCGGCCACAGCGCTTTCGGAAGCTCCTGGTCGCGCCGTTCGCGCTCCGCACGCGCCTGATCGAGGAGATCCGGGCGGTTGCACGGGCGGCGGAAGCGGGCAAGAAGGCGAGCATCCGGATCAAGGTGAATGCGTTGACCGACCAGGCCGTGATCGAAGAGCTCTACGAGGCGTCGCAGGCGCGCACTGAGATCGACGTCGTCGCCCGCGGCGTCTGTTCGCTGCGGCCGGGTGTGCCCGGGATGAGCGAGAACATCCGGGTCCGGAGCATCCTCGGGCGCTACCTCGAGCACAGCCGGATGTTCATCCTCGAGGCCGGCAAGGCCGCCACCTATCTGATCGGCAGCGCCGACCTGATGCCCCGGAACCTCGACCATCGGCTCGAGCTCGTCGTCCCGATCGACGACTCGTATGCCCAGCAGCGCCTGTCGAGCGCGTTCGACTCGCTGCTCGCCGACAACTCCCAGGCCTGGGAGCTGCGGTCGGACGGCACCTGGCGCCGCACGCGCCCAGCAAAGGACGAGCGGCCGAGACCCGCACAGGCCGCGCTGATGCGAAGCGCCCGCGCGCGCTTCCACCGCCGCTCCGAGTCGAGTCGGGGGAGGTAGGCCACGTCCGCCCTCCCCGTCAGAATGCTGCCGATGCGGGCCGGGGTGATCGACGTTGGCTCGAACACCGTCCGCCTGCTAGTGGCGAAGGACTCCCGGCGAGGGCCGACGATCATCGCGACCCGCCGCGCGCACCTCGGCATGGGGGACGACATCGAGCGGTGCGGCTCGATCTCCGATCAGAAGCTCGAGCAGCTCGCACGGCTTGTCGGGCGCTATGCCGTCGAGGGCAGGAAAGCCGGCGTCGACCGCCTCGAGGCGGTCGTGACGGCACCGGGGCGGCAGAGCTCGAACGGTGAGGTGCTGAGGGACGTCGTCCGGTCGGCAACGGGGCTGCCCGTCCGCCAGCTGTCAGCCGAGGACGAGGGGCGTCTCGCGTATGCGGGCGCGGTGCGCGGCTGCCGATCAGGGGGCGAGCCCGTTGGCGTCGTCGACGTCGGCGGCGGCTCCACGCAGCTGATGGTCGGCACGACCGAGGAGGTCTCCTGGCTCCACTGCCTCGACCTGGGCTCGCTCCGACTGACCGCGCGCTACCTGGTGAGCGACCCGCCGTCGGAGGCCGAGCTCATCGCGGCGGCCGAGGCCGTCGAGGAGGCCCTCGAGCACGTCACGCCGCCGCTCCCGCGGACCGTCCTTGCCACCGGGGGCACGGCGCGCTCGCTGCGTCGCATCGCCGGCCGCCGGCTCGGAGCCGACGAGCTGGGCGGAGCGCTGGCCGCGCTGACTGCGGCGCCAGCGGTCCAGGTGGCAGAGGAACACGGAATCCCGGTCGAGCGGGCGTGGGTGCTTCCGGCGGGGACGATCGTGCTGCGCGAGGTGCAGCGGCGGCTCGGCGTCAAGCTCGAGGTTGCGCGCGGCGGCCTGCGCGAAGGCGTGGTGCTCGAGCTCCTCGCGGAGCTGGCCGCGGCCGCCTAGAGCTCCCCGTCGAAATACTCGACGTTGCTCTCCCGTCGCACCAGGATCTGGTCCGGGCCACCGCCCGGGACGGGCCAGACGCCGATCTTGTCGCTGTCGGGGTAGACGGCGACGCCGGGGTTCATCTTCGTCGACAGCATCATCACCCTGAGCGTCTCCGAGGTGTTGTTCGTCACCTTGTGGGCGCCGACCGGGCCTTCCGGGAAGCACACCAAATCGTTCGGCTCGAGCTCGTGCTCGCCGTCGGGATCGCGAAGAGTCGGGCGGCCGCTGAGTACGAGGATCCACTCCTCGTCGGGGTACTCGTAGTGATAGGGGCAGATGCTCTGGCCCGGCGGCAGCTCGTAGATCGTCGCGCCGAGCCGCGAGGCCTCGATCTGCGGCCCGAAGCGGTTGTACCCGACGTTGTAGCCCTCCGGGTCACCCTCGTCGTACTGGATCTCGAGCGCGCCCAGGTTGATCCGTCGCATGGCGGAGACCTTAGTCGGGCGCCGGCAGCCGACCGAGCTCGAGAAGCCTCTCCGGCGCGGCCTCGACGAAGACTGTCGCGCCCTTCTTCACCTTGTCGAAGAGCGGCTGCAATTCGGGACCGTGCCCGCACACCACCGCCGCCTCGCCGGCGAGGTCGTGGAGGTAGCGCGACACGACCTCGGGGCCCTCTCCCTCGGCCAGCTCGTCGGCGGTCGTCACCTCGAGGCCGCGGGCCCTGGCGAGCGGCTCGACCGCTTGGACGCAGCGTACGAACGGGCTGGAGACGATCCGGTCGATCCGGAACGGCTCGACCAGGCCCACGAGCGCCTCCGCCTGCCGCCGACCCCGCTCGTCCAGAGGCCGGAGCTCGTCGTCCCCCTTCCACTCGCTACTGTCGCCTGCCCACGCGTGGCGCACGAGAAGGAGCGGCGGCGGCACGGCGGCCAAGACCTCCCGGTCCCGCTCGTAGGTGAGCGTTCGTGCCGCCTCGTGCTCGGTCAGCCAGCGCACCTCGTCGACCTCGCGCCCGGGGCGGAACGAGCCGGACTCCGGTCGCATCGTCCAGTAGCGCACGAGCTTCCGCCGTCCGCGGCTGTCGCGGTAGCTCGAGCTCGGGAGCTCGACGCCAACGGTGCCCCGATACCCCGTCTCCTCCTCGACCTCGCGGAGGGCGTTCTCCTCGTCGGATTCGCCGTCCTCCGCCTTGCCCTTCGGGAACGTCCAGTCGTCATACCGCGGACGGTGCACGAGCAGCACCTCCATCCCCGCGGGCCCGACCCGGCGGAGTACTGCTCCGGCGGCGCGAACCTCCGGCGTCAGCGCCACGCGTCGTCGCCGGCGCGTCGGAGCCGTGCCCACGCCTTCGGCCACGCCTCCCGAGCCTCGATCCGGCGGCGCCGCTGGCGCTCGATCAGCCTCCCTGCAACGAGGGCGGTACGCCCGGTGCCGCGCACTGCGGCAATGAGCTCTCGGATCCGCTTTTCCGCGACCACCGCGTCCTGGTGCTCGCCGAGCACGTCCTGCAGCAGCTTCGCGCGAGCGACAAACCGCGGCTCACCGCCGAGCGCCTCGGCGGCGTAACGCGAACGCTTCGCCCGAATCCGCACGCGATGCAGCTCCGCGTCGGACGAGTCCGTACCAAGCCGCTTGGCAGCCTTGCGCAGCCGCTCGTACTCCGCGGCGACCGCCGTGGCGAAGCGCTCGCCCTCACGGAGCGCAGGCGGCGAGTCGAACTCCGCGAGCAGCGTCGCATAGCGGGTCGAGTCGAGCGCGTCGATTAGCGCGTGGCGAGCTTCCTCCCGCTCGCCGTCGAGCAGCTCCAGGATGCCGCCGAATGACGCCCCCTCCTCGATCGTTCCGAGTCCGCCTATCAGGTGGGAGCTCAAGACGTCGCGGTCGCGAACCTCGCCGAGGACGCCTCCGAGCCAGCGCAGCTCGGACTCGAGCCGTGCCCCTCGGTTCAGATCCTCGATCCGCTCCCGGGTCGAGCGCAGAAGCGACCTCAGCCGTCTGGTCGCGACGCGTTGCTTGTGGAGCTCCTCCGGGTCGGAACCGAGCCGCGTGCCCGGCTCGCGCGCGACGATCTCACGCGCCTGAGCGCGGAGCGCGCGCCGCAGCGGGTCGGGTTCTCGCGTCGCCAGCGTGCTCAGGGGGTGGAGCGACGCCATTGACCCATCGTAGTTGTCCACAGCTGTGGACAATCTTCTGGGCGGGCTTTCACCCGGCGTTCACCTCCCGGGTGATAGGACCCGCCCCGATGCGCGGCCGAGTCGGCATCTACACGGTGGCCGGCGTGGCTCTCGGGCTCGCGCTCCTGCTCGCCCTGCTCGGCGCCGGTGAGACCGCGGGCGCGCTGTCGGACTGGCAGGCGCTCGTGCTCGGGCTCGTGCAAGGGGCCACGGAGCTCTTGCCGGTCTCATCCTCGGGCCACCTGATCCTCGTCCCCTGGCTCCTCGACTGGACATACCTCGAGCAGCACGACGAGTTCAACCAGACGTTCGACGTCGCGCTCCATCTCGGCACGCTGATCGCAGTCGCCGGCTACTTCTGGCGCGACCTGGTCGTCTACGTCGCCGCCTGGGTCCGGTCGGTGGCGCGCCGGTCAGTCCAGAGCGCCGACGAGCGCATCGCGTGGTTCCTGTTCGTCGCGACGATCCCGGCCGTGATCATCGGCGGCGCCGGGGAGAGCTTCATTGCCGACCACCTTGGCGAGCCGTGGCAGATCGCGATCTTGCTCGCGGTGTTCGCGCTCGTCCTCTGGGTCGCCGACCAGCGGCCGACGACGCGCCGCATGGACGACCTCTCGACGCGGGAGGCGGTCCTGATCGGCTCCGCGCAGGCGCTGGCGCTGGCGCCCGGCGTCTCCCGCTCGGGGATCACGATCTCGGCCGGCCGCTTCCTCGGCCTCGACCGCGACGCCGCCGCGCGGGTGTCGTTCCTGCTCCTCGTCCCGATCACGCTCGGAGCGGTCGTGTTCAAGGGGACGACGGACGTCCTCCTCGGCGACCTCCCGTCCGGCTGGCAGGGCCCGTTCTTGGTCGGCGTCCTCGCTGCCCTGGCCAGCGGACTCGTCGCGATCGACTTCCTGCTCGGCTTCGTCCGGCGCCACACCTATACGCCGTTCGTGGTCTACCGGCTGATCGTCGCTGCGATCGTGCTCCTGATCATCGCCACCGGCTGGCGCGCGGCGACGTTCTAGAAGACGAGGTAGAGCACCTCGCCGACCATCGCCGGCTTGTCCGAGCCCTCGATCTCGATCTCGGTGGCGATCCGGTAGAGAACGCCTTCGCCCCGCTTCTCGCTCGATCTGAGCGCGGCCTTCAGCCGGACCCGTGAGCCGACAGGAACCGGCGCGGTGAAGCGAACCTTCTCGATCCCGTAGTTGATCCCCATCTTCGCGTCGGCGACGTTCAGTACCTGGGAGAGGAAGTACGGCAGCAGCGAGAGGCTGAGATAGCCGTGCGCCACGGTCGTCCCGAACGGGCCCTGCGCGGCCATGTCCGGGTCGACGTGGATCCACTGGTGATCGTGAGTCGCCCCGGCGAACTGGTTGATTTGCTCCTGGTTGATCGTCTCCCAGTCGCTCGTGCCGAGGTCGCGCTCCTCCGCGGACTCGAGCTCGGACTTGGTCAGCGTCGTCGTCATGTAGGTGCCTCCTCGAGCAGTTTGGCGCGGAGCGCCTTCCGGTCGACCTTGCCGACTGGCGTAAGCGGCAGGGAGCCGACCAGGTGCACCTCGCGCGGGTACTTGTAGCCGCCGATCCGCTCCTTTGCGTAGGTGACGAGGTCGCTGGCGGTGGCGTCGGCGCCCGACGCCAGCTCGACGAACGCGACGACCTCTTCCCCGTAGGCCGCGTCGGGCCGCCCGACCACGCCGGCGCCGACCACCGCCGGATGCTCGAGCATCGCCTCCTCGACGTCCCGCGGGAAGACGTTGAAACCGCCGCGGATGATCAGGTCCTTCTTACGGTCGACGACGTAGAGGTAGCCCTCCTCGTCCAGGTAACCGAGATCGCCGGTGCGGAGCCATCCGTCCTCGATCGCCTCTGCCGTCGCCTCCGGCTGACCCCAGTAGCCGAGCATCACGCTCGGCGAGCGGACGCAGATCTCGCCGACCTCGTCGTCACCGTCGATCCGGACCTCGACCCCTGGCGCGGCCTGGCCGACCGAGCCGAGGCGGGACCCGCCGGGCGGCGTCGAGGTGACGAGCGCGGAGGACTCCGTCAACCCGTAGCCCTCGCGGATCTCGACCTGCGGCAGGCGCCGGAGCAGCTCCTCGGCGACCTCGGTCGGCAGCGGGGCGCCGCCCGAGACGACGTAACGCAGCTCGGACAGGTCGTAGTCCTCGAGCGGCTGGGCGAGGAGCAGCTGGAGCATCGAAGGGACGACGGCGGTGATCTGCGTCCGGTGCTCCTGCGCCAGCTCCAGCCAGAGCGTCGGGTCGAACCAGCGCATCAGCACCGTCTGTCCCTGCTCCTCGGCGTGAAGACCGACGACCGTGACGAGCAGGCCGTAGGCGTGCGAAAGCGGGAGCGCGAGCAGCCCGCGCGTGATCTCCGGCAGGTGGCCGGCGTCGTGGCCCGACTTGCCGGCGAACCACAGGTTCTCATGCGAAAGCAGGACGCCCTTGGCGCGGCCGGTCGTGCCGCCGGTGTAGAGCAGGGCAGCGGGGTCCTCGGGTGCGCGCGGCGCGATCTCGGCCGGGTCGGCTTCGCCGAAGTCGTCGGTGGTGATGACACGCGTCCCCTCGGGGACGTTGCCGGCCAGCTCAGGCGTGGCGAGGACGAGAGTCGCGCCCGAGTCGCCGAGAATGTGCTCGAGCTCGGCCGGTGGGAGCAGGAAGATCGCGGGGGTGACGACCGCGCCCGTGCGCCAGATCGCGTTGTAGGCGATCGGGACCTCGGGACAGTTCGCCATCAGGACGACGACGCGGTCGCCCGGCTCGAGCCCTTGTTCCTTGAGCCAACCGGCGAGGCGCGCCGCCCGGTCGTGCAGCTGGCCGGAACGGATCCACTGCCCGTCGAACCAGAGCGACTCGTAGTCGCCGAGGCGAGCGAAGGTCTCCTCTGCGGCGCGGGCGAGGTTGCGCTCAGCCAACGCGAATCGACTGGCCGCCGGCCTTGCCCATCATCGCGACCATCCCCGCCGGCGCGGCGCCATCGGGGAAGCGGTCCTTCAGCTGGGCGAGGAGCTCGTCCGCGTCCCACTTCTCGTCGGCCGCCAGGAGCTCGCCGGCGTCCCACGGGCGGAGCACGTTGACGGAGCCGCCCCAGACGAAGAAGCACTGGCCGGTGATGTCCTGTGCGTCGTCGGCGCTGAGCGCGACGACCAGCGGCGACATGTTGCCTGGGTCGAGCGGGTCGAACTGCCCCTCCTTCGGCGGCGGCAGGTCGCCGAAGGTCTCCTCGGTCATGCGCGTGCGCGCGTTCGGCGCGATGCAGTTGACGGTGACGCCGTAGCGCTGCAGCTCCTGCGCGGCGATCAGCGTGAGACCGGCGATCGCGGCCTTGGCGGCACCGTAGTTCGCCTGCCCGATGTTCCCGAAGACGCCCGAGGGGCTGGAGGTGTTGATCACGCGTCCCCGCACCTCCTCACCCGCCTTCGACCGCTCACGCCAGTATGCGGCGGCGTGGCGGGTCGGCCCGAAGTGGCCCTTGAGGTGGACGGCGATCACCGCGTCCCACTCGTCCTCGGTCATGTTCACGAGCATCCGGTCGCGGAGGATCCCGGCGTTGTTGACGAGGATGTCCAGGCGGCCGTAACGGTCGACGGCCCGGCCGATCATGTGCTCGGCAGCGGCGAAGTCGGAGACGTCGTCGTAGCTCGCAACCGCCTCGCCGCCGGCCGCGACGATCTCGTTCACGACCGTCTGGGCAGGGCTCGAGTCGGTGCCCTCGCCGGACAGCGAGCCGCCGAGGTCGTTGACGACGACTCTGGCTCCGGCCTCTCCGAGGGCCAGCGCGTGCTCGCGCCCGATCCCCCGGCCGGCACCGGTGACGATGGCGACCTTCCCGTCCAGTGACGGCATGGGAGGATCGTACGTCGATGGGCTCCGAAGGAGGGCACGTACAGAACGCGATCTACGTGGCGGGCGAGTCGCCGTGGCCGATCGCCGCCGCCGAATGGGAGGCTCGCGCGGCCGAGAAGCTCGAGCCCGGGCCGTTCGACTACATCGCGGGCGGCGCCGGGTCGGAGGCGACCATGCGCGCGAACCTCAAGGCGTTCGAGCGGCGCCGGCTGCGCCCGCGGATGCTGGCGGGGACGGCCGAGCGCGACCTGTCGGTGGAGGTGCTCGGGACGCGCTCGCCGGCGCCGTTCTTCCTGGCGCCGATCGGCGTGCTCTCGATCGCCCACGAGGACGGAGAGGTCGGGGTTGCGCGGGCGGCGGCCGCAACGGGCGTGCCGATGCTCCTCTCGAGCGCGGCATCGCACACGATCGAGGAGGCCGCCGAGGCGATGGGCGACGCACCCCGGTGGTTCCAGCTCTACTGGGTGAACGACCGCGAGGTGGCGATCAGCCTCGTCCGTCGTGCGGAGGCGAGTGGCTACGGCGCGCTCGTGGTCACGCTCGACACGATGACCCTGGGCTGGCGGCCGCGAGATCTCGCCAAGGGGTACCTGCCCTTCCTCGGCGGCGAGGGGTGCGCGCAGTTCTTCTCCGATCCGGTGTTTCGAAGCCGGCTGGCTCAGCCGCCGGAGGAGGACCCGCTCGGCGCGGCGGTGGCGATGCTCCAGACCTTCCCGAACCTCGGGCTGACCTGGGACGGCCTGTCGTGGCTGCGCGGGCAAACCGAGCTGCCGCTGCTCGTGAAGGGGATCCTCCGCGGCGACGACGCAGTGCTCGCGCGGGAGGCAGGCGCGGACGGCGTGATCGTCTCCAACCACGGCGGCCGGCAGGTGGACGGCGCGGTGGCGGCGCTCGACGCGCTGGTCGAAGTGCGGGACGAGCTGGGGCCCGAAGCCGTGGTGCTGATGGACGGCGGGATCCGCGGCGGCTCGGACGTGCTGAAGGCGGTCGCGCTCGGGGCGGACGCGGTGCTGCTCGGCCGGCCGTACGCCTACGGGCTCGCGGTCGGGGGCCAGGAGGGCGTCGAGGCTGTGATTCGGCACCTGATGGCGGACACGGACCTCACGCTCGCGTTGATTGGTGCGCGACGACCAGGGGATCTGGACCGGACGTGGATCGCGGCATCGTCCTGAGCGAGCTCGAGCGATTCGGGGTCGAGGAGATCGGCCTCGACGAGCCGGCCGCGGGTGAGGTCCGAGTGCGCATCGAGGCGAGCGGGGTCTGCCACTCGGACCTCCACATCATCCGGACCGGCTTCGGGCATCCCCTGCCGGTGCTGCTCGGGCACGAAGGAGCCGGTGTGGTCGAGGCGGTCGGCGACGGTGTCACGCACGTCGCGCCGGGGGATCGCGTGGTGATCGGCTGGCGGTCGCCGTGCGGCCGATGCGCGTGGTGCAGGCGCGGCGCCCGGCACCTGTGCAGGACGCCTCCGGGAGCGCACGGCAGGATGCATGCGCCGGACGGCCGTGACCTCTTCGGCGCGCTCCAGACGGGGACATTCGCGACGAGCACGATCGTCCACGGCGCGGCGGCGGTGCCGGTCGGCGGCGACTTGCCTCCGGAGCAGGCGTGCCTGATCGGCTGCGCCGTCGCGACCGGCGTCTGTTCCGTGCTGAAGACGGCGCAGGTCTGGGAGGGCGCACGGGTCGGCGTGATCGGCTGCGGCGCAGTCGGCCTCTCGGTGATCCAGGGCGCCCGGATCGCCGGCGCCGACGAGATCTATGCGCTCGATCTCGACGAGCGGAAGCTCGAGTCGGCGGAGCGGTTCGGCGCCACGCACCGAGGCGACGGCGAGCGGCTCGACTTCGTCTTCGACGTGGTCGGGCGGCCCGAGACCGTCGCCCAGGGGCTCGCGATGCTCGGCCATGCGGGAACGCTCGTGTACATCGGGCTCCCTCAGCCCGGCGTCGAGGCGACGGTTCCCTTGCAGTTCCTGTTCGACCGACGACTGCGCATCGTCGTCTCGCACGGCGGCGACCACGTGCCGGACGAGGATTTCCCCCGGCTGGCGCAGTTCGCCTCCGAAGGGCGGCTCGACCTGGCCGGAATGGTTACGAAGCGGATCGCGTTGGACGACGTGGCCCAGGCGTTCGAGGACATGGAGGCGGGAGACGTGATCCGATCGGTGGTGATGCTGTGAGAATCCCGCCACCGGTCGCGGAGCTGATCGGGATCGAGGTCGTGGAGGGCGGCCAGGGCGAGACCGTCTTCAGACTCGAGGCTGAGGAGCGTCACTCGAACCCGATGGGAACGATCCACGGCGGGATCCTCTGCGACCTCGCCGATGCCGCGATGGGCATGGCCTTCTTCACGACGCTTGACGACGGAGAGACGTTCACGACGCTCGAGCTGAAGATCAACTACCTGCGCCCGTTCTGGACCGGGACGCTGCTGGCGTACGGGAAGGTGGTCTCGAAGGGGAAGACGATCGGCCTGACCGAGTGCCGGATCGTGGACGAGAACGACCGCCTGATCGCGCACGCCACGAGCACCTGCATGGCCCTCCGAGGAGCCCTGGCGGAGGGCCGCTGACGGCAAGTAACAACTTGTTACAAGGGCTGGAAACGCTCCGAAGTGCGGCAATCCCGCTCGGGGAGCCGGGCCGCTCCCCGCTAGTGACAAGTTGTTACTTGGAGAGGGTGCGCTCGATCAGCTCGCGGTAGTCGGGGTCTGAGTCCGGCTGCCAGCCGGGGGTCAGATGCCGGCGCTCGAGGAGCTCCGCGCTCGCCGGGTCGGACTCCCGCAGAGCCGACACCTGCAGCGACCGGACGAGCCGGTCGA
>DATLQK010000026.1:0-106832 GCA_035535195.1 Gaiellaceae bacterium | reverse complement strand
CGCGCCGGCTTCGCCTTCGTCCTCAAGGACGAGTTCATCCGGCCGGAGCTCCTGTGCGTCGCGACGATCAACCTCTTCAACTTCGTCTTCCACGCGATTTTCGTGCTGTACGCGACGCGCGAGCTCGGCGTGAGCCCCGCGCTGCTCGGCCTGATTCTCGGCGCGGGCGCGGTGGGCGGTGTCGTCGGCGCCGTGATCTCGCCTTGGGTCGCTCGGATGATCGGGCTCGGCGCCGCGTTCACGCTCGGCGCGGTGCTCTTCCCGCTGCCGCTCGTGCTCGTGCCGCTCGCGGCGGGCTCGGACCTCCAGATCGCGCTGATGCTCGGTGCCGCGGAGTTCTTCTGCTCGGTCGGCGTGATGATCCTCGACGTCAACGCCGGGAGCCTGATGCTCTTCCGCACGCCTGATCGGCTGCGGGCACGGATGAGCGGGACGTTCCGGTTTGTCAATTACGGCATCCGGCCGATCGGCGCGCTGCTGGGCGGGGCGCTCGGGACCGCGATCGGGCTCCACACGACGCTCTGGATCGGGGTGCTCGGCGCCCTTGCCGGAGTGATCTTCCTCGTCTTCTCGCCGATCCCGCGCCTGCGCGAGGCCCCGGCGGAGGCCGCCTGATGGACACGAGCGTCCTCAGGCGCGGACCCCTGCGCGCGCTCCTCGCGGCGGAGACGATCTCCACCTCGGGGGCGCAGATGACCTGGGTCGCACTGCCCTGGTTCGTCCTGATCGGAAGCGGCTCGGCGACGCGGATGAGCGTCGTGATCGCGTTCGAAGCGATCGGGATTGCACTGTCCGGCCTGGTTGGAGGCCGCCTGATGAATCGCGTCGGTGCGCGGCGGACGATGCTGCTCTGCGACGCCTGTCGCGGGCCGCTGATGCTCGTGATCCCGGTCTGCCACTGGGCCGGCGCGCTCCCCTTCGGGCTGATCGTCGGCGTGGCCTTCGCGATCGGCGCGTTCACCGGGCCGCACTTCGCGGCGCAGCGCGTGATCGTGCCGGAGCTCCTCGGCGAGGACGAGGGGGTCGTGAGCCAGGCTTCCGCGCTCTTCCAGGGCGCGAACAGGATCACGCTCCTGCTCGGCCCCCCGCTCGCCGGCGTCCTGATCGGCCTGATCGGCGCGCCGGCGGTGCTCCTCGTCGACGCCGCGACCTACGGCGTCTCCGTCCTGCTCCTCGGGCTCTTCGTCCCCGCGACGAAGCCGCTGCCGGCGACCGACGAGGATCGCGGCTTCCGCGCCGGGCTGCGGTGGGTCGCCCGCGACCCGCTCGTCCGCGCCTGGCGCTTCAGCCTGATCGTCGGAGACATGGCCTGGCAGGCGATCTTCATCGCGCTGCCGGTACTGGTGGTGACGCGCTACGACGCCGACCCGCGCATCGTCGGCGCGATGTTCGCCGCGTTCGGCGTCGGCGCGGTGATCGGGAACACCGTCGCCTACCGGCTGGTGAAGCGCATGGACGGCCTGACCCTGATCGCACGGGTCGCGCTCGGTCAGGCGCTCCCGCTCTGGCTACTCGTCCTCCACGTACCGGCCTGGGCCGCGGTCGCGGTCCTCGGCGCCTCGGGGCTCGCCAACGGCCTGATCAACCCGAGCCTCCACGCGATCATCACGCTGCGCATCCCGCCCGAGCTCCGCGCCACCGTGCTCTCGAGCTTCATGACGATCATGGCCCTCGCGATGCCGATCGGGATCCTCGGCGCCGGCCCGCTGCTCGACCTCGTCGGCGTCGCGCCGGTGTTCGCGCTCTGCGCCGCGGTGCAGACCGGTGTGATGGCGCTCGTCGCGGGCGCCGCGGTGAGGGCACGGGGTCGGACCACGTGGACGCCGGAGACCCAGGTGCACCCGGGTCTCCGGCGAGGGGCGCGGTCAGACGCCGATGATCAGCTCATCGCTTAGCTCCCTTGCTGAGGACGAGCTTGACCTTGGCGCCGCGGCGGGCCCGGGCTCCCGCCCGAGGTGTCTGCGAGAGCACCCGACCGCGGCGCATCGAGCTCGAGAAGGCGCGTCTGACCGATCCAGTGACGCAACCTGCGCGCCGGATTAGGGCCTTGGCCCGCAAGAGGGTTCGTCCGCGGACGTTCGGCACGAGACAGCGGGCCGCCCGTGTCGCCCGCGGCTTCGGCACGACGGCGGTCGGCTCGGACGTGGCCGACACAGAACCGTCGACGTTCGTCGCCGTGACGACGACGCGCAGCCGTGAGCCGACGTGCGCCCGCCCGACCTCGAACACGATGCCGATCTCGTTCGGGAGGTCGCGGCAGTTGGCCCCGGCGGCATCGCACTGCTGCCACTGGTACCCGTACTGGATCGGCTGCATACCGCTCCAGGCGCCAGAGGCCGCGTCGATCAGGAGACCGACTCGCGCCACCCCATTCACCCTCGGCGGGGAGACGAGCGCCGGACCACGGGAGCGCACGGGCGCGGTGCCTTCCGAGAAGGCGTAGTCGGAGCCGGCCGCGTTCGACGCGATCACTTGGAAGTAGAGGCGCCTGCCGATGTCAGCGTTCGTCGGAACGTACGACTTCGCCGTCGCACCGGCGATTCGATTGCACCCGCCGGTACCGCACTGCCACCACGAGTAGGTGAGCGAGAGCGGCGGAGTCCCGAACCATTCTCCGTCTGAACCGGTGAGCGTCTCACCGACGCGGGCGCTGCCCGTGATCGTCGGCTCGACCTCGTTGAAAGGTCCATCCGGCGGTGGCGCGTTCCGGTTCCATGCCAGCGCGAAGTCACCGGTGTCCTCGTAGCTGTCCACCACAAGGCTGTAGATGACGCCTTCGGTCGCGGCGAACGCGATCCGGGCAGCCCCGTCGGCGCACTCGTTGTAATGCGAGTCGACCCACTGGAGCGTCGCGAGCGTGGTGCCTGTGTACGCCGCGAGCCCGGGGCGTAGCGCACCTCCGCAGGCCTCGAAGGTCGCCCACCCCGTCGAGGGCGCGGTCCAGCGGTACCAGACAGAGCGAGTGAGGTAGTCCGGCTCCTCAGGCTCGCGGGAGGCGCCGGCCGTCGTGCCGTCAACGGCCCCCTGGTCACCGGACAAGGTGACCGCGTCTGCATAGTCGTCGTTCGGCGGCGCGAGCCGGAGCAGGAGGTGGTACGTCCCGACATCGCCGGCGACGCCGTCGACCGCGATCCGGTACGTCTCGCCCTTCGCGGCCTGGAACGAGACGGAGCTCGCCAGGTCGCACGTCGCGTCGTCGTTGGCGGCGACCTCGGTCAAGGCGTTGAGCGCGCTGCCCGTATACACCGCGAGCAGCGTGTCGAAGTCGCTGTCGCAGGTCGAGATCGTCGCCTTCCCGCTCGCCGGCGCCGTCCACCGGTGCCAGACCGAGGCGCCTCCGGCCTTTCCGACGTGGTTCGGCTCGCCAGCCTCCTTGGTCGCGTCCTTGTTCGTCCCGGACGCGGACGCCTCGCGACCCTGCAGCTCGGCCGCCGAGGCGAAGTTGTCGTTGTCCGGCGCCGCGGCGGCGGCGGTTCCTGTCAGGAGCGCCGCCGTCAGCACCACCACGAGCATCGGGATTCGCATCCGAATCCGTCTCATCACTTCCTCCTTTGCTTGTTGCGGTCGAGGCGCAGCGGCTTCGGCTGCGCAGACCAGGGGCGCGGCACCGGAGGCACCAGCCACTCCGGTTGCCAGTGCGGTTCGTGGCCCTCGGCCCGAAAGACCTCGACGACCGCGAGATACAGCTGTGCTTCTTCTGCGACCGTCATCCGATCGGCCTCGCGACGACGATCTGCGCATAGCCGCTGCGGCTGGGCGCCGAGCCGCGGGTGCCGAGGAACCGCGCCCGCACGCGCCAACGTCCGGCCGTGGGCGGCCGCCACGACAGCGCCGAGCCGGCGGCGATTCGGATCTTGCGGTGGAAGTGCCAGCCGGTAAGGGGGTCGAAGCGGTCGATCTGGAGCTCGATCCGCCCACCGGTGGTCGCCGGGGACACGCTGCATGAGATCGAGACGACCGATCCGGGGGTGACCTCGGCCGAGCGCGAGCCCGAGACGAGGACGGTCGTGGACGTGACGTCGCGGAGCCTGAGCGCCAGGCGGTAGCGGCCTGCTTCCGTACCAGGAGGCGCCTCGACGGCTACGACATAACGACCGCGGCCGAGCCGGCGGCGCACGCCGGTCTGGCCGGTCGCGATCCGCTGTCCCGTGTCGGTGAGCAGGACGAGCGAGAACGATCGCCCAGCGCCGCGGGCGAGATCCAGCCGCACCTCGCTCAGCCGCGCGACGTCGAAGTGGTAAAGGTCGAGGACGTCGACGCCCGACGGCGACAGCTTGCCGCGGTGGATCGATCCGGCGGCTAGCTCGAGACCGACGCCGATGTCGTCGGTCCCCGCCGCGACGACCTGGAGCCGGTACCTCTGGCGTCCCGAGTAGCCCGAGGCCCGGACCTCGACCGCGTAGCGGCCGCCGCCGTCGGGGCCGGGCGTGAAGCTCGTGTAGCCGCGGCAGGAGAAGCGCCGCAGCGTCTTGCTCGCACGTCGAATGCTCAGCTGCGCGCATGGAGTCGAGGCGAACGCGATCCGGTATGTCCGGCCGGGCCGCATCCGGACCGACCAGACATCGTTGACGTCGCTGAGGCCGTCGACGGAGCCACGCGCGCCGCCGTGCGGAAGGGCGCGTCCGGGCAGATGCTCCGGAGCCTCGCCCGCCCGAATCCTGAGCACGAATGCGCCGGGGCTCGAGCCGGCCCTGTCGCCGACCAGAATCAGATAGTCCGCGCCCGGCTTCGCTGCGAAGCCGGCGGTCAAGCCGCCCCGGCGATCGGTCGCCGCGCACCCGAGCTCCTCCACGCTCCCGCGAGAGCGGCGGAAGACCGCCACGGCCCCGCTGCGTTGGCCCGTGTCGAGTTGAACCAGCGCCCGGCCGGTCGCCGGTCCTTGGAACCGGTACCAGACGCCGCCGCCGCTCATTCCGCAGTCGCGGTAGTCGTCGCTCGTGGCGCCGAGGGTGGTGCCGCGCACCGTCGCGGGGAGCCGGCCGACGCGAGCCGCCTCGCCGCGCTCGTCGTTTTCCGGCGGCAGAACCAGATCTGCCCGGAGATCGAACTCGCCGTCGGCTGCGCCGGGACGGCGGCCGACGAGGATCAGGTAGCCCGCTCCGCGAACGGCGGCGACTGACGCGATCGCCTTGCCTCCTGCCTTGGCAGTGCTGCAGGAGACCTCCTGGATGCTCGACTGCAAGCGCCGGTAGAGCCGCACGACCGGTGCGAGCTGTCCCGCCGCCTGGGCCGTCGCGACGATCGTGCCATCGGGCGCGGCGTCGATTCGGTACCAGACGGTCGCGTCGACCCGTCCGCACTTGGAGACCTGCGGGTCGAGCCTCTCGGTCGTCGCTTCCACCGTCGAGCCGTGCGCCGAAGAGGGAAAGGTCGGAACCTGCTGCGCGTCGGCGCGGTTGTCGTTCGGGGGTGGCGCCGCCGCTGCGGGCGCCGCCACGATCAATGCCGCCAGGGCTGTCAAGAGAATCTTCATGCGTCCAGGCTGCGCTCGGCCGCTCATGCAGCCCTCACCCGTGGCTCATCTGCGTCTATGCGCCGTAGGCGCCGAGGGTGTTCAATTTGAGACAGATGTCTCTTGTCGAGGTCAAACTCCTCGGCCCGGTTGCGCTTGCCCGCGACCACGAGCCGGTCCCCGTGCGCCGGAAGAAGCAGCGCGCGCTACTCGCACTGCTCGCGCTGCACGCCGGCGAAGTCGTGTCGACCCACCGTCTCGTGGAGGAGCTCTGGGGCGAGACACCTCCGAAATCCGCAGTCGGCTCGCTGCAGAACCTGGTTTCCGAGCTTCGCAGGCTGATCGGCCCCGACGTCCTCGTTACACGGTCGCCCGGCTACGTGCTCGAGCTGGACCCCCGGTTCGTGGACGCCCATCGGTTCGAACGGGCCGTCCGCGAAGGAACCGACCTCCGCGAGGCCCTCGAGCTTTGGCGTGGCCCCGCCCTCGCCGACGTCGCCGACGAGCCGTTCGCGCCGATGGAGATCGCCCGGCTGGAAGAGCTCAAGACGGCGGCCCGCGAAGAGCTCTTCGACGCCGAGTTGGCGTCCGGACGGCACGCTCACCTCGTCCCTGAGCTGGAGGCGTTCGTCGCCGAGCACCCGCTGCGCGAGCGGCCGCGCGCCCAGCTCATGCTCGCCCTCTACCGGTCCGGCAGACAGGCCGACGCCCTCGAGCTCTACCGCCAGACGCGTGCGATTCTCGTCGAGGAGCTGGGGCTCGAGCC
The DNA here is from genome assembly GCA_035535195.1 of Gaiellaceae bacterium. Lineage (GTDB taxonomy): Bacteria > Actinomycetota > Thermoleophilia > Gaiellales > Gaiellaceae > JACDAN01. The sequence continues at coordinate 100,614 of DATLQK010000026.1, read as the reverse complement.
GTCGGCCGAGCTCAACGAGCTCGAGCAGGCGATCCTTCGGCACGACCCGTCGGTCGGGCCGGGGAAGGGCCCTGCTCCCGTGTCGGCGGAGCCCGAGCGACGAAAGAGCGTCACGATCCTTTTCGCCGACGTCGTCGACTCGACCGATCTCGCCGCGCGACTGGATCCCGAGGTCTTCGGCGGTGTGATGCGGCGCTATTTTGGCGCAGTCACGAGCGCCGTGGAGCGTCACGGCGGTGTCCTCGAGAAGTTCATCGGCGACGCGGCGATGGCCGTCTTCGGCGTCCCCACCGTCCACGAGGACGACGCGTTGCGCGCGGTGCGCGCGGCCGTGGACCTGCGCGACAGCATCGAAGAGCTGAATTCGGAGCTCACCGAGGCGCACGGCATCGCCCTGCAATTGCGGGTCGGGGTCAACTCCGGTGAGGTGGTGGCGAGCGATCCTGACTCAGGAGCGGCATTCGTCACCGGCGGGCCGGTGCACGTCGCCATGCGGCTAGAAGAGGCGGCGCTGCCGGGCGAGATTCTCCTCGGCGCGGCGACCTGGGCGCTCGTTCGCAACACGGCGCAAGGCGAGCCGGTCGATCCGGTCGACGTCGGAGCGGCCCTCGGCCGAGCTCCCGCCTTCCGGCTTCAGAAGGTGGTGGAAGCCAGCCGCCCGCTCGTCGGCACGACGCTCGTCGGGCGGACGAGCGAGCTGGCATGGCTGCAAGCGGCGTTCGCGGGCGTCCAGGCCGAGCGGCATAGTCGTGTCGTCACCGTCCTCGGCGACGGCGGCGTGGGCAAGAGCCGGCTGGCGAAGGAGTTCGTGGCGAGCACGGGCGCGTGGGCGCTCGTCGGCCGCTGCGTCTCCTACGGGCAGGGAGCGACCTTCCTGCCGCTCGCCCACATCGTCCGTGAAGCTGCCCCGGAGCGCCCGCGGGAGGCGATCGCCAGGCTGTTCCTCGGCGACGACCAGGGGCCGCTGATCGCGGAGCGAGTTGCGCAACTGGCCGATCCCGCCGAGGGCGCCGCGTCCACGGGAGAGGTGTTCTGGGCGGTGCGCCGGTTCCTCGAAGCCTTGGCCCTCGGACGGCCGCTCGTCGTCGTCCTGGAGGACATCCACTGGGCCGAGCCGACGCTCCTCGACCTGATCGAGTACCTCGCCGCCTGGAGAGCCGACGCACCGCTGCTCGTCCTCTGTCTCGCCAGGAGCGAGCTCCTGGAGCAACGACCCGGCTGGGGCAGCGAGAAGGGTCTGCTCGCACTCGAGCCGCTGACTGACGACGAGTCCGAACGGCTGGTGGCTGATATCGGCGCGGATCTCGACGAAACGGCACTGTCCCGGATCGTCCACGTCGCCGAAGGCAACCCGCTCTTTCTCGAGCAGTTGCTGGCCTTTGCCGAGGACGCCGGCCCCGAGTCGCTCGCGGCAGTCCCGCCGACCGTTGAGGCGCTGCTCGCGGGCCGCCTCGACCGCCTGGAGCCGGACGAGCGTGCGCTCCTCGAGCGCGCTGCGGTCGTCGGTCGCGACTTCTCGCGGAGCGCCCTCGTGGCGCTGTCTCCGCCGGAGACGCTCCCCGGGCTCGACCGAAGGCTGGCGGCGCTCGCGCGTCGAGGCTTGGTCCGCGGACTGCGAGGCGACGACGAGGACGCGCACTTCCACCACGTGCTGATCAGGGACGTCGCTTACGCGGGGATGACGAAGAGCGCGCGGGCAGACCTCCACGAGCGGTACGGGACGTGGCTCGGTCAGCGCGACGGCAGAGACGAGATCGTCGGCTACCACCTCGAGCAGGCACATGACTACTGGGCCGAGCTTCGGCCGGCGGACCCGCGGCTCCGTCCGCTGGCGGATGCGGCGGGAGGGCGTCTGGCTGCTGCAGGAATGCGCAGCTGGAAGCGCGCGGACCTTCGAGCGACGATGAACTTGCTGAGCCGTGCCACGTCACTGCTCGAGCGACAGGACGCCAACCGGGTGGAGCTGCTCTGCGAGCTCGGGATCGCCCGGCGCTGGTTCGGCGACGCGCAGGGGAGCGACGAGGCATTGACCGAAGCGCTCGGCGATGCCGAGAACGCGGGCGACCGGCGCCTCGCGCTGCGAGCGCGAATCGAGCTCGGGTACGGCCGTCTCTTCACCGACCCCGAAGCCGATCCGTCGCTCCTCCTTGCGCTGCTCGACGAAGCCGTACCCGTCTTCGAAGAGCACGCTGACGACCGGGCTCTCGGCAGGGCGTGGCGACTCGTCGGCTATGTCCGCGGATCGATGGAGGGGCGCTGTGCGGACTGGATGGAGGCATCCGAGCGTGCACTCGTCCACTACCGCCGGACCGACTGGTCGCCCTCGGGGTGTCTCTCCGAGCTCGCGACCGCCCTGTTCCATGGTCCGATACCGGTGCCCGCCGCAATCGACCGTTGCGAGCGGCTACTCGAGGAAACGAGCGATCTGTCCGGGTCAGCCGGGGTGCTGGTCTTTCTCGGCGGCCTCCAGGGGCTCGCGGAGCGGTTCGACGAGGCGTTCGACGCGCTCGACAAGGCTGATGAGATCTACACCGAGCTCGGTGAGCTCTACTCGCTCGCGAACAACTCGGGGCGAATCCGAGGGCGCGTCCACGACCTCGCCGGGGACTCGGCGGCGGCCGAATCCGTCTTCCGCGAGTGCTGCGAGACCTTCGAGCGCGTGAACGACGAAACCGCTCTTGCGACGATCGCCGCCTGGCTCGGACAGGCTCTCTACGACCAGGGCCGCTACGCGGAGGCAGCGGACTGGAGCGATCTTGCTGAGCGGCGCTGTCCGAAGGGCGACATCATCGCGCAGTTCTCGTGGAGGAGCCTGAAGGGCAAGCTGCTCGCGCATCAGGGGCGGACGCAGGAAGGTGAAGCGCTCGTCCTCGAGGGCCTGCGCATCGTCCAGAGCACGGATGCGGTCTCCGACCACGGGGCCGTGTTGCTCGATGTGGCCGAAGTTCTCCGGCTTGGCGGTCGGCCGATGCCTGCTGCCGGTCGAGTGGAGGAGGCGCTCGAACTGTTCGAGCGGAAGGGAGACAGCGCGTCCGGACGCCGGGCCAGAGCCCTTTTCGCCGAGCTGAGCGCTGTTTAGACAGCACGGAAAGCCCGGCCGGGCTCTCCGTGCGCACTGTGCGGCGGCGGCCTAGGGCCCGCCGCCGCCACCGAGGTTCGCGAGCGACAGCGCCCCTGCGACGCTGAGGAGCAGAATGAAAAGCTGCTTGCGGAACATCCCTCGCCTCCTTCCTGGAACTAGCCACTTAATGACTAGCCAGATTAGTAGGCAAGTTATGATTATTCAAGACTAGCTCTGTAATGATTAGGTAAAGACTAGCCTTAATCTGTTATTCTCCTGTCTATGGCGACCAGAGACCCGGAGCTCGGCGGTCGGATTCGGCAGGCTCGCGCCGCAAGGGGCTGGAAGCAGCGAGAGCTCGCCTCAGAGGTCGAGGTCGAGCCGATCACGGTCTCCCGGTGGGAGCGTGGGGCGACGACACCCGATCTCGACGTGCTCCGTCTCGTCGCCGAGGCGACGGGCAAGCCGCTGAGCTACTTCGTGTCCGACGAGCCCGAGCCCCGACGCGCTGGGTCGGACGCGGCGACGCGGAAGCTGGAGCGTGCGGCGGAGCGGCTCGCCGCGCAGGCGGACCGGATCGAGCGCCTGCTCGAGGAGATCAGGACAGAGCTAGCTCGGTCGCGCTGAGACCCGGAGCATGAGCGCGTAGGCGGTGGCCGTCGGCGGGCGGTCGTCGGGATCCTTGGCCAGCCCGTGCCGCAGCGCGGTCCAGAACTGGCGCGGGAGGTCGCCGCGAGTGGGGGAGGGGTCGGGTGGCTCCTCCGACAGGTGCGCGACAGCGGCCTCGGCGAACGGCCGGGACCCGAATGGAGGCTGTCCCGCGATGCACTCGTACAGAAGGCACCCGAGCGCATAGACGTCTGCGGGGGCCTCGGCCGGCTGCCCCCGGATGACCTCGGGCGCCAGGTAGTCCAGCGTTCCGACCACCCGTCCCGGCGCCGTGAGCACAGTGTCGGCGGTCCCTCGGGCGACGCCGAAGTCGGTGAGCTCGGCGCCGCTCTCCGCCAGCATCACGTTCGACGGCTTCACATCGCGGTGGACGAGCTCGCTCGCGTGAAGCGTGTCGAGGGCGGTGCCGACCTCGCCGGCCAGCCGCACCACCTCGTCGACGGGCATAGGCCCTTCGCGGCCGAGACGCTCGGCGAGCGACTCGCCGGCGACGTAGCGCGACGCCAGATAGGTCCAGCCGTCGGCCTCGCCCGTGTCCACGACCTCGACGAGGTGCCGGTGGGCAAGGCCAGACGCGATGCGGCCTTCCCGTTCGAATCGTCGGCGGTACCCGTCGTCGTGCGAAAGCTCCGGCCGGAGCACCTTGAGGGCGACGACGGTTCCGTTCTCGTGGCTCGCTCGGAAGACGATGCCCATGCTGCCCTCGCCGAGGACACTCTCGAGCAGGTACGGGCCGAGGCGCATGCCGGCTCTGGGGGTCGGCGGCGGCTGCCTCGACATCGGCCACCGAGGATAGAACCGCTGTCAGAACTGTGTTACAACCGGCGACATGGCGGTTGTGCCGCGGATCGGCACGGAGTTCGCCGGGTATCGGATCGAGTCCCTTCTCGGACGCGGTGGGATGAGCGTCGTCTACCGGGCCGAGAACGTTCGCCTGGGAAACAAGGTCGCGCTCAAGCTCCTGGCGGAGGAGCTCGCCGAGGACGAGAGCTTCCGCGAGCGTTTCGTGCGAGAGTCGCGGACCGCGGCTTCCCTCAACCACCCGAACATCGTCCCGATCTACGACGCAGGCGATTGGGAGGGCGTCCTCTACATCGCGATGCGCTGGGTCGAGGGCGACCTGAAGGCGCAGCTCCGGCGGGACGGCCCGCTCGCGCCGGACCACGCGATCGCGGTCGCGGCGCAGGTCGGCAGCGCTCTCGACGTGGCGCACGCGAGGGGACTGCTCCACCGCGACGTCAAGCCGGCGAACATCCTTGTCGAGCCCGGTGAGCCGGACGCACCGCCGATCGCCTATCTCGCCGACTTCGGCCTGACCAAGCATCTCGAGTCGAGAAGCGGGATCACCGCGTCCGGTCAGTTCGTCGGGACGATCGACTACATGTCGCCGGAGCAGATCGAAGGTCGGGAGGTCGACGCCCGGACCGACATCTACTCGCTCGGTTGCGTGATCTTCGAGTCACTCGCCGGAGCGACGCCCTTCCGCCGGGAGACCGAGGTCGCGGTGCTGTGGGCGCACATGCGCGAGGAGCCGCCGCTGCTGTCGGAGCTCCGGCCCGACCTCCCGCGCGAGGTCGACGGCGTGCTCGCGAAGGCGATGGCGAAGGACCCGGAACAGCGGTACGGCTCCTGTCGGGAGTTGGTCGCCGCCCTACGGCATGTCCTCGGCTCCGCGGCTGCGGCGACGTACGCGGGAAGGACTGTCGGCGAGGTCAATGGCGAAGCCCCTGTGCCAACGACCGTGCGGCAGCCGCGCCGCAGCAGGAATGCTCCGCGTCTCCTTCCGGCACTCGGGATCTTGGGCGCCCTACTCGTCGCGGGCGCTGTGGGGGCCATTGCGTACGCCGTGATCGGTGACGAGCCGCAAGTGATCGCTGCCGAAGGCACGACGCTCACGCTGAACGATGAGATTCTGTTGCAACGAATTCCGGCCCCTATTCGGGGCCGTTGCCGGCCGACCGAGCCGCTGACGCCGGACTTCGACTCTCGGATGCTGTGCCGGCTCGGGACGCGCGAGGTGGATCGAGTCGAGTACAACCTCGCCAAGAGCGGCAACCGGATGCGCGCGTACTTCCTAGAACAGGCATTCGGCGAGCAACTGGCAACGCCGGGGGAGCCTGTCCGCGCTCTAGCGCGGTGCGGTCCGGACTCACAGGCGATCGGTGCCTGGAAACCCGCGGGGGAAACCGGACACAGTGACCGGCTCCGCCGCGGTGACACGTCAAGTGGACGGTTTCTCTGCTATCGGCGGAACGGCTGGGCGGGCATGGAGTGGACCGATGCCCGGCGGGACATCTACTCGGCGGCATACGGCCGGGATCTCCGTCGGTTGTTCGGGTGGTGGCGACAGTCGCCCGGACCGACGGCCTAGTCGTAGAATGCGGCGAGCCGGAGGCCGCATCCGGCTCGCCGTCCGCGGCCCCTCCCCGGCTTTCTAGTGCCTTCTCCTCGGGACGGGTGGGGCGGCCCGCTTCAGCGCAGCGGTGCTCGCAGGCCGCCGGGCGGCGTCGCCGCATGCTTCCGCTCGCCACCGGGGCGCACACCCGGCGGCGCGGAAGGCCTCCACCACTGCGAGATACCGCTGCGCTTCCTCGGCCAAGCTCATGCGTCCACGGTCGCAGTCGGCGATCACACCGCACTCACACGGCACTCATCCGGAGTTGTAAGTCCTACTGACTCGGGTGTTCAATTGAACGGATGTCCCTCGTCGAGGTGCGCCTGCTCGGGCCGCTCGAGGTGGACGTTGCGGCCGGCCGCCTCGAGCTGCGCCGCAGCAAGCAGCGGGCGGTGCTGGCCTTGCTCGCCATGCGGCCGGGAGAGGTGATCTCGAGGGATCGGATCATCGACGAGCTCTGGGGTGAGCGCCCGCCGAAGACGGCCGTGGCTTCGCTTCAGAACGTGATCTCCGATCTCCGGAAGTCGCTCTCGCCGCAGGTCCTCGTCACTCAGGCGCCCGGCTACGCGCTCGCGCTCAAGCCCGAGGCCGTCGACGCCCGGCGGTTCGAGGCCGCCGTCGACGATGCACGGGCAGCCGTCGGCCCCGACGAACGGGTCCGGCTGCTTGGAGCGGCGCTCGCACTCTGGCGGGGCGAACCACTCGCCGACGTCGAGCTCGGTCCGTTCGCGGCGGCCGAGGCGGGCCGACTCGAAGAACTCCGCGCCGCCGCTCGTGAAGAGCAGCTCGAAGCCGAGCTCGACCTCGGCCGTCATGCCCAGCTAGTCGCCGACCTCGAGGCTCTCGCCGCAGAGTACCCGCTGCGCGAGCGCCCCACGGCGCTCCTGATGCTCGGCCTCTATCGGGCGGGTCGGCAGGCCGAGGCGCTCAAGGTGTACCACCGGAGCCGCGAGCGGCTCGTCGGCGAGCTCGGGATCGAGCCCTGGCCGGAGCTGAAGCGGCTCGAGGCCGCGATCCTCCGGCACGACTCCGCTCTCGACGCCCCGCCGTCAAGGAAGCCGCCGTCTGCGCCCGCGCGAGCGGAGGACCGGCGGAAGACCGTGACGGTCCTCTTCGCCGACGTCGTCGATTCGACCGCGCTCGGAGGGTCGCTCGATCCGGAGGTGCTCCGCACCCTCATGCTCCGCTACTTCGAGGTGGCGCAGCGCGTGATCGAGCGGCACGGGGGCACCGTCGAGAAGTTCATCGGGGACGCGGTGATGGCCGCGTTCGGCATCCCGTCGGTGCACGAGGACGATGCGCTCCGGGCCGTTCGTGCGGCGAGAGAGCTCCGGGATGCGATCGACGCCGTGAACGGCGAGCAGCCCGCAGCCTTCCTCCAGATCCGGGTCGGGGTCAACACGGGCGAGGTGCTGGCCGCGGATCCCGCTTCACAGGGCTCCTATGCGACCGGCACGGCCGTCAATGTCGCCGTCCGGCTCGAGGAGGCGGCCATGCCGGGCGAGATCCTGCTCGGAGAGGCGACGCACCGGCTCGTCTCGTATGCCGTCGATGCCGAGGCAATCGAGGGGGTGGACCTCGGCGGCGCCCTTGGGCACGCTAAGGCGTTCCGCCTGCTCGAGGTTGGCACCGTTCCACGGCCGCTCGGACACGCTTCGTTCGTCGGTCGAGAGGACGAGCTGGCCTTCCTGCGTGCCGCCGTTGCCGGCGTACGGGCGGAACGTCGGAGCCGGGTCGTGACCGTGGTGGGCGACCCAGGCGTAGGGAAGACGCGGCTCCTGTCCGAGCTCTTCGCCTCGCTCGGCGGGGACGAACGGGCCTTGACCGGAAGGTGCGCCGCGTACGGCGACGGTGCGACGTTCCTGCCGCTGGCCGAGATCGTGGCAGAGGCAGCTCCGTCTCGACCTGCCGAGACCATTGCCGCCCTCCTCGGCGCGGATGAACAGGCGACCGTGATCGCACAGCGCGTCACCCAGCTGACGGGCGATGCCGAAGGCGCCGCCTCGACCGGCGAGATCTTCTGGGCCGTCCGCCGCTTCCTCGAGGCGCTGGCGGCGGAGGGCGCGCTGGTCGTGGCGCTCGAGGACGTCCACTGGGCAGAGCCGACCCTGCTCGATCTCCTCGAGTATCTCGCCGCCTGGCCGGCGGAGGCGCCGCTGCTGCTCGTCTGTCTTGCCCGCCCCGAGCTCCTCGAGCAGCGTCCAAGGTGGGGCTCCGGCAGGCAGAGCCTCGTGCTCGAGCCGTTGGAGCCCGAGGCCGCTTGCCTGGTGCTCGACCAGCTCGCTCCGGCCGAGCTGCCCAGTCGGGACCGGCAGCGGATCGTGCGGATCGCCGAAGGGAATCCGCTCTTCCTGGAGCAGCTCCTCGCGCTCGCCGACGAGGTTGGACCGGACGCCGTGACCCGCGTTCCACCCTCCGTCGAGGCGATCCTGGCCGCCCGTCTCGACCGCATCGAGCGGTCGGAGCGTGCGTTGCTCGAACGGGCGGCCGTCGTCGGCCGGGAATGCCCGTGGAAGGCGATCCTTCAGTTGACGCCGCCCGAGGAGCTCAACGGCGTCGACGCCAGGTTGCTGAATCTCGTCCGTCGCGGGCTCCTGCTCGTCGAGCGATCCGGCTCGGAGGACGCGTTCCGCTTCAAGCACGTCCTCGTCCGGGACGTGGCCTATGCCGGGATGACGAAGGAGTCGCGGATCGGCGCACACGAGCTCTACGCCGACTGGCTGGACCAGGTGGCGGCCGCGCCCGACGAGCTCGTCGGCTATCACTTGGAACAAGCCTCCCGCTATCGGCAGGAGCTGATGCCTGGCGACGAGCACGGGGTCGCTCTCGGACGACGCGCCGCGAGCTTGCTCGCCGCGGCCGGTCGCCGAGCTCCCGCGCGCGCAGACTGGCCTGGAGCGGCTGCGCTGCTCTCCCGAGCGGTCGCAGTCCTCGCCGAGCTCGACCCCGAGCGGGTGCGGCTGCTCCCTGATCTCGCGCGCGCTGTCGGCCTGTGCGGCGACTTCCGGCGAGAGCTCGCGCTCCTCGACGAGGCAGTCGAGCGAGCGGAGGCGGCCGGTGACCGCCGAACGCGCAGCTACGCCGTTCTCTATCGGGACCACGCTCGGACGCGCGTCGACCCCGCGTTCAGCGTGGCAGCCGCCGAAGCGGAGGCCCGCGAGGCGCTCCGGGTCTTCGAAGAAATCGGCGACGCGGACGGACGAGCGCGCGCCTGGGCGAGACTGGCGCACTGCCAGTGGTTCAGCGGCCACCACGTTAAGGCGCGGCTCGCCGCAGAGCGGACACTCGCGCAGGCCCTTTCGGTCGGGGACGAGGCTCTCGAGGCCGAGTCTCGTGGATTGATCGGCAATACGCTCCTGAACGGCCCCGACCCGCTCGATGAGCTTTTCGCCTACGCGGAGCAGTTGACCGAACCAGGTCACCGGCGGCTGTTGACGCTCCTCGCCCGTGCACACGCGATGCGAGGCGATTTTACGACCGCCCGCAGGCTCATCGGGCAGGACATAGCGGCGTTCGAGGAAGTCGGGAGCGCATTCGCAGCCGTCCAATCTGCCGGCGAGGGATTCGCGATCATCGAGATGCTCGCCGGCGATCTCGCCGCCGCGGAGCGGTATCTGACCGAGAGCTTCCAAGCGCTGACGGAAGCCGGCGAGACCGGACACCGATCCTCGGTCGCGGCAAGGCTGGCGAGGGCGCTCTCCGCCCAGGGCCGCCATGAGGAGGCCGAGCGGTTGACTCACGTCAGCGAGGAGACCGCGTCTCCGGACGACTACCTCTCGCAGATTCTCTGGCGCTCGACGCGAGGGCGGGCGCTCGCCGGCCAGGGACGCGTCGGCGAAGGCGAACGTTTCGCGCGAGAGGCCGTCGCGATCGCCGGGGGCACCGACGACGTCAATCTGCGCGCTGACACGCTCGCCGTTCTCGCAGAGGTTCGCCCGGACGAGGCCGCCGTGCTGATCGAGGAGGCTCTCCGCCTCTATGAGGAGAAGGGCAACATCGTCTCCGCGGGGAGAGCCCGTGCGCGTCAGGGCCAACTGAGCCCGGCGGTCTAGGTCAGGCTTCCTCCAGTTCGTTCACCTTCGCGCACAGCGCCGCGAATCCGGCCTGCAGGAAGTCGTTGGCGGCGCCCGCCGCGAGCGTCCACGTGAGCGCGCGCCCGAAGCGGGGCGCCATCATTTGGGTCGAGGCGAGCGCGGCGGCGCTCCACGTCCCGACGCAACGGGTGCAGGTGACGAGCTCGCCGAGCGCACGCTGGAGGCCCTGGCCGGCCGGGTGCTCGTCCTCGCCCTCGACGAACGGTTCGCGGAGGAAGCTCGCCACGCGCTCGCGCGAGAGCGTCCTCGAGGCCTTGAACGTGGCCGCCGAGAGCGCGACCAGCTCGAGCGCCGTGCCGGGGGGAGCTCGCCGAGACAGCGCCGAGACGGCGCCGAGACCGGCCAGGAAGGCCCCGGCGATTGCGGCGTAGGCCTCGTAGGGTGCTCGTTCTGTCTGCTCTTCCACCGGAGCTAGCCTTTCCCCCAATGCCCCCCTTCAAGACATCGGACGCCTACCTGCCGACCGGCGACCAGCCGCAAGCGATCGAGGAGATCGCCGAGGGGCTGAACGCCGGCGAGCGCTTCCAGACGCTGCTCGGCGCCACCGGCACGGGCAAGACCGCGACGATGGCTTGGACGATCGAGCAGGTCCAGAAGCCCACGCTCGTGATCGCCCACAACAAGACGCTTGCCGCGCAGCTCTGCAACGAGTTCCGAGAGTTCTTCCCCGACAACGCCGTCGAGTACTTCGTCTCCTACTACGACTACTACCAGCCCGAGGCGTACGTGCCGCAGGCCGACCTCTACATCGAGAAGGACTCGTCCCGGAACGACGACATCGACCGCCTGCGACACTCGGCGACTTCATCGCTGCTCTCGCGTCGGGACACGATCATCGTCGCCTCGGTCTCCGCGATCTACGGCCTCGGCTCGCCGGAGGAGTACGAGAAGCGGGTCGTGATGTTGCAGGTGGGGGAGGAGCAGGATCGCGACGTGATGCTCCGGAAGCTGATCGACATCCACTACACGCGGAACGACGCCTTCCTCGCCCGCGGCCGCTTCCGCGTCAAGGGCGACGTGATCGAGATCCAGCCGGCCTACGAGGAGTCGGCGTACCGGATCTCGATGTTCGGCGACGAGGTGGAGCAGATCACCCACTTCGACCCGCTCTCCGGCGAGGTCTACGGGAAGCTCGACTACCTGAACATCTTCCCGGCGACGCAGTACGTGACGTCGAAGCCGACGATCGAGCGCGCCGTGGACGGCATCCGGCGCGAGCTCGAGGAGCAGGTGAAGCAGTTCGAGTCGGAGGGCCGGATGCTCGAGGCCCACCGGATCCGGCAGCGCACCGAGTACGACGTCGAGATGATGATGGAGCTCGGGTTCTGCAACGGGATCGAGAACTACTCGCGGATCCTCGACGGTCGGCCGCCGGGCTCGGCGCCGTACACGCTGATCGACTACTTCCCGTCCGATTTCGTCGTCTTCATCGACGAGTCGCACCAGACGGTGCCGCAGGTCGGCGGCATGTACGAGGGCGACCGGTCTCGCAAGCAGACGCTCGTCGACTGGGGTTTTCGGCTCCCGTCGGCGCTCGACAACCGGCCGCTCCGCTTCGACGAGTTCCTGGCGAAGGTGCCTCAGATGGTGTTCGTCTCCGCGACGCCCGGGCCGTTCGAGCTGCGGCACTCGACGCGGACGGCGGAGCAGCTGGTGCGGCCCACGGGGATCGTCGACCCCGACGTCGAGCTCCGGCCGACCAAGAACCAGATCGACGACCTACTGAACGAGATCCGGCGGCGCGAGGAGGCGGGGGAGCGCGCGCTCGTGACAACGCTGACGAAGAAGATGGCGGAGGACCTGACCGACTACCTGCTCGAGTCGGGCGTCAAGGCCAGGTACCTCCACTCTGAGATCGACACGCTCGACCGGATCCAGCTGATCCGCGAGCTGCGGCTCGGCGAGTACGACGTCCTCGTGGGCGTGAACCTGCTCCGGGAGGGGCTCGACCTGCCGGAGGTCTCGCTCGTGGCGATCCTCGACGCCGACAAGGAGGGCTTCCTCCGCGGCAAGACGGCGCTGATCCAGACGATCGGCCGGGCGGCGCGCAACACGAACGGCAAGGTCGTGATGTACGCCGACAAGCTGACCGAGGCGATCAAGGGCGCGCTCGACGAGACGAACCGCCGGCGCGCCGTCCAGCTCGCCTACAACGAGGAGCACGGCATCACGCCCGAGTCGATCCGAAAGGGCGTCTCCGACATCGCAGAGTTCCTCTCGCTGGAGGCGCCGACGGTTCCGCGGGGAAGTCGGCGGGCGCGGAAGAAGGCCGAGGGGATGGAGCCGGCGGAACTGGAGCGGCTGGTGGTGACGCTCGAGGAGGAGATGTTCGCCGCGGCGGAGGAGCTGCGGTTCGAGTACGCCGCGAAGCTGCGCGACGAGATCAAGGAGCTCCGCCGGGAGCTCCAGGCCGCCGCGGAAGCGCCCGCCTAGCGGGCCGCGCTTGAGGTCAGCGTGCGGTTGCCGCCGCGCTGCTTCGCTGCGTAGAGCGTCCGGTCGGCCACGCGGAGCAGGGCTGCGGCGGTGTCGCCGTCGGCCGGGAAGGCCGCGATGCCGAGGGCGGCGGTGATGGTGCGTCCGTCAGCGAACGGGGTCGCCGCAAGCTCGCGGCGGAAGCGCTCCGCGACGCCGAGCGCGTCGCCGGCGCGTGTCTCCGGCAGGAGGACGACGAACTCGTCCCCGCCGAGCCGCGAGGCGACGTCCGCCATGCGCTTGTGCTGGCGGAGGCAGTCCGCGACCCGCTGCAGCACCGCGTCGCCGAGGGCGTGGCCCCCTGTGTCGTTGACCGCCTTCAGGCCGTCGCAGTCGATCATCACGACCGATAGCTCGTGGCCGTTGCGCCGGCAGCGGGCGAGCTCCTCGTCCAGCCGGTCCTCGAGGCCGCGGCGGTTCAGGAGCCCCGTCAGCGAGTCCGTGACGGCCGCCCGCTGCTCGCGCCGGAGCGCTTGGGCGACGTCGATCAGCGCCGCTGTGTGCTGGGCGAACAGCGTCGCCGCCTCGACCTGCTCGTGCCCGAGCTCGGTCGCGGCGGCGGTGCGCCCGACGAGCGCTCCGACCTCGCCGCCGGCGACACGGAGCGGCAGCCAGACGAGGCGCGGCGGCACGGGCTGGTCGGGCTGCTCCAGGCCCGGAAACCGGCTGTCGAGAACGCTGTACGCGGCGCCTGCGCCGGAGCGCGACTCGATCTCCGCCAGCTGCTTCACGTCCCCGGGCTCGAGCGGCCTGAGCGTCGAGTCGGGGCGGCGCCAGAAGCTCGCGAGCTGGTAGGCCTCGCCGTCTCGGACGAGGCTGACCTGCGCGGAATCGAGCTCCAGCAGGCGGGCGAGGGTGCGGGTCGCAAACTCGGTAATCGCCGCCACGCCCCGCAACGAGCTTGCGTGGACGCAGAGGCGCGCCGCGCCGGCGAGGTCGAGTCCGAGTGACGCGCGCATCTCCTCGACGCGCTCCGCGACGTGCGGCGCCAGCTGTTCGTACAGCCCGACCGCGTCAGGCGGCAGCGCGGGTCCCTTCGTCTCGAGGTTGAGCACACCGGCGACCGCGCCGCCGACGGTGAAGGGGACTGCGATCTCGGAGGTGATCCCCGAGACCGCGGCGATGAAGTCGGGCTCGCGGTCGGCATCCTCGATGAACTGCGTCTCACCCGTCCGGACCGCGCGCGCCATCACGCCCTGGTCGAGTGCGAACCCGTCCCGAAGGTCGTCGTAGCCCTGCTGCGAGACGAGCCACAGGCGCTCGTGCTCGAGCACGTAGACGCTCGCAAGCAGCCTGCCGTTGAAGCACTCGGCGAGTGCATCTACGGCGAGGTCGATCGACTTGCGGCCGCTGTCCGTGCCGAGCGCGGCCTTCGCGCGGCGAACGCCCGCGGCGATCGAGTCGACGCTGAGCGGCCGCGAGGGTCGGGCCCGGTGCGGGGCAGCGGGAGCGCGGTCCGCCTGCTGTCGCGGCTCGGGCGCTTGGCTGCCGCCGTCGAGCGCGCGGCCGTCCGCGATCGCGCGCACGTCGGCGATCGCCTCCAGGAAGAGGTCGAGGACGAGCGGGTCGAACTGCGTGCCGCGACCGGCGCGCATCACCTCGACCGCGTCCTCGAAGGGCATGGCCGCGCGGTAGACGCGGCTGGAGGTGATCGCGTCGAAGACGTCGGCGACGGCGGCGATCCGACCCTCGAGCGGCACCGTCTCACCCGGCAGCCCCTGGGGATAGCCCGTGCCGTCATGGCGCTCGTGGTGCGTCAGCGCGATCGTCGCGGCGACCTCCAGCAGCTCCGAGGACGAGCCGGCCAGCAGCCGGTGGCCGATCTCGGCATGGCGCTCCATCACCCGGCGCTCGGCCTCGGCCAGGCGACCGGGCTTGAGCAGGATCCGGTCGGGGATCGCGATCTTACCGACGTCGTGGAGCCCGCTCGCGAGCCGAATCAGCTCGCAGCGCTCCTCGTCGAGCTCGAGCCTGCTGGCGAGGAGCTCGCAGTACCGGCTCATCCGCTCGGTGTCCCTGCCGGTCTCGGCGTTCCGGAACTCGGCGGCGAAGGCGAGCCGGCGGATCGTCTCGGCCTGGCTCAGCTGGAGCTCGAGCTGTGAGCGCCTGAGGCGCGCGACGGTGTCGAGCAGGTCGTCCTCCGCGCGGCGGCACTCGGCGAGCTCGCGTTCGAGCTCCTCGCGCTCGTCTGGGATCGCAGAGAGCGCACGAACAGGCGGAGAAGGCTCCGCGGCCGCAGGCAGGAGGCTCACCGTTGCCTTATCGGACGGTGGAAGCACCCGGCTCAACTTTTGCGCTTCCCTCGTCCGAGTGACGCATTCCCCGCTTCGTCACCAGGTAGACACTGCAATTTCCCCGCGGGCAGGCGTAGGATCGTCCCGTTCGTTCTCGAGGGGAGAAAGGGAGAGGGCTCAAGTGAAGAGATTCCGAGGTCTTGCCGCGGCCGTGTTCGCGCTCGCGGCGCTCGCAGTACTGGTGTTTGCAGGCCCATCTGCCGGCCACGGCAAGAAAGGCAAGCCGTCCGGCCCACTCACGAAGAAAGCGATTCTGTTCGCCTCCGACGGCATGCGCCCGGACCTGATGGAGCGCTACGCCCGCCAGGGCGTGATGCCGACCTACAGAGCCCTGATGAAGCACGGCATCCGCGGGCGCAACGGGCTGAAGCAGGGCTTCCCGCCGAACACCGGCGTCGGCTGGTACACGCTCGCCACCGGCACCTGGCCGGGCGAGCACGGCTCGACGAACAACACGTTCCACCGGGCCGGCGCCGGCTTCGACACGACGACGAGCTTTTCGACGCCCGGCATCCTGCAGGCGGACACGGCGCTCCAGGCCGCCGAGCGGGCGGGGAAGAAGATCGTGTCGATCGAATGGGTCGGAGCCCGCGGGCTCGTACCGGCGATCCAGGGCCCGGTCGTCGACTTCCGCACGTTCATCGGTGGTCGCGGCATCGCGCTCAACTACGACCTGCCGGGACAGCCGGCGCTCGCAAATAGCTTCAATGTCGCCTACCAGCGGCAGGATCTCGCCGCTGCGGCCGGCTGGACGAACGTGCCGACGTCGTTCAGCCCGGCAAAGCAGGCGACGTTCACGCAGAACAACGCGCAGATCCCGGGCAACGGCGCCTGGGACGTCTACATCTACGACACCACGAACAACGGCAACGTCGATTACGACCGTGTTCTGATCGTCAACAGCGCGGACGCGAAGGACGGCAGCAAGTCGGTCGCGACGTTGAAGCAGGGCCAGTGGGCAGATGCGAAGCTCACGTTGGTTTCCGGCTCGCTGAGCGGGAAGACCGGCGGTTTCTACGTCAAGCTGATCGACCTCTCGCCGGACCTCTCGAAGTTCCGGATCTACTTCACGTCGGTCATGCGCGTGAACGCGATGTGGAACGCGCTCGGCCCGGCCGGCTCCGACGCCTTCGCCGAGACGCTCGCGCGTGACTTCCCGACCTCGGTCGCCGGCGACTTCGCCCCGCTGGAAGCGCTGATCGTCGACGAGGACACCTATATCGAGCAGGGCGAAAAGTGGTCCGACGCCCACTGGGCGTACCTGAAGTACATCTTCAACACGCTCCACTACAAGCCCGACGTCGCGTTCGTCGGCTTCCCGGGGACGGACGAGGTGAGCCACCAGTTCCTCGGGCTCACCATTCCGACCGACCCGGACGGGCGGCCAAACCCGTACTTCGACGACGTCAACGGTGACGGCACGAAGGACCACCGGCTCGCGGTCAGGAAGGGCTACCTCCGCGACGCGTACTCAGAGGCGGACGCCACGCTCGGCCTCGCCCGAAAGCTGATGGGCAAGAAGGACACGACCGTGATGGCGTCGTCAGACCACGGCTTCGCGCCGCAGTGGCTCGCGATCAACGCCCGCAAGGTGCTGTTCGAGACCACGGTGCACAACACGGTCACCGGTGCGGACGTCTCGGTTCACCCGAGCGGGAATCCCGTGAACGGCTTCAACTCGATCAGCAACTGCCGGGCCCAGGGCGGCGCGGCCGACCTCGCCAAGGCCTGCTGGGCGGGCGGGACGGTGCAGATCTACGTCAACCCGACGCTGCCGGCCGGCATCACCTACGAGGCCGTCCGCACGGCGGTCATCAACAAGTGGAACGCGCTGACCGATCCGGGTACCCCGGGACGGCAGGTGCTCCTGAAGGTGATGAAGAAAGAGGAGCTGCGGAACGTCGACGGCACCGATGCGCTGCACCCGAGCCGCAGCGGTGACGTCGTCGTCGTCTCACGGCCGCCGTACCAATTCGACGCGGCGACCGTCGGGCAGACGATTGCGTTCTCGCAGTTCTTCGGCCAGCACGGCTACCTGCCCGACTACGTCGATCTCGAGCACAGCATCAACATGCACGGGACGTTCGTCGCGGGTGGCGAGGGGATCGAGCATCGCCACTGGCCGATCCGTGGCGTACGGGCGATCGATGTCGCCCCGACGCTCTCGTTCATGCTCGGGATCCCGGGTCCGACGAACGCCCGGGGCAAGATCCTCTACAAGATCCTCGAGCGGACGCGCGACCTCCGCGAGATCACGCTCCTCGACATCAGCGACTGGCACGCGCAGATCCCGCCGGCGGCCGCCGAGGCAGCCGACGTGGTCCTCAACGCGAACGGGACGCCGACGGGAACAGCGCTGGGGCCGACCTTCAACATCGCCGGCGCGGCGTTCCTGACGACGTGGTTCAACGAGTACCGGAAAGACGTCCGTGACGGCTCGCTCACCATGACCGCCGGCGACTCGTTCGGCGGGGCGACACCGCCGATCTCGAACGCGTTCGGCGACAAGGTGACGCCGCCGATCATGAACATGATGGGCTTCGGCGTCGACACGGTCGGCAACCACTCGTTCGACCGCGGTGAGGACTACTACCGGCACCAGTTGATCCCGCTCGCCGACTTCCCGATCCTGTCGGCGAACGTCGTCGACGGCACGTCCGGGAAGACGCCGCCGGAGTGGTCGCCGTCGAAGACGTTCCGGTTCGGCGACGTCAAGCTCGGCATCGTCGGCTTCACGACGGTCGATACGCCGCTCCTGCTCTTCCCGGGCCGGCTCGGCCCGTTCGTGGTCAAGCCCGTGCTGCCCGCGATCAACCCGGAGGCGGCGAAGCTCGCCGCGAAGGGCGCCGACGCGGTGATCGCACTCGGCCACGAAGGAGCGAATGCGGGGAACCTGGACACGGCCACCGGGCCGCTCATCGACATCGCCGACGGCGTACAGAACACCGACGTCGTCATCGGCGACCACAACGACATCCAGGCGCTCTCGTACCGGCCGAACGGCGTGCTCGTCACCGAGAACCGGGGCAAGGGCATTCGCTTCACGCGGATCCGCCTGGTCATCGACGAGGACCGCGGTGAGGTCGTCTACAAGACGGCCGACTGGCACAAGCCGTGGAATATCGGCGTGACGCCCGATCCGGCCGTTCAGGCCCGGATCGACGAGCTCAACGCTCTGCTGGCACCGCTCTTCAACGTCAAGATCGGGGAGTCGGGCGTCCTGATCCCGCGACGTGACAGCTGCGGGGCCTCCGACGGACGGCTGTGCGAGTCACTGATCGGGAACGTCACGACGGACGCGATGCGGAAGACCTACAACAAGGACTTCGCGATCACGAACTCGGGCGGCCTCAGGGCCGACCTGACCTGCCCCGCCGTCGACAACACCGGCGACACCTGCCCGCCGTACTCGACGCCGCCGCCGCCGTACACGATCACACGCGGCTCGGTGCTGGGCGTCCTGCCATTCGGGAACATCGTCGTCACGGTCAGCATCAACGGGGCCGAGCTGAAGACGATGCTCGAGAACGGCGTCCAGTTCATTCCCGCCACGAACGGTCGCTTCCCGCAGGTCTCAGGGCTCTGCTTCACGTACGACGTGCAGCAGCCGGGCTTGAGCCGCGTGACCGGGGCGCGGAGGCAGGCCGCCGACGGCACCTGCACCGGGGCGCCGATCGACCTGACCGCCTCGGGCGGGCCGTACTCGATCCTCGAGAACGACTTCATGGCGAGCGGGGGCGACGGCTATCCGGTCTTTGCGCCTCGAATGTCGACGCTCGACATCATGGATCAGGTGCTCGCGGACCACGTGGCGGCGAACTCGCCGCTCGCGCCGACGATCCAGGGCCGGATCCAGTGCACGGACAGCAACCCGGCGGCAGCGCCGGCCTGTCCGGTACCGGTCCCCTAGGCTCGAGAGTCACTTGGGAGCCCGCCGCCCGGCGGCGGGCTCCCTCGCTACCGTCGTCGGTATGACGAATGACAGGTGGTTCGGCTGGGCCGTCGCGGCGTGCGTCGCGACGCTGACGGTCGCCGGCGGCGCGTGGATCGTCTCGACCGGGCCTTCCTCCGGCACTGCCGAGCCCTCCGCCCGGGCGGCGGCACCCGCCGGCTACAACCCCCGCTTCGTCCGTTACGCGGATCATGACCAAGACGTGGTCGTGATCGTGGCGGCAGCACCCGGGAAGCTCGAGGTGGTCGCGGCCCCGTCCGATTCGGCCGACCTCCCGCCCGAGGACGTGGCGGTCGCGGTCGACTCGCAGGCGGTCGAGCCGCTGGCGGACTGCGGCTGGAACTGCGTCGCCGCCGACGCCCCCGTGCTCCAGGGCGACCCGTCGTTCGTGGGGGTCGAGCTCCGCCGGAGCGGCCGCCGGCCGGCCCGCGTGGCGATCGCACTGCCCGCGAGGCGTCCGCCGTCCGGCGCCAGCTTGTACCGAGCCGTTCAGCGGCGGATGGGGGCGTTCCGGACGGTGCGGGTCGACGAGCGACTCGAGAACGGCACGTCGAGCATTCGCACCCGTTTTGCGTTTCGGGCGCCCGACCGGATGCGCTATCGGATCAACACCGGGGTGAAGGCCGTCGTGATCGGCGGCCGCCGGTGGGACTGGGCGGGCGGACGCTGGCAGGCGGTGCCGACGGAGCCGATCCGCTCGCCGGCCTACGTCTGGGCGGGCGCGCGGCTGCCCCGGTTCCTCGGGCGGGAACGCCTCGACGGCCGCAATGTCCGCCTCCTCTCGGTCTTCCGGAACGAGCCGCGCTTCCCGGCCTGGTTCCGTCTCGCGGTGGACGACCACGACCGCGTCGTCCGCGCGGACATGCTCTCGGTCGGGCACTTCATGGTCGAGCGGCTCGCCCGGTTCGGCGAGCCGGTGACGATCGTGCCGCCGCGGTGAGCAGTTAGCCTCGCGCCGTGAGCCTGGTCGACGTCCTCGCGATCCTGATCTCGAGCCTGGTGATCGGCGCACTGGGCCGTCTCGCCGTTCCGGGCCCGGATCCGATGCCGATCTGGCTGACGATCCTGCTAGGGCTCGTCGGGTCGATCGTCGGCGGAGCGGCCGCCGTCGCGCTCGGTTTCGGGGCCGGCGGGATCTTCGTGCTTTCGGTGCTGGCCGCGACCGTGCTCGTGATCCTGTACCGCCGAATCGTGCAGAAACGGGGGGTCACAGGCCCCGACGCCCGACGGATGCCCTAGTTTTCACGAAGTCCGCACGGGGTAAGCCGGGAAGGCCATCTCCAAGGAGGACAACGTGGGAATCATTGCCTTCATCATCCTGGGCCTCTTGGCCGGAATCATCGCCAAGGCGGTCCTGCCCGGAGACGACCCCGGCGGACTGATCGTGACGGCGCTCATCGGCATTGCCGGTGCGCTGATCGGGGGGTTCCTGGCGTCGGCGCTGTTCGACGCTCACCCGCTCGACGAGTTCTTCGACATCAGCACCTGGCTGACCGCGATCGTCGGCTCGATCGTCTTGCTTCTCATCTACCGGATGGTCGTCTCGAGGCGACCGGCCTACTAGTCCCGGACCGTCGGGGCGGAAAGGAGCAGCATGGGTGGGATCAGTCTGGGCGGGATTCTCGTGATCATCGGGATCATCCTGGCGATCTTCTGGAATCTCTGGATCGGCCTGATCATTGCGCTGGTTGGCCTCATCGCCTTCGGCGGGTTCGCTAGGGGCCGCTGGTACTGAGCTCTTCCGGCACGGGGGCCGGCTGGGCGGCGAGCGGCCCGCGACCACGCGGAAAGCGGCGGATCGCGGTGAGCCCCCAGTCGTCCCCGCGCCAGATGTACGTCTCGACCGAGAGCGAGTTCTCGCCGCTCTCGTAGACGATCAGTCCTCGAGCCTCTCCGCGGCGCTTCGGGCGGGGTTGCCCGAGGCCAGGCGCGCTCGAAACGGTCACGCCCTGGATGTCACCTGAGGCGACCTCGAACTCGTGGCGCTCGCTGATCGCCACCTGATGGATGTGGCCCGCGAGGATCAGCTCGGCGCCCGCGTCGACCAGACCGCCGAGCACCCGGCTTCGGTCGCGCACCGGCTTCTTCCGCGAACGCCAGGGTGCGCCGAGCAGGTGATGGTGCAGAACGACGACGCGGAGCGCCTCCGGCCCGGCTTCGGCGAGTTTCTCGGCTGCGTACGTGAGCTGGGCGGGCCGAATCTGCCCTGCCTGATGGACCCACGGCCGTACCGAGTTCAGCCCGACGACGTGGAGGCGTTCTGAGCTGTAGATCGGTCTCGTCGTCTGCCAGCGGCGCTCGAACTGCTCATAGGGGCGCGTGAACCGGGCGACTGGCGTGTATGGGATGTCGTGATTTCCAGGGATGGCGAGCACGGGCCGGCCGAGGCCCTGCAGGAAGTCGGCCGCCTCGTCGTGCTCCTCGGGCCGCCCGCGGTGCGTCAGGTCCCCGCTTGCGACGATCAGCTCGGGGTCCACTCGTGTGATCAGGTCGGCGAGGCCCGATTCGAGCCCCGAGTCGACGTGGCTCCCGACGTGCAAATCCGAGAGGTGGAGGAGACGGGTTCGGGCCCCGGGCACAGCCGAGGCAGGCTATACACTCAGATTCGTGGTCGACGAGCCCACAGAGATCTTCGACGACCTCTATCTCGGGCTGCGAGCGGGGGGAGCGCTGCGCAAGAAGCGCCGTGGCGAGCCGCTGACGAGCGAGGAAGAGGAGGCGATCGGGCGCTGGCAGCGCCTGGGGCGTGCGCGGAAGATCGCGGCGCTCGGCGCCTTCACGCTCGGCACGTTCGGCCTCGGTTTCACCCTCGGCGGCCTGATCTTCGGCAAGTGGCGTAGGGCCTAGCTCGCGCCCGGCCTGCCGGCGGCTCCCCGGCGGCGAGCCAGAAGCGAGGTGGGCTTCAGTGCTCGGCGTCCTGTGCCGGGAACAGCACCGTCGGCACCTCCTGCTCCGCCGGGTCGCGTTCGAGCACGATCACCTCGAACAGCGTGCCGACGACCGCGGCAAGCGGGATCGCCAGCAGGACCGCGAGCTCACCGACGAGGATCGTGGTCGCCGCGACGGAGACGATCACGAGGAGCGGCGACAGGCCGACGGCGTCGCCCAAAACGCGCGGGATCACGAAGTAGTCCTCGAGCAGCCGGACGGCCAGCACGATCAGGCCCGCGGCCACGCCGACCTCGACGGACTCGGTGAAGCCGACGGCGACGGCGACCGTCCCGGCGACCAGTGGGCCGATCACCGGGACGATCTCGACCACGCCGGCGAAGATCCCGATCAGGAGCCAGAAGGGCAGGCCGATCGCCCAGAAGGCGATCGAGAGCACCGTCGCGACGAAGACGATCAGCAGCGCCTGCCCGCGGACGTACGCGCCGAGCTTCAGGTCGATCAAATCCCAGGTGTCCTGGACGAGCCGGCGCCGGCGCTCCGGCACGAGGGCCGTGACGAGCCGGACGGCGTCGTCGCGCTCGAAGATCCAGTAGGCGGCGCAGGCGAAGACGAAGAAGATTCCGATCGCGATCTCGAACCCGATCAAAGTGAGGTGGAGCGCAGGGTCGAAGACGTCCTCCACCTTCGGCAGCCGCTCCAGTCGCTGGTTCAGCCAGCCGAGCGCGTCGCCCTTGAACCCGCCCTCGTTCTCGGCTTCTCCGAGCGCTTCCTCGATCTGGTGGATCGCTCTCGGCACGACGGCCCAGAGGAGGAGCCCGAGGCCGGCAGCGAGGACGGCGTAGTGGAGGAGGATTCCCGCGCCCCGAGGGATGCGGCGGCGGGCGAGGGCTTCCACCGAGGGCCGCATCGCGGCCGCGAGCGTGAAGGCGAGGAAGAGCAGGACGAGGAGGAGCTTCAGCTTCCAGAGCGCGAGGCCGAGCACGACCACGCCTCCGACCACGGCGGCGGCCACGAATGCACGGCGTGCAACATCGTCCATGGGCATGGTTTCGCCGGGTTCGCTCTGCGACAAACCCGCAGGAAACGCCCGGGTTCGGCGCGAAAGCCGCGGGCGTGATCGCGGACGACGAGCACGAGGAGATCTGCCTCGAGGCCAGGCGACACGGGATCGTGCTCGCGCGGCCGCTCCTGTGGGCGATCGTGCTCGGCGGCGTGGGCGGGGTGTTGACGACCCTTCCGCAGCCAGTCGACCTCGTCGGCGACGTGGTCGTCGCGCTTGCGGTGGTGATCGCTCTGCGGGCGGTGTGGAAGTGGGAGCAAACCCGGATCGTCGTGACGACCGAGAAGGTCTTCGTCGTCAACGGGACGCTGCGGCGCAAGGCGCAGGCCGTGCGCTTGCGAGCGGTCGAGGCGGTCGAGCTCGAGCAGACCTTCGCGGGCCAGCTCCTGGGCTACGGCACGGTCGTCGTCGGCCCATTGGCGCTGGAGAAGATCCCGCGCCCGAAGCGGCTCTACCACCTGGTTGAGCGCCTCGCCGGCTAGAGCCGAGTCCTCTTTAGCCCAGCACCGCCGAGCCATGACGAGTGTCTGACACCGGCCGTGCCCGGCGAGGGCCAGGCGCGCCCAGCCACGACGGGTGTCTGACACCGGTCGCGGCTGCCGAGGCCCACGACGGGTGTCTGACACCGGTCGCGGCTGCCGAGGCCGTGCCGGAAGTGGGAAGGAACAGGCGCGACCTGTCTCGTAGCCGCCGGCGCCGCGACAGGATTGGACCCCGATGGGACGCGTGCTTCGGTCGAGCCTGCCCGACGGCTACTTCCACGTCACGGCGCGGAGCGTCGCCGAAGCGCCGCTCTTCCGGGACGATGTCGACCGGCGCCTGTTCCTGATCCACCTCGGCGGGGCGATCCGGCGGTTCGGGCTCGTGCTCGAGTGCTGGTGCCTGATGACGACCCACCACCACGCGGTCCTCGAAGGCCCCACGGAGCAGCTCTCCCGCGCGATGCAGTGGCTCCACGGGCACTACGCGCGCGAGCACAACGCCAGACATCGGCGCTTCGGCGCCCTCTTCGCCGAACGCTTCTCCTCACGCGTGATCCGGGACGAGAGGCACCTCGCGGCGGCGATCGAGTACGTACTCGACAACCCCGTCCGTGCCGGCCTCGTCGACCGCTGGCAGGACTGGCCGTGGTCCGGCGTAACCCGCGAAACGGAGCTGAGCGAACACTTGTTCGCGTCCTCCGCCACGGCTAAACTGGCCGGTTATGGCCCAGGAAGAGCTGGTTGTTCACGGCGCCCGAGAGCACAACCTCAAGGACATCGACGTCAGGCTGCCGCGAAACCGGCTGATCACGATTACGGGTCTTTCCGGCTCGGGCAAGTCGAGCCTCGCCTTCGACACGATCTACGCGGAGGGCCAGCGCCGCTACGTCGAATCGCTCTCGGCGTACGCCCGTCAGTTCCTCCAGATGATGGAGAAGCCGGACGTCGACTCGATCGAAGGCCTCAGCCCGGCGATCTCGATCGACCAGAAGACGACGTCGCGCAACCCGCGCTCGACGGTCGGCACCGTCACCGAGATCTACGACTACCTGCGCCTGCTCTACGCGCGCGTCGGCCGGCCGCACTGCCCGATCTGCGGCCGCCCGATCGCCGGCCAGTCGATCGAGGCGATCGTCGACCAGATCCTCCAGCTGCCGGAGGGAACGAAGTTCACCGTGAATGCTCCGGTCGTCCGCGACCGGAAAGGCGAGTACCGAGACCTCCTGGACGAGCTCCGCCGGGACGGCTTCACGCGCGTAAAGGTGGACGGCGAGCAGCGCCTGCTCGAGGACGAGATCGTCCTGGACAAGAAGTTCAAGCACACGATCGAGGTCGTGGTCGACCGGCTGCGAATGAAGCCGGAGCTCCGGAGCCGCCTGTTCCAGTCCGTGGAGACCGCGGTCAACCTGGCGGACGGCCTGGTCGTGATCGACCTGCTGGACGAGGAGCGGGAGCTCACGTTCTCCGAGAAGTTCGCCTGCCCCGAGCACGGCGTGTCGCTGCCGGAGCTCCAGCCGCGGATCTTCTCCTTCAACTCGCCGCACGGGGCCTGTCCCCGCTGCACGGGCCTTGGCGCGCAGCTCGAGATCGACCCGGACCTGCTCGTCCCGGACCCGACGCTGCCGCTCGCCGAGGCGCTCGTGGGGCTGAACGGCAACTGGTACGAGGCCGTGATCCAGGCGATCGCGGACCGGTACGAGCTCGACCTGGACACGCCCTGGCAGGACCTGCCGAAGGAGCACCAGGACCTCTTCCTCTACGGCACGAAGGGTGAGCGCGTCTACGTCACGTACCGGAACCGAATGGGCCGGAAGCGGTCGTACATGCTGGCCTTCGAGGGGCTGGTCTCGAATCTCCAGCGCCGCTACCGCGACACCGACTCGTCCTCGATCCGGGAGCGGATCGAGGAGTACATGAGCTTCCGGCCGTGCCCCGAGTGCGGCGGCGCGCGCCTGAAGCCGGAGGTGCTGGCAGTCACCGTCGGCGGCAAGAACATCCACGAGTTCACGCAGATGTCCGTCGCGCGGGCGCTGGACTTCCTCCACGAGCTCGAGCTGACCGAGACCGAGCAGCTGATCGGCGCGCGGATCGTGAAGGAGATCCGCGAGCGCCTGACATTCCTCGACAACGTCGGCGTCGGGTACCTCCAGCTCGACCGCCCCTCCGCCACGCTGTCCGGCGGCGAGGCGCAGCGGCTCCGCCTCGCGACGCAGATCGGCAGCCAGCTCGTGGGCGTGCTCTACATCCTGGACGAGCCGTCGATCGGCCTCCACCAGCGCGACAACGGGAAGCTGATCGCGACGCTGGAGCGGCTCCGCGACCTCGGGAACACGGTCTTGGTCGTCGAGCACGACGAGCAGATGATGCGGGCGGCCGACTGGCTCGTGGACATGGGCCCGGGCGCCGGGGAGCACGGCGGGCACGTCGTCGCGGAAGGCCCGGCGCGCAAGGTCGAGCGGAACCCGAAGTCGATCACCGGTCAGTTCCTCTCGCGTGAGCGCCAGATCGCCGTCCCCAAGCGCCGGACGGAGGACCGCGGCACGTTCCGCGTGCTCGGCGCGCGCCAGCACAACCTGAAGGGGATCGACGTGGAGTTCCCGATCGGCCGGTTCATCGCCGTCACCGGAGTCTCGGGCTCGGGCAAGTCGACGCTCGTGAACGAGATCATCTACAAGGCGCTTGCGAACAAGCTTCACCGGTATCGCGTGAAGCCGGGCGACCACGACGAGGTCGAGGGGATCGACGACTTCGACAAGGTGATCGAGATCGACCAGTCGCCGATCGGCCGGACGCCGCGCTCGAACCCGGCGACCTACACGAAGCTCTTCGACCACATCCGCGAGCTCTACTCGCTGACGCCCGAAGCCAAGGTGCGCGGGTACAAGCCGGGACGGTTCTCGTTCAACGTCCGCGGCGGGCGCTGTGAGACCTGCAAGGGCGACGGGACGATCAAGATCGAGATGCACTTCCTGCCGGACGTCTACGTCCCCTGCGAGACCTGCGGCGGGCGCCGCTACAACCGCGAGACGCTGGAGGTGCGGTTCAAGGGGAAGTCGATCGCCGACGTGCTCGAGATGTCGGTCGAGGAGGCACTCCAGTTCTTCGCGAAGATCCCGAAGCTCCGCCGGCGCCTCCAGACGCTGCACGACGTGGGCCTGGACTACATCAAGCTGGGGCAGCCGGCGACGACCCTCTCCGGCGGCGAGGCGCAGCGCGTGAAGCTTTCCTCGGAGCTCTCGAAGATCGCGACGGGGCGGACGCTGTACATCCTCGACGAGCCGACGACGGGGCTGCACTTCGCCGACATCGAGAAGCTGCTCGAGGTGCTCCAGCGGCTCGTCGACGCCGGGAACACCGTGCTCGTGATCGAGCACAACCTCGACGTGATCAAGCAGGCCGACTGGATCGTCGACCTCGGACCGGAGGGCGGCGAGGGCGGCGGCGAGGTGATCGCGACCGGGACGCCCGAGGAGATCGCGGCGGTGGAGGATTCCTACACCGGCCAGTTCCTGCGCGAGCTGGTGTCGGCGCACGCTGCCGCCGCTGCCTGACGATCCCGTCTACTTCCGGACGCACGCTCGGCGCTACGAGCTGCTCGTCGACCTCGTGCGCGGGCTCGCGCCGCGGCGGATCCTCGTCGTCGGGCCGAGCTACGAGACGCGACTCCTCCGCGAGGAGCTCCCGGCGGCGACCGTCGACACGCTCGGCTGGTTCGACCACCGCTTCCCGCTCCGTGACGGCGAAACGCACGTCGAGCTCGACCTGAACGACGCCGACCGGCCGCCGCTCGAGCCGCACGACGTCGTGATCTGTTCCGAGGTGGTCGAGCACCTCCGGGTGGCGCCGGTGCCTCTGCTCCGGTACCTGGGCGAGGCCCTCACCGACGGCGGCCGGCTGATCCTCCAAACCCCGAACGCGGCCTCGCTCCCGAACCGCCTCCGGCTGCTGCTCGGGCGCAACCCGTATGAGCCGATCAGGGATGAGCCCAGGAACCCCGGGCACTTCCACGAGTACACGGTGAGCGAGCTCCGTGAGGCTTTCACCGCGGCCGGACTCGAGGTGGAGCGGATCCTGACGGCCAACTACTTCGACCACGGCACTCGCAAGAACCGCGTCTTCCGGGCGGCGGGCCGTGCCCTTCCGCGCACGCTCAGGGACGGGATCACCGTGGTCGCGCGTCGCCGCCGGTGAACGGTCGAGTCGGCGCGCGACTGACGTTGACGATCGTCGACTCCACCAACACGGCGGTTCCTGGGCTGTAATCCACTCGTGGGGAGGTTCGCTCACCTCCGCGAGGACACCGACCGCTCCGAGACCGTCGCGGTGCTCGCGTTCTGTGCGGGCGTGGCAGTCGGCCTCGCGGTGGGGGGCGACGAGATCCGCGACCTCGACCGCGTCGACGGCGCCATCTGGCTCTTCGTCACCGGGCTCTGCCTGGGCTTCGTCGTCTACTGGGTCGGCGGTTGGGCGCTCGGCTTCGTCGTCCCGCGCCTCGGCGGCGCCCGTGAGAAGCGCCGGACGCGCCACGTCCTCGCCTACTCGTTCCTCCCGCTCGCCTTTGCGTTTCCGCTCTGGCTGCTCTGGCCCTGGCTGCTCGTGCTGCCGGCGGCGGCGAGCCTCGTGCTGCTGGTGCTCGGTCTGCGGGAGGTCGAGGGCTGGAGCGCCGCGCGTGCCGCAACGGCGGTCGTGCTCTCGGCCGTCTGGCTCGCGACGCTAGTCGTCTGCGTGTTGAGCGTGCTCGGGATCCTCCACGGCGCCTTCGAATAGCGCCAGCTCCTCCTCGGGGATCGAGTAGGTGTGCTCCTCGGCGGGAAACGAGCCGCTCCGGACGTCGGCGGCGTAGGCCTCGAGTGCAGCCTGGATCTGCGCGCCGATCTCCGCGTAGCGCTTCACGAACCGCGCCGGGCGCCGGTCGGAGAGGCCGAGCAGGTCGTGCCAGACGAGAACCTGGCCGTCGCAGTCGGGCCCGGCGCCGATCCCGATCGTCGGGACGGTCAGCGTCTCCGAGATCCGCGCGGCGACGACGGCCGGGACGGCTTCGAGCACGACCGCGAAGCAGCCTGCCGCCTCCAGCGCGCGCGCGTCGGCGTGGAGCTTCCGCGCCTTGGCCGCCGTCCGGCCCTGCGCCTTGAACCCGCCGAGCATCGTCGCCGACTGCGGCGTGAGGCCGATGTGGCCCATCACCGGGATGCCGGCGCCGACGAGCGCCTGGACCCGCTCGAGCGTCGGGCCGGCGCCCTCGACCTTGACGGCGTCGGCACCTGCCTCCTTCACGAACCGGACCCCGTTGGCGACGGCAGCCTCGTTCGAGACCTGGAACGAGCCGAAGGGCATGTCGGCGATCACGAGCGGGCGCTCCGCGCCCCGCGCGACGGCGCGGACGAGCACGAGCAGCTCGTCGACGGTGACCGGAACCGTCGAGTCGTAGCCCAGGACGTTGTCGGCCGCGGAGTCGCCGACGAGGATCAGGTCGACACCTGCCGCGTCGGCGAGCTTCGCTCCCGGGTGGTCGTACGCCGTGACCATCACGAGCTTCTCCCCGTTCGCCTTGCGCTCGGCGAGGTCGAGGAGCGACAGCTTCGAAACTGGACCGGTGGGGTGGGACGTCATGGCTGGTCTCCTTCAAGGACGACGTTGTCGATCAGGCGGGTTTCCCCGACGCGCACTGCGGCGGCGAGAACCTTGGGCTCGAAGTCCGCGACCTCGACGTACTCCACCTCGAGGCCGTCGAGGAGCTCGCGCGCCCTGGCCGGGTCGTGCGTGGCCAAGGCGCGGGGGAGGGAGAGTGCGAGCTCCCGCTCCTCTGGGGTGAGGAGCGCGTTGCGGGACGAAAGGGCGAGGCCGTCCTCGTCGCGAACCGTCGGCAGCACCCGGATCTCGAGCGGCAGATTCAGGTCACGGACGAGTCGGCGGATTACGGCCGTCTGCTGCGCGTCCTTCTGCCCGAAGTACGCACGGCGGGGCCGGACGAGGTTGAAGAGCTTCAGGCAGACCGTGGCGACGCCGCGGAAATGGCCCGGCCGGTGCTCGCCCTCGAGCCTTCGGCCGAGCTCCTCCACCTCGACCCAGGTCTGGAATCTCGGCGGGAACAGCTCGTCGGCGGCGGGCGCGAACACCACGTCTGCGCCTTCCTTCTCCGCGACCGCCAGGTCGCCCGCCTCGTCCTGCGGGTAGCGGGCGAGGTCGTCGGGGCGCTCGAATTGCGTCGGGTTGACGAACAGGCTGACGACGACGGCGTCGCACTCCTCGCGCGCGGCGCGGAACAGCGAGACATGGCCGGCGTGGAAGGCGCCCATCGTCGGGACGAGGCCGATCGAGCCGGTTCTGAGGGGCGCGAGCGTCTCGTCCAGCTCCTCGATCGTGCGAACGACCTTCACGGCGTGGTCGCCTCCGCGTGCACGCGGTAGAGCCGCGCGAGCTTCGGGATGCGCGCCGCGATCGCCTGCTCGTGCCGCTCCACCGTCTCCCAGTCGCCGCGGGCGATCGGCCCGGTGAGCTCGAAGCCGTTGTCGATCACGCCCTGCATCAGCGTTCGGAGCGCGTCCACTGGGGCGCCGACCTCCTCGAAGACCTGGGCTGCGGCGTCGTGGAGGGTCACGAGGTAGTTCGAGGCAATCGCCGCGCCGGCGTGGTAGAGCGCCCGGTCCTGCTCGCCGAGCTCGAAGGGCTCGAGGCCGAGCAGTCGCGCCAGCTCGAAGCCGATCGCGCGCGCCTCGTCGGTCTCGCCCGTCACGGCCGCCGCGGCGCCGTCGAGCTGCTCGGGCCCCCGCGAGCGCGAGAAGCTCTGCAGCGGGTGGAGCCCGAACCGCCGCTCGTGCTCCCCGAGCGCCGAGAGCGGCGTCGCGCCGCTCGTGTGGCCGACCCATTGGGACGCGTCGAGTGTCTGACACCGGACAACGTCCGCGATGGCGGTATCCGGGACGCACAGCAGGACGAGCTCGGACTGGTCCGCGGTCAGCTCGACGCCTCGCTCCTCGAGGCGGACAGCGATGGCCGAACCGACGCGGCCGCGGCCGATGACGTTCACGCTTTTAATCACGTATCGCTCCAGTTCCTTGCGGATACCGGGCCGGTTGCAGTCTATCCCGCCGCCGGTTAGCCCAGCGGTCACGCGCCGCGACCGACGGCAGCCGCCGTTTCGTGCACTATGCGCTCGGGTACCGACGTCTCAGCGTTCCCGATTGGGACCAGCGTGAAGTTGCACTGTCACAAGGTCGGAGGCGAGTTCCAGCTCGAGTATCTGAAGTCGGCGCACGCCGTCGTGGAGATCGAGCGCTAAGGGAACGGCTGGGCGCTCAGGGCGGGGGTCGAGTTGGCCGCAGACTCGCCCCCGCCACCTTTCTCGGGCACAGGCCGGCGGCAGCTCCCGCCGGGCAAAGCCCGGCTCCGCCGCCGCCTAACGCCGCTGACGGCACGAGGCTCTCCGGGGCCGTGCAAGTAGCACTGTCCCCTCCGGCCTCGCACCGCCAGCGCCGTTCCTGAGCCCGAGAAACTGGAAAGGTGGCGCTGGTGGAAACGGCACGCCTGGAAACCTTCAGCGACGGGGTGATTGCGATCGCGATCACCTTGCTCGTGCTCGAGCTCCCGATTCCCGACGTCGGCGAGGACGGGTTCTGGCACGCGTTCCTCCACCTCTGGCCGTCGCTGATCGCTTACACGATCAGCTTCCTGACCATCGGCGTGATGTGGATCAACCACCACACGATCTTCGTCCACATCGCTCGGACGGACCGGATCTTCATGCTGCTGAACACGCTGCTCCTGATGAGTATTGCCTTCGTGCCCTACCCGACGAAAGTGATGGCCGCTTTCCTCGAGGAGGGCGAGTCTGCCCGGGACGCGGTGATCCTCTACGGCATCGCGCTGACCGGCTGTGCGATCTGCTTCAACCTCCTCTGGAACTACGCCCGTCGCTGGGGGCACCTCCTCCGCGAGGACGCCGACCCGGTCGAGGTGGAGGGGATCACGCGCTCGTATCTGCCCGGCGTGCCGCTGTATTTGAGCACGGTCGTCGTCGCGATCATCAACCCGCTGGCAGCGTTCATCCTCCACGCGGTGATCGTCGTCTTCTACGCGCTCTCCTCCACGTTCTGGGCGCCGGGCTGGGCCAAGTCCGAGCTGTAGACTCAGCGCGATGCCGATCTACGAGTACGTCTGCATGCAGTGCGAGTCGCACTTCGAGGAGCTCGTCCGGAACGGGGAGCAGCCCGACTGCCCGGAGTGCGGCGACTCGAACGTCCGCAAGCAGCTTTCGGTCTTCGCCGCGCACGGCACGAGCACGCAGCCGAGCTTCGGCGGGCCGTCCGCCGGCGGCGGCTGCTGCGGCGGCGGCGGCAGCTGTGGCTGCGGCCACTGAACTGTCCGGCGGTCGTCCTAGACTCGCCCGCGTGGAAACGCTCCACGCGCTCGGCGAACAGGTCTCGGTCTGCACCCGGTGCCGCCTCGCGCAGGGCCGCACACAGGTCGTCTTCGGCGTCGGAAACCCGCACGCCGACCTGATGTTCGTCGGCGAGGCGCCCGGGTTCCACGAGGACAAGCAGGGCGCACCGTTCGTCGGCCAGGCCGGAAAGCTGCTCGACAAGCTCCTCGCCGGGATCGGCCTCGAGCGGTCGGAGGTCTACATCGCGAACGT
The DNA here is from genome assembly GCA_035535195.1 of Gaiellaceae bacterium. Lineage (GTDB taxonomy): Bacteria > Actinomycetota > Thermoleophilia > Gaiellales > Gaiellaceae > JACDAN01. The sequence continues at coordinate 68,611 of DATLQK010000026.1, read as the reverse complement.
CCTCAAGTGCCGGCCTCCGGGCAACCGCGATCCGCAGCCCGACGAGATCGAGTCGTGCGAGCCGCACCTGTTCCGGCAAATCGAGCTGATCCAGCCGAAGGTGGTCGCGACGCTCGGGAACTTCGCCACGAAGCTGCTCTCCGGGAAGCCGACCGGGATCACGCGCGTCCACGGCGTCGAGCAGGACACGATGGTCGGCGGGAACCAGGTGCTGCTCTACCCGCTCTACCACCCCGCGGCCGCGCTGTACACGCCGGCCATGCTCCAGGTGCTGCAGCAGGACTTCGTGCGCCTGCCCGAGCTGATGGGGCGCGCGGTCGAGGTGCCCGAGCTCGAGCCGGAGCCCATCGCGGCGCCGCAGCCCGCAGTCCAGCTCGGCCTCTTCTAGCCCTCGGCGAGCTCGATCCGCACAGTGTGGCCGTGCGGCGCGAAGGTGCCGTCGGAGACGACGCCCGTGACCGTCTCGAGGACGACGCGGCCCGGCTCCTCGTCCTTCCGGAGATAGGTCATCTCCTCCGCGAACGAGCCGAGCAGGGCGAATGCCGCGGCCGTCGCAGCGGGCTGGTCCCACGGATCCGTCCAGCGCAGCGAGACGACGAGCACGCCGTCGCCGTCGATCTCGGCGCTCATCTCCTCGAGCGGGAACTGCGCGGCCAGCCGCCGCACGTGCGGGAGGAGATGGGCGTCGGGCTCCTCGGTCACCCAGTCCTGCTCGGCCATGAAGCCGACCAGCGTCTCGGCGTCCGGAACCAGCCGCGCTGCGTCCGCGACGCCGCGGCCGCGCTCGTCGATGTCCCAGCGCCGGCGCACGAGCATCCAGACTACCCCCGTGGAGTACGACTCCTCCTCGCCCGAGGACACCGAGGCCGTGGGGGCCGAGCTCGCCGGCTTGCTCCGCTCCGGGGAGGTCGTGACGATCAGCGGTGAGCTCGGCACCGGCAAGACGACGTTCGTCCGCGGCGCCTGCCGAGCGCTGGGCATCGTCGATCCCGTGACCAGCCCCACGTTCACGATCGGCCATCGCTACCGCGGCCGCGTCGACGTCTCCCATCTCGACCTCTACCGCTTCGCCGGCGTCTCGGCGGCGGAGTGGGGCGACCTCGAGCCGTACTTCGACGGCGCCGTCTGCTTCGTCGAGTGGCCCGAGGCAGGCAAGGACGTCCTGCCGCCCGCACGTTTCGCCGTCTCGCTCGAGCACGTGGCGCCCGAGCGCCGCAGGATCCGGGTGGACGAATGCTGATCCTCGCCTTCGACACCGCCACGGACGACGCCACGAGCGCGCTCGTCTGGGACGGGGAGGTGCTCGGCGAGCAGATCTCTCGGCCCGTCTCGGTGCTCGAGGACCTGGACGCCCTCCTGCGGCGCGGCGGAGTGCGCGACTCGCAGGTCGAGGGCCTCGTGGTGGGGATCGGGCCGGGGAGCTTCACCGGCCTCCGCATGGGGCTCGCGACGGCGCGGGCGCTCGCGTTCGCGCTCGAGCTCCCGCTGGCCGGCGTCTCGACGCTCGACGCGCTGGCCGCGGGCGCGCCGGGTGCAGTGCCGGTGATCGACGCGCGGCGCCGCGAGGTCTTCGCGCTGCTCGACGGCGGGCCGTCGGTGCTCGCCCCGGCCGACCTGCCGGTGGAGCCCGGACGCACCTATGTGGGTGACGGCGCGCGTCGGTACCGCGACGTGGTCGCGGCGGCGGGTGGCGAGGTGCCGCCGGACGAGAGCGAACTGCACCTTCCGCGCGCGCGCTTCCACGCCCAGCTCGCCCGCGACTTCGGCCTCCCCGAGGCCGTCGAACCCATGTACCTTCGTGTTCCGGACGTCGACCGCCCCCGACAGTGACCATCCAGCTGCGACGCCTCACCCTGGCCGATCTCCCCGCGATCGAGCGGATCGAGCGAACTGCGTACCCGACGCCCTGGTCGAGGTCGATGTTCGCGGGCGAGCTGGCGAAACCGTCGTCGATCTGCCTCGGCGCCGTCGACGTGGACGCGGATGAGCAGCTCGTCGCCTATCTGATCATCTCCCGCTACGCGGACGCCTGGCACGTGATGAATGTCGCCGTGCACGAGGACTACCGGGGCCGCGGTGTCGCCACGATGCTGCTCAACCGCCTGTTCGATCTCACCGCCGGCGACGACCGCCGCGGCTACACGCTCGAGGTTCGCGTCTCCAACACCGGCGCGATCCGGCTCTACGAGCGGCTCGGCTTCGTCGCGCGCGGCATCCGGCGCGGCTACTACACGGACAACCGCGAGGACGCGGTGATCATGTGGAAAGACCCGGTGCGCGAGCGCGCAAGTGCCTGAGACCAAGATGGATCGGTCTCCCTCCGCGGGCGGAGCCGGGCTCCGCCCGGCGGGAGCCCTAGTTCCGCAGCGCCGCGGCGGAACGCTGAAGAAGGGGGTCCATGGGGGAAACATGGTTTCCCCTATGCTGTGATCCTCGGGATCGAGACCTCGTGTGACGAGACCGCGGCTGCCCTAGTCACGCGGGACGGCGGGGTGCGCGCCAATGTCGTCTCCTCCCAGGCGGAGCTGCACGCGCCGTACGGCGGCGTCGTCCCCGAAGTCGCCTCACGGCACCACCTGGAGCTGATCATTCCCGCCCTCAAGCGCGCGCTCGAGGAGGGGGACGCCGGGCTCGAGGACGTCGAGACTGTGGCGGTGACGCAGGGGCCGGGCCTGGTCGGGGCGCTCCTGATCGGCGTCTCGGCCGCCAAGGCGCTCGCATGGTCGCGGCGGCTTCCGCTCGTGCCCGTGAACCACCTCCAGGGCCACGTCGCGTCGCTCTTCCTCCAGCCCGACCCGCTGGAGCCGCCCTTTCTCTGCCTGCTGGCGAGCGGCGGGCATACGCAGCTGCTGGACGTCCGCGACCACGGCACCTTCGGGGTGCTCGGGACGACGCTGGACGACGCCGCGGGAGAGGCATTCGACAAGGGGGCGCGGCTGCTCGGCCTCGGCTACCCCGGGGGCGCCGCGATCGACCGGCTGGCGCGCGACGGCGATCCCGAGGCGTTCGCGTTTCCGGTCGCACGGGTGGCCGGATTCGACTTCTCCTTCTCGGGGCTCAAGACCGCGCTCCTGTACGCGGTACGTGACCTCCGCGACGAGGCCGAGGCGCGCAAGGCCGACCTTGCGGCCTCGTATCAGCGCGCGATCGTCCGCGCCCTCGTCGAGCGGACGCGCTCTGCCGCCGCGGAGCTCGGCACCGAGCGCATCGCGGTCGTCGGCGGCGTCGCCGCCAACTCGGAGCTCCGTGCTTCGCTCTCGGAGGCAGTCGCCGCCCCGCTGGAGCTCTGCACCGACAACGCGGCGATGATCGCCTCGGCCGCGCGGTACGCAGAGGTCCTCCCGTATCCCCGGTACCTTGCGCTGGATGCGTTTGTCTGAGCGCCGGCTGGCGCAGGTCGCACTGCTCGGAATCCTCGCCCTGGCCGTCACGGTCGTGTCCGTCGCTGCCGCGACGGAGGGGAACGCGAGCCGGCCCTTGGCGCAGCGGGTCTCCTGGAGCGGCCTCGTCGGCGGCCCGCGGCCGGAGGTGCCCGTCGGACAGCGGATGATCGTCGTGCTGCGGACGCCCTCGCTTGCCGACCGCGTCGCGGCGGCGGGTGGGCTGGCGTCGGAGGCCGACGAGCGGCGCTGGCAGGACGCGGCCCAGGCGTCGCAGCAGCAGCTGATCGCCCAGCTCGGCGCCGCGGGGCTCAGGCTCCGGCCGGAGTTCAGCTACACGCGTGTCCTCTCGGGCTTCTCCGCGCCCCTCGACGCACGTGCGATCGCGCTGCTCCAGCGCTTCCCGGAGGTCGAGGGCGTCTATCCCGTCCGGATCGCCTATCCGGCGGCAGTCTCGTCAGCGCTCGTCGCCCGGCACCAGCTGCCAGACGGCGCGGGCTACCGCGCGCAGCTCTCGCTCCCGGGCGCCAGCGGCCGCGGCGTCACGGTCGCCCTGATCGACACGGGAATCCAGCTGAGTCACGACTACCTCACGGGCGCGGTGCAGGAGGGCGCCGACCTGCTGGAACGCGACGACTTCGCCGCCGCGAAGCTGAAGCCGGACGACGCGTCGCAGCGCGAGCGGCACGCAACGGAGCTCGGCGGGCTGATCGTCGGCTCCGGCGGCCCGGGCGACCTGCACGGCGTGGCTCAGAACGCGACGATCATGCCGATCAGGGCCGGCGGCTGGCAGCGCGACCTGGCGGGCCGCTGGACGGTCTACTCGCGCACGGACCAGCTGATCGCCGGCCTGGAGCGCGCGGTCGATCCCGACGGAGACGGCAACGCGCACGACGCGGCGCGGATCGCCCTCGTCGGGTTTGTCGAGCCGTTCGCCGCTTTCGCCGACAGCCCGTCCTCCCGGGCGGTGGAGGGCGCGCTCAAGCTCGACACGCTCGTCGTGACGCCGGCCGGCAACGAGGGGCCGGCCGGGCCGGTCTACGGCAGCATCTCGGGCCCGGGCGGCTCGCCCGGCGCGCTCTCCGTCGGCGCGGAGGACCTGCGCGACCAGGTCGACCACGTTCGCGTGATCGTCCGCTCCGGGCTCAGGGTTCTGTTCGATCACGACGTCCCTCTGGGAGGAGCGATCGGGCCGCGGAAGCCGCTTCGGCTCGACCTCGCCCTGCCGGCCGTGCGCCACCCGCTCCCGCCCGCCGTCCTCGGCGACAGCTCGCCGTCGCTCTCGATCGACGACTTCTTCGACCGACGGGGTTACAGCCGCGTGGCCGGCAAGGCGGCGCTCGCCCCGGGGGGTGACGCCCCGGACGCTGCCGCGGCTGCGGCGGCCAGAGCCGGTGCGGCCGCGGCCGTCCTGCACGGCCCCGAGATCCCCTCCGGGAGCCTCGGCCTCGATGAGCGGGTCGGCATCCCCGTCGTGTCGGTTCCCAATGCCGTTGCGACGACCGCGAAGCGGCTGCTCTCGCAGGGCGAGCCTGCGACCGTCGAGATCGGCACGGCACACAGCCGGTCGAACCCGAATGCCGGCGGCCCGGCCGCGTTCTCCTCGCGCGGGCTCGCCTTCGACGGCGGCGCCAAGCCCGACCTCTACGCGCCGGGTGTCGGCCTCCTCACCTCCCATCCCGGCCGAGGCGAGGACGGCACCCCGGCGTTCGGCACCGTCAGCGGCTCGAGCGCGGCGGCCGCGGTGGTGGCGGGAGCGGCGGCGCTGCTGGCACAGAACCGCCCCGACCTCGACGCGCCCGCGCTCAAGGGCGCCTTGACCGGAACGGCCGGGCCCGGCGGCCAGCTCGATCTCGGAGCTGCATCGGCCGCCGAGGTCGTGGCCGAGCCCGCCACGCTCTCGCTCGGCAACGCACGGGGGCGGGGGTGGTCGGGGACGGCGAGGTTCGCCGTCCGGAACCTCTCGAGCCGCCGGCTGACCGTGAACATCTCGGTCGGCAACCTCGGGGAGGTGGGCGGCATCGCGCTCGCGGTGTCCCCGTCACGCGTCACGCTCGAACCGGGCGGCGCCGCGGCGGTCTTCCTCGCCGGCCGCTTGGCCTACGTCCCGCCCGGGAAGCGCGCGGTGACGGCGACGCTCGAGCTCCGTGCCGGCGGCGGCCGAGCGGTGAAGGTCCCGTGGTCGGTTACCTTCGGGCCTCCACCGCGCGGCCTCCTCGGGTCGGTCCGCCTCTCGGTGACGAAGTTCCGACCGTCGGACTCGGCGCCGGCGCTGCTCGAGCTACGCGCCGGGCGGCTCGTCGAGCGTGACGGGGTGACCGAGGTCCTGCCGCTCTCGCACCTCGATCTCGAGCTCTACCGCGGGAAGGAGCGCCTCGGCAGGCTCGCCCGCCTCCGCAACCTGCTGCCGGGCCGATACACCTTCGGCCTGACCGGGCGCGGCCCCGCCGGCCGACGGCTTCCGCCGGGCGACTACCAGCTCCGGCTGTTGGCCTACCCGCCGGAAGATGGGCCTCCGAGCAGGCAAAACGTCTCGTTCGAGATCCGCTAGACGCATATACTGCGGGCCGCGTGACGATCCTCGCTCCGCCGATTTCGCACCTCCAGGAAAACCCGCTCGAGCTGGCGCAGCAGCAGCTTCAGACGGTCGCCGACGCGTTCCAGATCGACCCGAACCTGATCCGCGTGCTCGAGCAGCCGAAGAAGGCGGTCTCGGTCTCGATCCCGGTCTACATGGACAACGAGACGATCGAGGTCTTCGAGGGCTACCGCGTCACGCACAACATCGCGCGCGGGCCGTCGAAGGGAGGTATCCGGTACCACCCGGACGTCACCCTCGACGAGGTCAAGGCGCTTGCGATGTGGATGACGTGGAAGTGCGCGCTGATGGGGATTCCGTTCGGCGGCGCCAAGGGCGGGGTCGTGTGCGACCCGAAGCAGCTGTCGCGGAGCGAGCTCGAGCGCATGACGCGCCGCTTCACCTCGGAGATCGTCAACGAGATCGGGCCGGAAAAGGACATCCCGGCGCCCGACGTCGGGACCGACCCGCGCGTGATGGCGTGGATCTTCGACACCTACTCGATGAACAAGGGCCATTCGGTGCTCGGCGTCGTCACCGGGAAGCCGCTGAACCTCGGCGGTTCGCTCGGACGCCTCGAGGCGACGGCCCGCGGCGCGCACTACTGCACGCGCGAGGCGGTCGCGAAGCAGGACCGCAGCCTCGACGGCATGCGCGTCGCGGTTCAGGGGTTCGGCAACGTCGGCAGCTACTACGCGAAGTTCGTCGCCGAGGACGGCGCCAAGGTGATCGCGCTCTCCGACTCCAACGGCGGCGTCCACAACCCGAACGGGATCGACGTCGACCTGGCACTGGCGCACAAGCAGGAGACGGGCCGCCTCGAGGGCCTGAAGGACACGGAGTCGATTACGAACGACGAGCTCCTGCTCCTCGAGGCCGACGTCCTGGCGCCGTGCGCGCTGGAGCAGGTGATCACGCGCAAGAACGCCGACAAGATCAAGGCGATGTTGATCGTCGAGGGGGCGAACGGCCCGACCACGCCGGCCGCGGACGAGATCCTCGAGGACCGCGGGGTGATGCTGCTCCCGGACGTGCTCGCCAACGCCGGCGGCGTCGTCGTCTCCTACTTCGAGTGGGTCCAGGGGCTCCAGGAGTACTTCTGGAAGGAGAACGAGGTGAACGCGCGGCTGAACGACATCACCTCCCGCGCCTTCCACGAGACCTGGGCGACGTACGAGTCGAAGTCGACGACGATGCGGATCGCCGCCTACGGCCTCGCTGTCCAGCGGGTTGCCGAGGCAACGTTGACCCGCGGCCTGTACCCGTAACCGCGGCCACTGGCCGGCGCCGGCTCCCGCCGGGCGAAGCCCGGCTCCGCCGACGCCTGACGCCGCTGGCGGCCCGGGGCTCTCCGGCCCGTGCTACATGAGCACTGTGCCCTCCGGCCCCGAACCACCAGCGACGCCCCAGAGGCCGCGGAAGGTCGTCCTCTACTCGGCGCCGGGCTGCCACCTCTGCGAGGCGGCGAAGCGCGTGCTGGCCGGGGTCCGGGCGGAGGAACCGTTCGAGCTTCGTGAGGTGGACATCTCCGGGGACGAGGCGCTCGAGGCCGAGTACCGCGAGTGGCTGCCCGTCGTCGAGATCGACGGCGAGCGCGCGTTCACGTTCTTCGTCGAGCCGGAGTCCCTCCGCAGAAAGCTCGCACAAGCTCACTCCGGCGAGGCGACTTTGTGACTTCCTACTCCGCGCACTGATGGGGGTAGGCACAATGCTTGTGTGGTGTTACAAGCTCCACCGCAGAGCGGGGTCCCAGAGCGTCTGACGGTCGGTGTGGCGGCGAGGCTGAGCCGCTATCTCCAGGTGCTCACGCAGGCGCGGAAGATGGGCAAGGACCGGATCTCCTCCCAGGAGATCTCGGACTACACGAACATCAACGCGACGCAGATTCGCCGCGACCTCTCTGCGTTCGGGAAATTCGGCAAGCGGGGCGTCGGCTACAGCGTCGACGGGCTGCTCGGCGAGATTCGCCGCATCCTTCGGACCCAGGGCCAGCACAACATCGCGCTGGTCGGCGCCGGGCGCCTCGGCGAGGCGATCGCGAGCTCGCCGATCTTCGCCGAGCACGGGATCAACATCGCGGCCGTGTTCGACAAGGATCCCGACAAGGTGGGGCGGAGCGTCGGCAATGTTCCGGTCGACGACTACGGCGGGCTCCGCGACGCCGTGCGCGAGAAGAATATCGTCGTCGGCGTGCTCGCAGTCCCCGCCGACAACGCGCAGTCCGCGGCCGACGACCTCGTCGACGCCGGCGTGCGGATCATCTTCAACTACTCCGAAGCCCTCCTCGACGTTCCCTCCGACGTCGCCGTGCACACGAGCAACCCGGCCGTCGAGCTGCTCTACGCGCTCTACTTCCACCTGGCGTAGGCCGAAAGCGCAGACGCGCTTCACCGGTTCTGGTGAAATCGCGCCCCTATGCGCATCCTCCTCTGGCACGGGTACCTCCTCGGAGGGACCGGCTCGAACGTCTACACCCGCGCTGTCGCGCGCGAGTGGAGCCGCGCGGGGCACGACGTCGTCGTCGTGAGCCAGGAGCCGCAGCCCGAGCAGTACGACCTCGGCGGCGCGCAGACCGTGCGGCCGGACATCGGCGGCCTGCTCCCGGTGTTCGTGCTGGACCGGTACGAGGGCCTCGAGGTCAAGCTGCTGCCGGAGCTGACCGACGAGGAACGGGACCGGTTCGTCGCAGCGAACGCGGCCGCGCTGCGCGAGCTCGCGCCGGCCGACCTCGTGTTCGCGAACCACGTCCTGCTCGGCGGGCCTGTCGGAACCGCGAGCGGGCTGCCGTTCGCCGTGAAGGCACACGGGTCCGAGCTCGAGTACGCCATGCGCGGCAACGCCGACCTCTCCGCCTGGGGGCGCGAGTCGCTCCGCGCGGCGAAGGCGGTCTTCGTCGGCTCCGAGCACATCCGTCACGTCCTCGAGGAGGTCGTGGGCCACATCGACCGCGTGCACGAGGTTCCGCCGGGGGTCGACGTCGAGGCGTTCCGGCCCGAGCCGCGTGAGCAGGCCCTCAGGGAGCTCGTGGCCGAGGCCCGGCGGGATCCGCCCAACCCCGGCAATCGGTCCGAGCGCCTCCCGGACGAGGGGAACGCGGAGCATCTCGCCGAGTTCTTGGCGGGCGTCGAGCCGACCGTCCTGTACTTCGGCAAGCTCCTGCGGAACAAGGGCGTCCAGCTCCTGCTCGAGGCCCTCCGCGACGTCGACTCCCGTGCCGTCGTCGTCGGCTTCGGCGACTACCGCGCGGAGCTGGAGCGGATGGCCGGCGACAGCGTGCTCTTCACCGGCCCGCTCGACCACCGGCATCTGGTGCACCTGATCCCGCTCGCCGACGTCACCGTCGTCCCCTCGATCTTCCCCGAGGCCTTTGGGATGGTCGCGGCGGAGGCAGCGGCGGGTGGTTCGCTCCCGCTCGTCGCCCGCCACTCGGGCCTGGCCGAGATCGCGGAGGCGCTGGAGGACGCAGGCGTCCCGGCCGGGTTCGAGTCGGGGAACGTCGCCGACCTCACGGCGAAGCTGCGAGGGACGCTGGCGCTCCCTGCGGACGAGCGTACGCGCTTGGCGGAGACGGCCAGGCGCGTGGCCGAGGAGCGCTGGTCGTGGGCCCATGTCGCCGATCGTCTGCTCGAACCCTTTACGTAACCTTCTGCGCCTATGGGCGACGAGCAGCGGCTCGCCCCGGAGGAGCAGCTCCGGGCGGCGCGCGACGCATTCGAGACGACCGAGGACTTCACCGTTGCCGTCGAGGAGGAGTTCGCGATCCTCGAGCCGGAGACGCTCTCGCTGACGAACCGCTTCGAGGAGCTGGAGGCGGCGGCACGAGGCACTGAGCTCGAGGAGCATCTCGTCGGTGAGCTGATCGCATCCGAGGTCGAAGTCCGCACCGGCCGCTGCGAGGGCTTCGCCGAGGCAGCGTCGCGGATGAGCGAGCGGCGTGACCAGATCCGTGCGCTCGCCGACCAGCTCGGTGTCGTGCTCGGCGGCACGGGCACGCACCCTTGGAGCCCGTGGCAGGAACAGCGCATCATCGACACGCCGCACTACCGGCGGAACGACGAGTACCTTCGCTGGGTCGTCTGGCGGAACAACTCGTTCGGGCTCCACGTGCATGTCGCGGTCAACGGGGCCGACCGGGCGATCCGCGTCTGCGACCACATGCGGCACCTGCTGCCCGAGCTGCTCGCCGTCTCCGCGAGCTCGCCGTTCACTGAGAACGTCTTCACGCACCTGCACTCCGCGCGAACGGAGATCTTCACGAAGCTCTTCCCGCGCTGCGGGATCCCGGACGCCTACGGCAGCTGGGACGAGTACGAGCGCTACGTGCGCCTGCTCTACGACACCGGCTCGATCCTCGAGCACACCCAGATCTGGTGGAGCATCCGGCCGCACCTGGCCTTCCCGACAGTCGAGATCCGCATCTGCGACTCACAGCCGGACCTGGGTGAGGCTCGCTCGCTCGCCGCGCTGATGTACGCCCTCGCCGCCCGCACCGCCAGGGCGCTTGACGAGGGCGAGCCGCTGCCGCTCCCGCCGCACCGGCTGATCGAGGAGAACTTCTGGCGCGCGATCCGCTGGGGACTCGGCGGCGACTTCATCGACCTCGAGACCGGCGAGCTCGTGGAGAAGCGCAAGCGGATCGAGCAGCTGATCGAGTGGGCCCTGCCGGTCGCGGAGGAGATCGGGGCCGCGCCGTTCCTCAACGTGCCTGCGCAGAACGCGGCCGAGCGGCAGATCGCGCGGTACGAGAAGGGCGCCACGCTCGAGGAGATCTACGCCGAGCAGGTGCGCCCGAAGGAGGCCGTTGGAAGGTAGGGAGCCAACGACCGAGGAGCTGCTGGAGGCGGTCCGCAACATGAAGGTCGCCGACCTGCTTCTGTCGACCGCGGCGACGCTGGCTCAGCTCGGCTTCGCGAAGCTCGACGAGCCGACGAGGGACCTCGACCAGGCGCGCCTCGCGATCGAGGGGATGCGCGCGCTGCTCGGGGCGCTCGAAGGCGATGTGCCCGACGAGGTCCTGCGCGACTTCAACCAGGTGGTCGCGAACCTTCAGCTGGCCTACGCAGCCGCAGCCGACCAGGCGCCAAAAGCAGAGCCTTCCTAGCCGATCGGCGGGTTGGAACCGTCCAAAAAAGGTGGCAGGCTGGCGGTCGATGGCCAAAGCTGCGGCGCTCATCGGGATCTGGGCCGCACTCTTTCTGGTCGCTGCCGCCGGCGCCTCGGGGGCCGTTCGCCCCGCTCATGGACTGACTAGCGGCGACTCGGAATCGCTGTTCGTGCCAGGCGAGCTGATCGTCCGCTACAGGGCGGGTGTCGACCGGGCCGGGCGCGCCGCCGTCGTCAACTCGATCGACGCGACGCGCAAGCAGTTCCTGCTCGTTCCCCGCGCAGAGCTCCTCGAGCTGCCGGACGGCGTCTCCGTCGACTCCGCGGTTCGAGCGCTCGAGGCGACGCCCGACGTCCAGTACGCGGAGCCGAACCGGATCTACCACGCGCAGGGGATCCCGAACGACACGCGCTTCGCCGAGCTCTGGGGCCTGAACAACACGGGCCAGCAGATCGACGCCGTTGCCGGAACGCCCGACGCAGACATCGACGCGCCCGAGGCGTGGGAGCAGACGACGGGCAGCAAGGACGTCGTGGTCGCCGTCGTGGACACAGGAATCGCCTACGACCATCCGGAGCTCGTCGACAACGTCCTGCGCGGGTCCGGGTGGGACTTCATCGGGAACGACAACGACCCTCGTGACCTCAACGGACACGGGACGCACGTCGCCGGGACGATCGGCGCGAAAGGAAACAACGCCGGAGGTGTGAGCGGCGTCAACTGGAACGTCAGCCTGATGCCGGTCCGCGTGCTCGACGCGAACGGGAGCGGCACGACCGCCTCGGTCACGAATGGGTACGTCTGGGCGGTCGAGCACGGCGCCAAGGTCGTCAACGCGAGCCTCGGCTGCATGGGGTTCGGATGCTTCTCGTCGACGGAGAGCGCCGCGATCTCGGGCCATCCGAACACGCTCTTCGTCGTAGCGGCCGGCAACGCGGCGAACAACAACGACGCGGTTCCGACCTATCCGTGCAACTACCCCGCTGCCAACTTGATCTGTGTCGCGGCGACGGACGAGAACGATGTGCTCGCGTCGTTCTCGAACTACGGCACGACGAACGTCGATCTGGCGGCGCCGGGTGTCGAGATCCTCAGCACCTGGCCGGCGTATGACTCGGTCTTCAGCGACGGGTTCGAGGCAGCGGGCTCTTGGGTTGCCGGCGGCACGCCGAACACCTGGGCAAGGACCCAGGAGTCGAAGCTGTTCGGCGCCTGGAGCGTGACCGACTCGCCGGGGACGCAGTACGCACTCGGTACGAACAACTGGTTCCAGACCGTGAACCCGATCAACCTGTCGGGCCGGTTCGGCTGCCAGATCGCGTACTGGATGAAGCTCCAGACCGAGGGGTGGCCGTTCGACTACTTCGTGATCAGCGGCTCCACGAACGGGACGACCTTCTCTGACGCGGCGATTTGGGGTGGCGAGACCATCGGCTATCCCGACACCTGGTTCGAGTTCGACGACAGCCTCTCCGAGTTCGACGGGGCGGCGACGCTGTACCTCCGCCTCGGTCTCCGCAGCGACGGCTCCGTGAACGACGAGGGCGTGCATGTCGACGACGCCACCGTCCGCTGCCTCAGCACCAGCTACGACGCGTCCGACTTCAACTCCATCGCCGGGACGTCCATGGCCACGCCGCATGTCGCGGGCGTGGCTGCGCTGCTGTGGGCGAAGAAGCCGGCGGCCACGGTCGACGAGGTGCGAAACGCGCTCCTGAGCTCGGTCGACGTGAAGCCGGCACTCGGGACGGAGGTCTCCACCTCGGGTCGGCTGAACGCAGACAAGGCACTCACCGCGCTGACGGCTCCGCCGCCGCCTCCTCCGCCTCTGCCTCCACCTCCGGCACTCCCGCCGCCTCCGCCGCCGCCTCCAGTGGCGCCTCGGCCGCCCGCGCCGCGTCCCGCGAAGAAGAAGGTCGTCAAAGTCACGCTCTGTCACCGGGGGCGGACGATCAAGGTCGTGAAGAGCGCCGTGAAGAAGCACCGGAAGCATGGGGACAAGCTCGGCCGCTGCCGCAAGCCGAAGAAGAAGCGGCGCTAGCGCTCGAACGGGGTAGGACCGGCCTAGCTGCGAATAGGTCGGTCGGCCTATAGGCACGCGACGTCCCCGCTGCAACGCTTGGGAGTGATGGGGGAAGTGGGGCGAGGGGTCGCCGCGCTGCTTGGATTTTCAGCGCTGGTCTGCGCCGCGATGATCGCGGCGCAGGGCGCCCCGGCTGCCTCCGTCACGATGGCGTACGTCCCCGGCGAGTTGATCGTGCGGTTCGAGCCGGGCCTCAGGACGGCGGGGCAGACGTCGATTCTGGCGTCCGAGGGGGCGAGCCTCGAGCAGCGGCTCGCCGCCCCGCGAAGCGCCCTCGTCCGGCTCCCGGACGGGACGTCCGTGCCAGACGCCGTCCGGTCGTTCGAGTTGCGCGCCGATGTGGCGGGCGCGCAGCCGAACTTCGTCTACCGCGCGCAGGTGATCCCGAACGACCTCCGGTTCGCCGAGCTCTGGGGCCTCGCGCGAATCGGCGCGCCAACGGCCTGGGACACCGGCACCGGCAGCCGGTCCGTCACCGTCGCCGTCGCCGACACAGGTGTCGATCCCGACCATCCCGACCTGGCGCCGAACGTCGTTCCCGGCGGGCACGACTTCGTCGGCGACGACGACGATCCGCGGGACGAGCACGGCCACGGGAGCCATGTCGCCGGGATCATCGGGGCCGTCGGTAACGACGGCCGAGGCGTCACCGGCGTCAACTGGAACGTCGGCCTGCTTCCGGTCCGGGTCCTGGACTCATCGGGGCGTGGCACGACGGCGACGATCGCCGAAGGCTTCAGGTACGCCGCCTCGCGGGCGCGTGTCGTCAACGCGAGCCTCGGCGGCGCCCCGAACGACCCTGCGCTCGAGGAGGCGATCAAAGCGTTCCCGGAGACACTGTTCGTCGTCGCCGCCGGAAACAGCGCGACCAACGACGACACCCTGCCGAGCTTCCCCTGCGCCTACCCCGAGCCGAACGTCGTCTGCGTCGCCGCCACGGACGCGACGGACGCGCTCGCCTGGTTCTCGAACGTCGGCCCGACGACGGTCGACCTTGCCGCGCCCGGCGTCAGCATCCTCAGTACCTGGAGGGACGGCGACTACTACTCGGCGAGCGGGACGTCGATGGCGACGCCGTACGTCGCGGGAGCCGCCGCGCTCGTCTGGAGCCGGAATCCCGCTCTCACCGCCGCGCAGGTCAAGTCGGCGCTGCTGGGCTCGGTCGATCCGCTCGCTCTACCGGTCGTCTCCGGCGGCCGTCTGAACGTCGCCCGGGCGGTCGGCGCGGGCCTCGCCCCGCCGCGTCCGCCACCGCCGCCGCCCGTGATTGCCTCGCCTCAGCCGGTGAAGAAGAAGGTCGTCAAGAAGGTGACGAGGGTGGCGATCTGCCACCGCGGGCGAACGCTCAAGGTGCGGAAGAACCAGGTGCGAAAGCACCGCCGGCACGGTGACAAGCTCGGTGCCTGCCCGAAGCCCAAGCGGCGGCGCTAAAGGTCGCCCGAATCCCGGGCGATAGCCCAGGAATGCGGGGTCTTGCCGCACTTTCGCTCTTGGCCGTGCTCGCGTTCCCGGGAGCGGCCTTCCCCTCTGGGACCGACCCCTCGTCATACGCGGCGCACGAGCTCGTCGTCCGGTTCGAGCCGACGACGACACGGGCAGAGCGGAACCGGGTTCTCGCCGAGCTCGGCGTCCGCGTCCTCGAGCGCTCGACCCGTCCGGGCCTCGTTCGCGTGCGTCTCGGCGCGGCCGCGTCGGTCGAGCCGACCGCGGCCACGCTGCAACGGCGACCGGACGTGCGGTGGGCGGAGCCGAACCAGCTCTACGAGCTGACGGCGACGACACCGAACGACCCGAAGTACCTGGACAACACGCTCTGGGGCCTGAACAAGATCCACGCGCCGGAGGCGTGGGACCTGACGACCGGCAGCGCCGGGGTGACGGTCGCGGTCGTGGACACGGGGGTCGACTACACCCACTCGGACCTGGCCGGGAACATCTGGACGAATCCGGGTGAGATCCCCGGCGACGGCCTCGACAACGACGGCGACGGCCGTGTCGACGACGTCCACGGCTGGAACTTCGCCGGCGGCCTGAACCCGGACGACGACCCGATGGACACGAACGGCCACGGCACGCACGTCGCCGGGACGATCGGCGCCGTCGGCAACAACACCGTCGGCGTCACGGGCGTGAACTGGGACGTCAGCGTGATGCCGCTCCGCGCCGGCGACGAGACCTTGACCGACTTCGACGTCGCCCAGGCGTTCGACTTCGCGTGCGCCCACGGCGCGAAGGTGATCAACGGCAGCTTCCGCAGCTACGAGTACTCGCAGACGATCCTGGACGCGATCAACCGCTGTCCAGGCGCGCTCTTCGTCTTCGCCGCAGGAAACGAGGCGAACAACAACGACGTCAACCCGGCGTACCCGTGCGGCAACCTCGCCGACAACATCCTCTGCGTAGCGGCGACCGCGTCGAACGACACGCTCGCGGGCTTCTCGAACTGGGGCGCCACGAGCGTCGACGTCGCCGCGCCGGGCCAGAGCATCTACAGCACGTACTACTCGGACAGCCCGCCGACGCCGTACGCGACACTCCAGGGCACCTCGATGGCGACCCCACACGTCGCGGGCGCGGCCGCGCTCGTGCTCGCCTACCGACCTTCCCTCACGCCGGTGGAGCTGAAGCGCAGCCTGACGAACAGCGTCGACACGGTCGCGTCGCTGCAGGGCAAGGTCGCCTTCGCCGGCCGGGTCAACGTCTTCCGCGCGCTGACGCAGGAGCTCGTGCCGCCCACGGGGCTCGGGATCACCGCCGCCTCACCGACGCCCGGCGTCTGGACGAACAACGGCGCGATCACCATCTCCTGGGGCGGGGCGGTCGACCCGAGCGGCATCGACGGGTACTCCTTTGCGGTCTCACCGGACCCCTCGTTCGTGCCCGACGAGGTGAAGGAGGTCGAAGAGAACGTGACGTCGTACGCGACGGTCGTGCCGGAGGGGACGACCTGGTTCCACGTCCGCGCGCGGGACGGCGCCGGCAACTGGAGCGACCCCGTGCACGCCGGCCCCTTCCTCATCGACGCTTTCGCACCGCCCCGCGTGACGCTTTCGAGCCCGACGCACCGGCCCGGGTACGCGTCCGCCGACCACACGGTCGAGATCAACTGGATCACCCTCGCGGACTCGCTCAGCGGCCTCGACGGCTTCTCCTACGGCTGGGCGAAACAGTCGCTCGTCCCCGTCGACCAGGTGAAGGACGCGGAAGAAGGCGCGCGGCGGGTGACGAGCCCCAGGCTCGACGCCGGCGCCTGGTGGTTCGGGATCCGGTCCCGCGACAACGCCGGGAACTGGAACGAGACGACGGTGCTCGGGCCGTTCGTGATCACGAACGTGCAGCCCGTCTGCTCTGTGCCGCGGCTTCGTGGCCTCACGCTGGCCGCGGCGAAGGCGCGCCTCGCGAAGGCCGGATGTGCCTTGGGCCCGGTGGCCAGGGCATACTCGCGCCGCGTCAGACGCGGGCGGGTGATCGCGCAGCGCCCCGCGCCGGGACTGCGGCTCCGCCGCGGCGCCAGGGTTCGCGTCACCATCAGCCGCGGCCGGGCCAGGTAGCCCTCCCACCGCGGCGGGCTCGACCCGCGGTGTGGTAGAAAACCGCGGCGCCGGGGCCAAGTTCGGCGCATCACCCTCACTAGGAGATCGCGCTGGAATTCTTCGCTGACCATCCGGTACTGATCGCGCTCGTCTGTGCGGGCGCCGCCGTCGCCTACGGCGTGATCCAGACGGTGTGGCTGCTCGGCTTGCCGGCGGGCACCGAGCGCATGCAGGAGATCGCGCGGGCGGTCCAGGAGGGTGCCTCCGCGTACCTCCGCCGCCAGTACACGACCATCGCCGGCGTCGCCGTCGTCCTCTTCCTCGCGATCGGGTTCTGGAATGACCTCGGCTGGGGGACCGCCTTCGGCTTCCTGATCGGCGCCGTGCTGTCGGCTTCCGCCGGGTTCATCGGCATGAACGTCGCGGTGCGCGCGAACGTCAGGACCGCCGAGGCGGCGAAGAGCGGGGTGGCGCCGGCATTCAAGGTCGCGTTCACGGCCGGCTCGGTCACCGGGCTCCTCGTCGTCGGGCTCGGCCTCCTCGGCGTCGCCGGCTACTACGGCGCGCTGACGCAGATCTTCGACCAGTCGGAGAAGGACGCGACGACGCACCTGATCGGACTCGCCTTCGGCGGCTCGCTGATCTCGGTCTTCGCGCGACTCGGCGGCGGCATCTACACGAAGGCCGCGGACGTCGGAGCCGACCTCGTCGGCAAGGTCGAGGCCGGGATCCCGGAGGACGACCCGCGGAACCCCGCGGTGATCGCGGACAACGTGGGCGACAACGTCGGCGACTGCGCCGGCATGGCCGCGGACCTGTTCGAGACCTATGCCGTCACGCTCGTCGCGGTGATGTTCCTCGGCGCGGTGCGCTTCCCGTCGACCGACATCGTCCAGTATCCGCTCGTGATCGGCGGCACCGCGATCCTCGCTTCGATCGTCGGGACGTTCTTCGCGCGGGTCGGCCGCGGCGGCTCGATCATGGCCGCGCTCTACAAGGCCGTCGCCGTTGCCACCATCCTGTCGGCGCTGCTCTTCATCCCGGTCACGGCCGCGTTCGACAGCGACCGCTTCCCGTTCTGGAACCTCTACGGTTGCACGCTGATCGGCCTCGGCGTCACCTTCCTGCTCGTCGCGATCACCGAGTACTACACCGGGACGCGCTGGAACCCGGTCAAGGGCATCTCGCGCGCCTCGCTCACCGGCCACGCCACGAACATCATCGAAGGCCTCGCGATCGGGATGCAGGCGACGGCCGCTCCCGTGGTCGTGATCGCGGTGGCGATCATCGGCGCGTACAAGCTGGAAGGCCTCTTCGGCGTCGGTGTCGCCGTGATGGCGCAGCTCGCGATGACCGGCTTGATCGTCGCCCTCGACGCGTACGGCCCGGTCACGGACAACGCCGGCGGCATCGCCGAGATGGCCGAGCTCGACGAGTCCGTGCGCGCCGTCACAGACCCGCTCGATGCGGTCGGGAACACGACGAAGGCCGTCACGAAGGGCTACGCGATCGGCTCGGCGGGCCTCGCGGCGCTGATCCTGTTCGACGGGTTCACCACGGAGCTCGACGACCGCGGTCTCAGCGTCACGTTCATGCTCAACGACGCCTGGGTGATCGCCGGCCTCTTCATCGGCGGGCTGATGCCGTTCCTCTTCTCGTCGCTCGCGATGCAGGCGGTCGGGCGCGTCGGCGGACAGGTGGTGGAGGAAGTGCGCCGCCAGTTCCGGGAGATCCCCGGCATCCTCGAAGGCACGGGCCGCCCCGACTACAGCCGCGCCGTGGACATCGTCACCGGCGCCGCGATCAAGAACATGATGCTGCCGAGCCTGATCCCCGTGATCTTCCCGATCGTCGTCGGGATCATCAGCCCGGAGATGCTGGGCGGCCTGCTGATCGGCACGATCGTCACCGGCATCTTCCTCGCGATCGCGATGACCTCGGGCGGCGGCGCCTGGGACAACGCGAAGAAGCTGATCGAGGACGGCGCCTACGGCGGCAAGGGCTCGGACGCCCATGCGGCCGCGGTCACGGGCGACACCGTCGGGGATCCCTACAAGGACACGGCCGGACCGGCGATCAACCCGATGATCAAGATCACGAACATCGTCGCGATCCTGATCATCCCGCTGATCGTCAGCATCCACGGCTGATCGCGCCTGGCCGACCCCGATCACCGCCTGGACGAGCCACGACGGGTGTCAGACACTCGTCATGTCCGCGCGGGAGGGTCCGGCCCGGCTGAGTAGAGTCCAGCGGTGCCGAGAAGGCGGCGGCAGCAGGGCCTGGAGCGGGTGCTCGGCACGCCCGCGCTCTTCGCCACGGCGTACGGCAACGTCGGCTCCTCGATCTACTACGCGCTCGGCGTCACGGCGGCGTTCGCGCTCGGGCTCACGCCCGTCGTCTTCGTCATCGCCGGCCTGATCTTCGCCGCCACCGCGGCCACCTACGCCGAGGGAACGGTCCGCTACCCGGAGGCGGGCGGCTCGTCCAGCTTCGCCCGGCACGCCTTCAACGAGCTCGCGAGCTTCGGGGCCGCGTGGTCGCAGATGCTCGTCTACGTCGCCACCGTCGCGATCTCGGCGTTCTTCGTCCCGCACTACCTCTCGGTCTTCTGGGACCCGCTCCGGGAGAATCCGTGGGACGTCGTCGGCGGGGTCGTCGTCGTCGCGATCCTCGTCGGCATCAACATCATCGGCGTTCAGGAGGCCGCCACCCTCAACGTCTTCCTCGCGGTGATCGACTTCGCGACGCAGGCACTGCTCGTCGCGATCGGCTTCGTGCTCGTCTTCAACGTGGACATCCTGCGCGCGAACGTCGACCTCGGCGTCGCGCCCACCTGGAGCCAATTCTTCATCGCGATTCCTGTCGCGATGCTCGCGTACACCGGGGTCGAGACCGTCTCGAACCTCGCCGAAGAGGTCCGCGACCCGCCGAGGAACGTCCCGATGGCGTACAAGCTGATCGCGGCGGCGGTCTTCGTGATCTACTTCACCCTCCCGCTGGTGGCCCTCTCGGCGCTGCCCGTCGTGCAGCAGGGCGGCGAGTACGTGACGAAGCTCGGGCTGCCCCCGGACCAGGGCGGCTTCACGAACGACCCGGTGCTCGGTGTCGTGAAGAATCTCGGGCTCGAGGAAGGACCGCTCCTGAACGGGCTGGAGATCTACGTCGGTGTCCTCGCCGCGACGATCCTCTTCATCGCCACGAACGCCGGCGTGATCGGCGCCTCGCGGATCACGTACGCGATGTCCGGCTACCGGCAGCTGCCCCTCGGCTTCCGGCGGCTGCACCCGCGCTTCAAGACGCCGTGGGTCGCGCTCGTCATCTTTGCCGGCGTGATCCCGATGATCGTGATCCTGCCGGGGCAGACGGACTTCCTCGGGACGATGTACGCATTCGGCGCGACGCTGTCGTTCACGGTCGCCCACGCGTCGATGGTGGCGCTGCGCTATCGGCGGCCGGACACGGAGCTCGCGTACAGGGCCCGGCCGAACCTCTGGTTCCGCGGCGTCGACTGGCCGATCTTCGCCGTGATCGGCGGAATCGGCACCCTGATCGCATGGTTGGTGATCGTGCTCCAGGAGCCGGTGACCCGATGGGCCGGTTTCGCCTGGCTCGTCTTCGGGTTCATCGCCTACGCGATCTACCGGCGTCGCTTCGTCCGCGAGCCGCTGACCGCCACCGTCCGCGCGCCGGTGATGATCCTCGGACCGTCCCTGACGGTCGAATACCGGACAATCGTCGTGCCGGTGACGCGCTCGGCCGAGTCCGAGGAGGCGCTCGTGGCCGCGGCTCGGCTGGCGGACGAGCGCCGGGCGCGGGTCGCGGTCATCCACGTGATCGAAGTGCCGCTCGACCTCCCGCTCGACGTCGATCTCCCGGACATCGAGGCGGAGGCGGACGACATCCTCGACCAGTCGGCTGCGATCGTCGAGAGCTACGGCGTGCGGGCCGTCGTCCGCCTGCTACGCGCACGCACGGCAGGCCCGGAAATCGTCCAGGAGGCCGAACGACGGCAGGCGGAGCTGATCGTGATCGGGGCGCCGCGGCCCCGGCTCCGTCGCGGACGGATCTTTGGCGGGACGGTCGACTACGTCGTCAAGCACGCCACCACCCGCGTGCTGATCGCCGCCGGGAAACGGGCGGCGTGACCGCCACGACCGTTTTCTCCGCCATCCTGGTGGTCATCGGGCTCGCGATTATCGTCCGCACCCTGGCGGCCGGCGTCGGCGGCGGCCTCGGGTTGCTGCTGGGCTCGCTGTTCGTGCTCGCCGGCGGCCTCCGCCTCTACCTCCAGCGACAGAGGCCCTGATGGCGAGGAAGCTGACTGGTCTCGAGCGAGTTCTCGACGTCCCGTCGCTGGCGGCGGTTGCCTATGGGGAGATCGCGTCGTCGCTCTACTTCGCGCTCGGCATCATCGCCCTCTTCGCGCTCGGGTTCACGCCGTGGGTGCTGCTCGCCGTCGGGATCCTCTTCCTGCTCGTTGCCCTCTCGTACGCGGAGGGCACGGCGGCGATTCCGGAAACCGGCGGCGCCGCCACCTTCGTCCGCCACGCCTTCAACGACCCGGCCGGGTTCGTCACCGGCTGGGCGCTCGTCCTCGACTACCTGATCGTGATGGCGCTGGCGGGCCTGTTCGTCCCGCACTACATCGGCAACACCTTCGGCTGGGAGTCGATCACGCGCTCGCCATGGGACACCGTCCTCGGCGTCTGCGTGATCCTCGCCGTGGCCGGCACGCGGCTCGTGCGGCGGACGAGTCTCTACAGGACCGCGGTGGTGATCGCGGCGGTCGCACTGGCCTCGCATCTCCTGCTGGTCGTGCTCGGCTTCGTCTTCCTCTTCGACCTCGACGCGCTCACGAAGGGCGTCGACCTCGGCACGGCGCCGACCTGGAGCTCGATCGGCTTCGCCCTCCCGCTCGCGATGCTCGCCTACACCGGCCTCGAGACCGTCGCCAACCTGGCGGCGGAGACGCGCGAGCCGGGGAGGACGCTGCCGCGCAGCTTGTTCGCAGGGATCGGGCTCGTCGTGGCGGTGTCGGTGGCGATCGCCGTCGTCGGCATCTCGGCCTACCCGGCCCATCCCGACCCGTCCGGACCCGGCGGCTACGCGAGCGATCTCGGGACGACCTGGCTGCGCGCGCCGCTGATGGGCATCTCCGCGGCGCTCGAGGACCCGCTGCCGTCGCTCCTCGCGGACGTCGTCCGCATCGTCGTCGGACTCACCGGCACGCTCGTCCTCGTCGTCGCGATCACGACCTCGATCTCGGGCGCGGGGCGGCTCGCCTACTCGCTCGGCCAGCACGGCATGCTGCCGCACACCTTCGGCACGCTGAACCGCCGGACGCTGATCGCGCCTGCGGCGATCGTCGGCTCGGCGGTGATCTCGTGCGGTCTGCTGATCCTCGCCTCCCAGTCGTCGGCGCAGGTGCGGATGCTCGCCGGTCTCTTCAGCTTCGGCGTGCTGCTTGCGTTCACCGCGGCACAGCTCGCCGTGATCAAGCTCCGCTTCTCGAAGCCGGAGCTCGAGCGGCCCTTCCGCGCCTCCGTGAACGTGAGGATCCGCGGCGCCGAGGTTCCCGTGGCGGCCCTGATCGGGACGCCGCTCACGATCGCGATCTGGGTGATCGCGCTGGTCACGCACGAGGAGACGAGGATCGCGGGGCCGCTGTGGCTGCTCGTCGGCGCCGCCGTCTACCTCTCCACGCGCATCGCGCAGAACGAGAGCATCTGGGGTCACGTCACGCCGCCCGAGCCGGACCTTGTGCCCGAGCTGGAGGGCGTCTATGAGCGCATCCTTGTCCCGATGAAGCTCGGCCCGATCGGGGAGGAGGTGCTGGCGACGTCGATCAAGCTCGCCGAGGAGCGGGGCTGCACGATCGACGCCCTCCACGTGATCGCGGTGCCGATGGAGAAAGCGCTCGACGCGACGATGTACGAGGCCGAGGAGCGCGCAGAGGCCTCACTCGCGGAGGCGAAGCTCCTTGCGGCCGAGCATGGCGTCACCGTAAAAGGACGCATCGTGCGCGGCCGGGCGCTCGGCGAGGCGATCGTCGACGAGGCGAAGACTCACGACGCCGACCTGATCGTGATGGGCTCGTCCCCCAGGTGGCGCCGCCAGTCTCGATTCTTCAGTCCAACGGTCGACTACGTGCTCCGCCATGCGCCCTGCGAGGTGATGGTGATCGCCTATCCGCAGGGCCTGTTGGAGGAGGAAGTCGACGAAGCGGTATCGACTGTCTGACTCGCTAATCTGAGGCCCAATGAAAGCGCTGGTGATCGGCTGCGGGAGAGTCGGTTCGGCGGTCGCCCTGGAGCTCGACCGGCTCGGCTGGGAGGTGACCGCGATCGACGAGAAGGAGGACGCCCTCCACCGTCTCGGCGAGCACTGGTCCGGCGGCTTCGTCGTCGGCCACGGTATGGACATGGCGATCCTCGAACGGGCCGGGATCGAGGATGCCGACGCCGTCGTCGTCGCGACGGACGGCGACAACACGAACCTCGTGATCGGCCAGCTCGCCCAGAAGCGCTTCAGGATCGACAAGACGGTGATTCGCGTGCTCGATCCGGCTCGCGCTGACCTCTACCAGCACCTCGGGCTGTGGACGGTCTGTCCGACGAAGACCGCGATCGAGACCCTGACGCAGGCGGTCAACTCGTCCATCGGGGACACGGCGGGAGCCCCGACATAACCATGTACATCGTGATCGCGGGCGGCGGCAAGGTCGGCGCCAATCTCACGCGCAGCGTGCTCGACCTCGGGCACGAGGTCACGCTGATCGAGCAGCGCCGCGATCGCTTCGAGATGCTGGAGGAGGAGTTCGAGCACCGCGGTCAGCTCGGCGACGCCACCGAGCTCTTCGTCCTCGAGCGGGCGGGGCTCGCACGCCCGCCGGACCTTGTCGTGGCCGTCACCGGCGACGACGAGGACAACATGATCATCTGCCAGATCGCCAAGGAGAAATACGGCGTCGAGAAGGTGATCGCGCGCGTGAACGACCCGCGCAACCAGCCCCACTTCGACCTGCTGGGCATCTCGCCGACGATCTCCGCGACGTCGATCATCCTCGCGATGATCGAGCACGAGGTGCCCGAGCACGGCCTGATCCACCTGCTCGAGCTGCGGAAGGAGAACCTCGAGATCGTCGAGGTCCAGCTCGACGCCGACTCGCCCTGCGTGGGCAAGGCTGTGAGCGGGCTCACGCTGCCCGCCGGCTCGCGGCTGATCACGGTCATGCGCGAGGGCCAGGCGCAGATGGCCGAC
Source organism: Gaiellaceae bacterium (assembly GCA_035535195.1). GTDB lineage: Bacteria > Actinomycetota > Thermoleophilia > Gaiellales > Gaiellaceae > JACDAN01. Next base: position 44,670 of record DATLQK010000026.1, on the reverse strand, counting down.
GGGGCGACCGAGCTCCAGGCCGGTGACCAGGTTCTGGCAGTGCTCGAGTCGGGCAAGGAAGACGAGCTCCGAAAGGTGCTGCTGAAGAAGCAGTGAGGGGTCGGCTGCTCGTCTTGCTCGGCCTCGCCGGGGTGCTCGGCGCGGGCCTTTCCTCGGCTACCGCTCCTGCGGCGGCCCCGGGCTACCGCTTTGTCCAGATCGGCTCCGGCTTCGACCAGCCCGTCCACGTGACGACGCCGAACGGCGTCACCGACCGGCTGTACGTCGTCGAGCAGCCCGGCCGGATTCGGATCGTCCGGAACGGGCGCGCCGTCGGCACGCTGCTCGACATTCGCAGCCGGGTCGTCTGCTGCGGCGAGCAGGGGCTGCTCTCCGTCGCGTTCCATCCGCGCTTCGCGCAGAACAAGCGCTTCTTCGTCTACTACACCGCGCCGGCCAACCGGATCGTCGAGTACCGCGGCTCCCGGGCGGTCCGGACGCTGCTCAACCTCCAGGATCCGTACTCGAACCACAACGGCGGCCAGCTGATGTTCGGCCCGGACGGGCGCCTCTACGCCGGAACCGGCGACGGCGGCGCCGGCGGCGACCCCGAGAACCGGGCGCAGAACCTCGGCTCGAAGTTCGGGAAGCTGCTCGCGATCAACGTCGACCAGCGCGGCGCCCGCTGGCAGACCGTCGGGTACGGCCTCCGGAACCCCTGGCGCTTCTCGTTCGACCGCAGGACGCGCGACCTCTACATCGGCGACGTCGGTCAGAACTCGTTCGAGGAGGTCGACTTCACCCGCCGGCGCAGTCCCGGCCTCGAGAACTACGGCTGGGACGTCTACGAGGGTCGCGCGCGCTATGAGGCGAAGCCGCGGAACCCGCGCGGCAGGCTCGTCTTCCCGATCACCACGTACTCGCTCGGCGGCGACGACTGCGCCGTCACGGGCGGCTTCGTCTACCGCGGGACGTCGGTGCCCGCGGCGGTCGGGCGCTACTTCTACGGCGACAACTGCAGCGGCAAGATCCGCACGCTGCGAGTCGTCGGCGGGCGCGCCCGGAGCGCGCGCACGGAGTCGTTCCGGCTCGGCGGCATCTCGTCGTTCGGGCAGGACGGAAGCGGCGAGCTCTACGCGGTCACGCTCGACGGCCGCCTCTGGAAGCTGGCGCCGGGCTAGCCCGCGCGGCGCCGGCGGACCTGAGGCCCCTGCTGCCCGAGCGAGGCGTAGGCGAGCGCCGACAGCGACTCGTTCAGCAGCGCCAGCTCGCGGACGACCGGCGCGAGGTTCTCCCCGCTGTCGAGGCGGCGGTTCAAGCCCTGGAGCTCCGCGGTCAGGCGGTCGAGGCGCTCGAGGAGCGCGTCGAGCTGCCGGTCACCGACGTCCTTCGGCCCGTTCATGGCTCGAAATGGTACTCAGCCGTGCGGCTGCGAAGACGCCGATAGCAACACCCACCGCGTCGATCACGACGTCGACCGGCGTCCCGTGCCGGTCCGCGACGAAGTGCTGGTGAATCTCGTCCGTGACGCCGTAGGCGACGCCGAGCAGGAACGCGGCAGGCGGGTTGCGCAGCGCGCGCACCAGCAAGAGGCCGAGGATCGCGTAGGCGAGCGCGTGCGCGAGCTTCCGCAGGATCAGGTCCCAGACGCCGAAGCCGGTGCCGAGCCCGGGGATCGACGAGAGCGCGAAGATGACCGCTGCCCAGGCGACCACCGGCAGCCAGAGCGACACGACCCGAGGCACGGCGTGCCATCATAGGGCCGACAAGAAGGCGAGGCGGTGAGGGAACCCGGTGCGAGTCCGGGACGGTCCCGCCGCTGTGAGGGGAGACGCTCCCGCTCCACGCTGCCACTGGCCACGGCCGGGAAGGCGGATCGGGAGGGCGCCCCGAGTCAGAAGACCTGCCGCCCCGCCAGGCATTCGAACCCCTCGCGGAAGGAGGATTCGTGCAGCGATTTCTGTGCACGCTCGCAGCGCTTCTCGCGCTGGCAGCGGTCTTCGCCTCGGCGGCGGCGGCCGCGTCGGTCTCGGTCCGGGTCGAAGGAAAGACGACGTCGATCTTCGGCGCCTCCGAGCCGCGCGTCTCGGCGGACGACGCCATGGCCGCGCTCGACAACGCCAGCCTGCTAGGCGAGTTCTACTACCACGTCACGACCACGAGCTTCGGGCCGTACGTCGACCAGATCGGCCGCTACCCGGCCGGCGGCACGAACGGGTGGGTGTTTAAGGTGAACGGCGCCTCCCCGCCTGTCGGCGCGGACAAGGTGACCCTGAAGGACGGCGACCGCGTGCTCTGGTACTACGCGGCCTTTGGGCCGGCAGGAGGGCCTCCGACGCTGCTCCTGACCCGGACGTCGCGCAACTGCTACCGCGTCGTCTCGGAGAACGACGCAGGCGCGGACACGGCGGCTCCGGGCGCGGTGCTCAGGCTGGACGGCCGGCGCGTCAGGACCCGGGCCGGACGCGGATGCGTCGGCAAGCACAAGGGTCTCGTCCGGGCCACGTTGACGGGCGCCGTCCGCTCGAACGCGCTGCGCTAGGTCGTGCTCCGCCGGCTCGTAGCGCTCCTCCTCGTCCTCGGCGTCGTCGCCGGGTGCGGGGAGGAGCGCGCCGGCGACGGGCACGCGACCCTCTGGGTGACCCGAGACCGTGGGACCCACGTGCTGGTGAACGCCGAGGTTCCGGCGGGGATCTCGGCGATGGAGGCGCTCCGGCGGAAGGCCGACGTCGAGACGCGCTACGGCGGTCGGTACGTCCAGGCGGTCAACGGCATCGAGGGCAGCCTCGGTGCGCAGCACGACTGGTTCTATTACGTGAACGGCTACGAGGCCGACGTCGGCGCCGCCGATTACACGGTCCACGACGGCGACGTGATCTGGTTCGACTACCGCGACTGGGCGGGGCAGATGCGGGTGCCGGTGGTCGTCGGCGCCTTCCCGGAGCCGTTCGTGCACGGGTACGGCGGGGAGCGCCGGGAGGTGGTCGTGCGTCCGGCGGTTGACCCGCTGGCCGGGCGGGTGGCGAGGCTTGTCGGCGGCCGAGTCGGTGCCGGGCGGGCCGGCGAAAACGTCGTCGTGCTCGTCGGAGGCGCCGGGATCCGAGGGCGACTGTCCGGCTCGGCCGGTGATCCCGTGACCTTCTATGTCGGCCGCGACACGGCGCGGCGGCTCCTCCGGGAGCCGTCGTTCGCCCGTTTCCGGTACTCGATCCCGTGAGCGCCGTTCCCGCGCTCTGCGTGCTCGCCGCTCTGACGGCCGCGGCGCTCGTCGCCGACCGGACGGTCACGGTCGCGGTGATCGCGCTGGGCCTGCTGGCCGTCTGCCTGAGAGCGCCGCGGCGCCGACGCTGGCCCTATCTGCTCGGGACGGTCTTCTCGGCGCTCTTCCTGTTCGTCCTCAGCCCGCTGCTCGGAAGCTACGGCGGGCTCGTGATCTGGGACGGCCCGTCGGTTCCGGTGCTCGGGCGGCTCGACGTGACGGACGAGGAGCTCTGGACCGCGCTCTACCAGGCGCTGCGCCTCGCGGCGGTCGGGTTCGCGTTCGCTGCCTACGCGCTGCTGCTCGATCACGACCGGCTGCTCCAGTCCGCCGGGACGCTGCGCCGATCGGTGCTGGCCGTCGCCCTTGCGACCCGCCTCGTGCCGTCGCTGGAGCGCGATGCGGCCGGTTTCGTCGAGGCGCTGCGTGGGCGGGGCGTCGTCGTGGAGGGCGTGCGTGGGCGCGCGCGGCTCCTGTCGCCGCTCCTGGCCGGCTCCCTGGAGCGCTCGCTCAACCTCGCCGAGTCGATGGAGGCGCGCGGCTTCGGCCGCCCCGGGCGGACGACGGTGCCGCGGCCGGCGTGGACGACGGTTGAGCGCCTCGCCGTTTCAGGGGGGATCGCGGTCTTCCTGGGAGCCCTGCTGTGGCTCTAGCGCGAATCGAGCGGCTCACGTACGCGTACCCGGGCGCGTCCCGGCCCGCGCTCGAGGATGTCTCGCTGACGGTCGAGCCAGGCGAGCTCGTCGGCGTGCTCGGCCCGTCCGGCGGCGGGAAGTCGACGCTGCTGCGCGCGCTGGCCGGGCTCGTCCCGCACTTCCACGGCGGCTCGTTCAGGGGGAAGGTGGAGGTCAGCGGGCTCGACACACGGCGCCATCGCCCGGCCGACCTCGCCGGCCGCGTCGCCAGCGTCTTCCAGGACCCGGAGGACCAGGTCGTGCTCACCGGGGTTGCCGCCGAGGTCGAGTTCGGCCTCGAGAACATCGGAGTGCCGCCGGCCGAGATCCAGGGCAGGGCGCTCGCGGCGCTCGACCTCGTCCGCTCGCGCGGCCTGGCCGGGCGGCGCGCGCAGGAGCTCTCGGGTGGAGAGCTGCAGCGCGTCTGCCTCGCCTCGGCGCTCGCGCTCGAGCCGGAGCTGTTGCTCCTCGACGAGCCGACCTCGCAGCTCGACCCGGACGCGGTCGGTCCGATTCTCGATGCGGCCTGCGAGGGGCGGGCAGTCGTGATCTCGGAACAGCGACCTGGGCCCGTGCTCGAGCGTTGCGACCGCGTGCTCTTCGTTGACGGCGGCCGCGTCGCGCTCGACGCGCCGCGGGAGGAAGCGCTCGAATGGCTGGCGGAGCACCGGCCGCTCTACTTGCACAAGTTACAAGTTGTTACAAACTCAGACCGGTCCGGATCGGGCGGGCCGCCGGCCGTCGCCCTGGATGGCGCCACCTACGCGTACGGCGACCGGCACGGCGTCGGGCCCGCGGAGCTCGAGCTTCGCCGGGGGGAGGTCGTGGCCCTCGTCGGGCCGAACGGGTCCGGCAAGACGACCTTGGCGAAGCTTGCGGCCGGGTTGCTCGAGCCTCGATCGGGGAGAGCGACGATCCGAGGGCGGACCGGCTACCTGTCACAGGACCCCGGCCGCTACCTCGTCTGCGAGCGCGCCGACGAGGAAGTCGCGCTCGGCGTGGACGGCGACCTCGCTCGCGCCCGCCGGATGCTGGCCGCCGTCGGCCTCGCGGGCCTCGAGGGGCGCCATCCGCGCGACCTGTCGAGCGGCGAGCGCGAGCGGCTCGCCCTCGCCGCCGTGCTCGTGATCGAGCCCGACGTGCTGATCCTCGACGAGCCGACGCGGGGCGTCGATCCGGAACGGAAGGCCAAGCTCGCCGGGCTGCTCACAGCCGGAAGAGACCGCCAGGCCACCCTGGTCGTAACGCACGACCCGGTGTTCGCCGCCGACGTGGCGGATCGAACGGTCGAGCTCGCGACGCACCGGGAGCTCGCCTTTGCCTAGACGGATTCTCGTCCCCCTCGCCGCCGCCTCGTTCGCGGCCGCCGCCTGGGCGGCTCTCGAGCCGCGCGATGCCGCCCTGCCGCTCTTGCTCGTCGCCCTCTCGGTCGTCGCCGCCGGCTTCGCCTGGCTCGAGTCGGGGCCGGGGTCGTCGAAGGAGGTCGCGCTCGTCGCGGTGCTGGGCGGAACGGCCGCGGCGGGCCGGGTGCTGTTCGCGGCAGTGCCCGGCGTCCAGCCGGTGACGGTGATGGTCGTCGCCGCGGGAGCGGCACTCGGCGCCCGCGTCGGGTTCGCGGTCGGCGCGATCGCGGCGCTGGTCTCGAACTTCTACCTCGGGCAGGGCATCTGGACGCCGTGGCAGATGCTGGCGTGGGGAGGCTGCGGTGTCATAGGCGCGTTGGCGGCGAACCTGATCCGCAACCGCTGGGCGTTCGCCGCGCTCTGCTGCCTCCTCGGCTTCGCCTTCTCGAGCCTCATGGACGTGTGGAACTGGTACAGCTTCTGGCCCCACACCTGGGAAGCGTTTGCGGCGCTCTACGCCCGCGGCGTGTGGTTCAGCGCCGCGCACGCGGCCGGGAACGTGGTCTTCGCGCTGGCGATCGGGCCCGAGCTACGCCGGCTGCTCGAGCGTTACGGACGCCGCCTGCGCGTCGAGGTCGCATGGGGCTGAAGCTCGCAGCGCTGGCTGCGGTCGTCGTCCTGGCCGCCCCTGCGGACTACGTCGCGGCGCGCCAGCAGGCGGACGGCGGGTTCGCGGAGCCGGGGGGCCGCACCGACCCGGCGCTGACGGCGTGGGCCGTGCTCGGGCTGAAGGCCGCCGGGAGGGAGCCGGGCCGCTCGCCGGTGACGTATCTCCAGGACGCGCCGGTTGCGGACACGACCGACCTCGCGCTCCGCGTCCTCGCGCTCCGCGCGGCGGGCGGAGACCCCTCGGCGTTCGTCGAGCGCCTCGAACGTCAGCGTCGCCCCGACGGCCGCATCGGCTCCCTGAACAACTCCACTGCCTGGGGCATCCTGGCGCTGGCGCGGCCCGGGCGCGCTCCCGTCCGGTACCTGCTCCGCGCTCAGCACCGCTCGGGCGGCTGGTCGTGGCTACCGAGAGGCGCGCCGGACACGAACGACACTGCCGCGGTGATCCAGGCCCTGCGTAAAGCCGGAGTACGCGGGCGGCCCATTCGCCGAGGCCTCGCCTACATCCGCCGGCTCACGGCGCCGAATGGCGGCGTGAGGCTCGTCCTGGGCCGAGAGCCCGACACGCAGTCGACGGCGTGGGCGATCCAGGCCTACCTCGCCGGAGGGGCACGGCCTCGCGCGGGCGCCTTTCGCTTCATCGCGTCGATGCGGCAGGCCGACGGCAGCTACCGCTACTCGCGCCGCTACGCGGTGACGCCGGCGATCGTCACGGCCCAGGTGCTGCCCGCGCTCAGCCGGAGGCCGTTTCCGCTGCACTGATCCAGCCTGGCTCCGGGCGCCAGAGGCGGCCCTCCCGGACGAGCTCGTCGACCAGGCCCTTCCGCCAGAGGAAGCGCCAACTGAACCAGCGAGGAAGCTCCCGTTCGGGCGCCACGACCGCCGCGCGCACGCCTGCGACCACGAGGTCCTCGAGGCCGCCTTCACCCGAAGGCTCGGGGAAAACCTGATCCCAGCGTGCGAGCTCGCTCGAATGGGTGTGGGCGTCACCGCGGCCGGCGGACACCGCGAGTGAGCGGCTGACGACGGCCCCGCAGAGCTCGAGTGGGTACCGCAGGTCCTTCAGCTCCTTCGGACGCAGCGCCAGCTCGACGCGCAGGTCCTCGAGCTGCGACGGGCCCGCGGCGGCCAGATGGTCGAGGAGGCGCGCCCAGTCGTCAGCCGCCGCCCGCATCCGCTCGATCTCGCTCCGCAGGATCGGGTCCGCGAGCCGCGCGACCCCCTCGGTCAGCAGCATGTGCTTCCCGCGGTGGATCTTCAGCGCGTACACGCCGTCTCGCTCCGCCAGCTCCCCGAACCACGGCCACTTCGTCGCCGGCCACTCGCCGAACCCGCCGACGCCCGGCTTGTACGGATCCTCGTGGAATGCCTCGTAGAGGCTCGGCAGTGCGGAGTCCGAGGTCCGAGTCAGCAGACCGCGGTCCTGCAGGAACCCCTCCGCCTCGTCGAGCGTGTCCACCGCCCGATCCGGCGTCAGTCGCAGCTCATATGCCCGCCGCTCCTGCAGGTCGACGAGCGCCGTGGCGTGCGAGTAGCCGATCGGGGAAGCCTATGCTATGTTCCGCATACTTTGCGTTCCGAGGTATTGAAAGGACATTTGGATCTCCTGCTCCTGTCGGCGATCGCGAAGGAGCCGCTGCACGGCTACGCGGTCGTCGAGGCGATCCGCGAGGCGAGCGATGGCGCGCTCGACCTGGCGGAGGGAACGGTCTACCCGGCCCTCTACCGGCTCGAAGGCGCAGGGCTTCTCGCCAGCTCCTGGACGACGGTCGGCGGCCGGCGCCGGCGGGTCTACCGCCTGACGCGGCGCGGGCGTGCCCGACTGGAGCGCGAGCGCAAGGAGTGGCAGGCATTCTCGAGCGCGGTGCAGGCGGTGACGGCGTGATCGACGAGTACCTCAGTCAGCTTCGGCGAGACCTGGGCGAGCGGGGCGTTCGCGGCGCTGCGGCCGACCGCGTCCTCGCGGAGGTGCGCGACCACCTCCTCGAGTCCCACGACGTCGAGCGTTTTGGCCCGAGCGAGCGGATCGCGCGCGAGATTGCGGTGCAGCTCGCGACGACGCGGACGATTCGTTCCACGTACGGGGCGTTTCTCGCGCTCGCCGTGACAGCGTTCGGATACCTGGCGCTCATCGTCTACGCCGACGATCGCGCGCCGAACGACGTCCTTGCGGGCAAGCACGCCGTCGTCGGGCTGGTCGCGACGCTCGGCCTGCTCCTGTTCCCACAGGTGGCGTTCGTCTCAGGCGGGCTCGCTCTGCTCCGCGCGGTGCGACGCCGCGGGTGCGACGCGCTTTCTTGCGAGGAGCTCGACGTCCTCGGACGGCGGGCGGCGGTTGCGCTCGCCGCGGGCGGCCTCACCGCCGTCTCGATGCTCGTGTGGGGCTATGAGTTCGGATACCTGGCATCGGCTGCGCTCTTCGGCGTCGTCGCGGCGGCGCCGCTGTGCCTCGCCGTCCCCTCGCTCGCTGCAACCTCGAGTCCCCAGGCGCCGTCGGCCGGTCACGCGGAGGACGTGTTCGACGACCTTCGGCTCCAACGGCTCCGCTTGCGGCCGTGGTTCTTCGCCGGGGGCGTCGCGATCGCCGCGGCGCTGGTCGCGCTGGTCGTCGACGGGTTCGTGATCGCGGGGCTCGAGTTCGGCGCGATTCTGCTCTGCTTCGCCTGGCTCGGAAGGCCGCTCGCGCTGCGGAACTAACCGGCGCTAGCATCGGCGGCATGGCCGTCGCCTCGCCGGAGACCTACCTTGCCGACCTGAATCCCGCTCAACGTACGGCGGTCGAGCACACCGAAGGGCCGCTGCTCGTGGTGGCTGGAGCCGGCTCCGGGAAGACCCGCGTGCTCACGCATCGCGTGGCCCACCTGATCTCCGCGATCGGCATCCAGCCGAACGAGGTGCTGGCGATCACGTTCACCAACAAGGCCGCCGGCGAGATGCGGACCCGGCTCGAGGACCTGCTTCCGGAGGTGGCGCGCCGCATCTGGATCCTCACCTTCCACGCCGCCTGCGGTCGCATTCTGCGCCGGGAGGCGCCGAGACTGGGCTACAAGACGAACTTCACGATCTACGACTCCGCCGACCAGGTCCGTGTCGTGAAGCAGAGCCTCGAGGAGCTCGAGCGCGACCCGAAGCGCTTCCCCGCCAAGGGCATCCACGAGCACATCTCCGCGGCCAAGAACCAGCTGGTCAGTCCGGCCGAGTACCGCGACCGCGTCGAGTCCTTCTACGACCAGACCGTGGCCGACGTCTACGACCTGTACCAGCGCCGGCTCTTCGGCGCGAACGCCGTCGACTTCGACGACCTCCTGATGCTGACGGTCGAGGTGCTCGAGCGCTTCCCGGAGGCCAAGGAGCGCTGGCAGAAGGCGTTCCGGTACGTCCTCGTGGACGAGTACCAGGACACGAACCACGCGCAGTACCGGCTGCTGCAGCTCCTGGCCGAGAAGCACCGGAACGTGATGGTCGTCGGCGACCCGGACCAGTCGATCTATGCGTTCCGCGGCGCCGACATTCGCAACATCCTCGAGTTCGAGCGCGACTTCGGCGAGGCGACGATCGTCCCGCTCGAGCAGAACTACCGCTCGACGAACACGATCCTCCGCGCCGCCAACGCGGTCATCTCCCACAACAGCGAGCGCAAGCCCAAGAACCTCTGGTCCGACCTCGGTGAGGGCGAGCCGGTTCGCGTGCTGGAGGTCGAGGACGAGCACTCCGAGGCGCGGTTCGTCGCCTCGGAGATCGGGCGGCTCGTCGACGAGGGGGTGAACGGCAGCGAGATCGCGGTCTTCTACCGGACGAACGCGCAGTCACGGGTGCTTGAGGACATCCTCGTGCGCAACGAGATCCCGTACCAGGTGATCGGCGGCCCGCGGTTCTACGAGCGCGCGGAAGTCAAGGACGCGATCGCGTATCTGCAAGTGATCGACAACCCGTTCGACTCGGTCAGCCTGCAGCGGATCGCGAACCGGCCGCGGCGAGGGATCGGCGACGCGTCGCTCGCGCGCCTCCAGACCTACGCCGACGGGCACGGGCTGTCCCTGTGGGAGGCGCTCGAGTTCCCGGAGGAGGCGGGCCTCGGGCCGGCGCAGGCACGTGCGGTCTCGTCGCTTCGCACGCTGCTCCAGTCACTTCAGGCCGGGGCGCTCGAGCTGCAGGTGGATGAGCTGCTCGAGCGGACGCTCGAGCGCAGCGGCTACCTCGGCGCCCTCGAGGCGGAACGGACGATCGAAGCGCAGGGGCGGGTCGAGAACCTCCAGGAGCTCGTCGGCGTCGCGCAGGAGTACCAGGCGACGGCCCCGGAGCCGAACCTCTCGACGTTCCTTCAGGAGATCTCGCTCTTCTCCGACCAGGACTCCCTGCGCGAGCAGCAGAGCCTCGTCACGCTGATGACGCTCCACAACGCCAAGGGCCTCGAGTTCCAGGCCGTGTTCATGATCGGAATGGAAGAGGGTGTCTTCCCGCACTCCCGCTCGATCGAGGAGAACTCGCTGGAGGAGGAGCGCCGGCTCGCCTACGTCGGGATGACCCGGGCGCGGGAGCGGCTGACGCTGACCCACGCCTCGGCGCGCGCCCTCTACGGCAACCGGAACTACAACCTGCCGTCCCGCTTCCTCGACGAGCTGCCGCAGGACGAGCTCCACCGCGAGCGGCTCCGGCCGACGTCGTGGTCGGGGTACGGGTCGCCGACCGCGCGGATCCAGCCGCGCGGCGAGACGCCGGAGCTTTCGACCGGCGACTCGGTGCGACACGGGACGCTCGGGGAGGGCGTGGTGACGGCGATCGAGCCCGGCGGCGTCGTCTCCGTTCGTTTCAGCGGCGAGAGCACCGACCGGCGGCTCGTGCTCGACTACGCGCCGTTGGAGCGCATCGGTTGATCGAGATTCGCCCGGCACGGCCGGAGGAGTTCCCGGCCGTGCTCTCGCCGATCATGCACTACTTCGGGCGGTCGCCGGGCCCGGAGTTCGCCGAGCGCTTCGGTCCGATGTTGCCGGCAGACCGGATCCACGTCGCCTTCGAGGACGGCGAGATCGTCGGCAGTGGGGGCGCGTTCCCGTTCGAGATCGGCGTTCCGGGCGGCCTCGCGCGGGCCGCAGGCACGACCCTCGTCGGCGTGCTCCCGACGCATCGTCGGCGCGGGATCCTCCGCGGGCTGATGCGGGCGCAGCTGGACGACGTCCGCGAGCGGGGCGAGCCGCTCGCCTATCTCTGGGCCTCGCAGGACGCGATCTACGGCCGCTTCGGGTTCGGGGTCGCCTCGTTCACCGGCACCATCGACCTGCCGGGCGAGCGGATCGCCTTCTGGCGCGACTTCGAGCCCGCCGGGCGCATCCGGCTCCTCGACGTCGACGAGGCGTTGGAGGCCTTCCCTCCGCTGCAGCGGCGCGCCGCAGAGCAGCATCCGGGGATGTTCGTGCGAACCCCCGAGTGGTGGCAAAACCGGCGCCTCGCCGATCCCGAGCCCGGCCGCGAGGGCGGCGGTGAGATGAACCGCGCGATCCTCGAGCTTGACGGCGAGGCGGCGGCGTACGCGCTTTACCGGCTCCATTTCTCCGCCGACCGCGGCATCCCGACCGGCTTCACGAGCGTGATCGAGGCGGTAGGGATCTCGCCGGTCGCGACGCTGGAGATCTGGCGCTATCTGCTCGAGATCGACTGGATGGCGTCGATCCGCGCGCACCTCCTGCCGCTCGACCACGAGCTGCTCCTGCTCGTGCGGGAGCCGCGCAGGCTTCGGCTCAACTACCGCGACGGCCTCTGGGTGCGGGTCGTGGACGTCGAAGCGGCGATGAACGCGCGGACGTTCGGCGCCGGCGAGCCGGTCGTCATCGAGCTCGCCGATGAGTTCTGCGCGTGGAACCAGGGCGTCTGGGAGCTCGGGCCGGACGGCGCCGCGCGCAGCAGCGCTGCGCCGGAGCTGCGCCTCGACGCTCCGGCGCTGGGCTCGGCGTACCTCGGCGGCTTCACGTTCGCCCAGCTGGCGCGCGCAGGGAGGCTCGAGGAACTCGCTGAGGGAGCGCTCGCCCGAGCGGACGACCTGTTCCGCACCGACCGCTACCCGTGGTGCCCGGAGATCTTCTAGGGAACTCACAGCCGCCGCCGCTCGTTCGTTCCTCTACGAAGTGGCACTCGTCGCTGCGCTCGTCACCGTCATCCTCTGGGCGTCTGCGTTCGTCGGCATCCGGGCCGCCGGCGAGGATCTCTCACCGGGCGCACTGAGCCTCGGGCGCCTCACGGTCGGGAGCGTGCTCCTCGGAGCGCTCGCGCTGTGGCAGGGCGGCCGTCGGCCGGGCCGCGGCGAGCTGCCACTGCTACTGGCCTGCGGCGTCCTCTGGTTTGGCCTTTACGGCCTGGTGCTGAACGAGGCCGAGCGGCGCGTGGACGCTGGAACCGCGTCGATGCTCGTGAACGTCGGGCCGGTGCTGATCGCGCTGCTCGCCGGCCTCCTCCTCCGTGAAGGGTTCCCGCACATGCTGCTCGCAGGCTGCGCCGTTGCGTTCACCGGCGCGCTGGTGATCGGGCTCGCGACTACGGACCGCGGCCTCGCCGCCGGATGGGGCAGCGTCCTCTGCGCCGTCGCCGCCGCGCTCTACGCCGGCGGCGTGATCGCGCAGAAGCCGCTCCTCTCCAGAGCCTCGGCGCTGCAGGTGACGTGGCTCGCATGCGTGATCGGGATGCTGGTCTGCCTGCCGTTCGCGCCCAGGCTCGTGGAGGAGCTGGCCGACGCGCCGCCGAGCTCGATCGCATGGATGGTGTACCTCGGCGCGTTTCCCACCGCCGTCGCCTTCACCACCTGGGCGTACGCGCTCTCGCGCACGACCGCCGGCCGGATGGGCGCGACCACCTACCTCGTACCCCCGATCGCGATCCTGCTCGGCTGGGTGTTCCTGAGCGAGGCTCCGGAGCTGCTCGCCTTCGGCGGCGGCGCGCTCTGCCTGGCCGGCGTGGTGGTGTCGCGGCGCTAGGCGACTAGATCAGCCCGAGCGAGTGGGCGCGGATGACGGCCTCGAGCCGGCTGTGCACCTCGAGCCGTTCCATGATCCCGCGGACGTGATTCCTGACCGTCTCGGTCGCGATCCCGAGGGCGGCGGCGATCCGTTCCGTCGAGTGCCCGGCGGCCAGGTGGCGAAGCACTTCCATCTGACGGGGGGTCAGATGAGGCCCGGCATTGATCACCGGCACCGGTTCGGCGGCGGGGTCGGCAAGCCCGAAGACACCCATGATCGTGTTGCCCTCGATCAGCTGGGTCGAGCTGACGTCGATCGGGACGCTTTTGCCCTCCGCGGTGCGGATCGTCACCCTGCCTTCGGTCGTCTCGGTCAGGCCAAGCACCTTCGAGGTGAACTCCTGCCGGGCGAGGGTTCGGTCCTCCGGCGCGACGATGTTGGCGATGTGCTGGCCTCGGAGGTCGCCGAAGTGGCGGATGGCGGCCGCGTTCATCCAGCGGACCGTCCCCGTGCGGTCGAGGACGTACGCGGGCACCCGCAGCTTCGCGACGGAACGGGCGAGCTCGGGAGCCATCCGTCGAAGCTCCTCGTAGTAAGGATCCTCCTCGGCCGGCGCGAAATGACGCATCTGTGTCACGACAGGCAGCCGGTTTTTCGGCAAGTCTTCGGTCGGGAGACGAAGCGTGGCCGCAGCGCATCGCCTCCCTTCTCCCACCATGCGGGGCTCCGGCAGGCCGTCGTCGGAGCCCCGGGGGGAACCTCTGAGGATGATCCCCTCATGCCTCGACAGTAGCTCGCTTCCAGGCGCGGCGACAGAGGCGGACGCGTCAGGCGAATCCCTGAGTCGAGGGGTCTGTCGCCACGGCTCTGTGGCTACCCCGATCAGGGGACGACCCGGATGCGCCGCAGCCCTACGGTGCCGTTTGTAACTGCGGCTCGGGAGGTTCATTCGGTGTTGCGGCAGCTCCCTCGTTCGATTCGACGGATTGGTCTTACGGCTGCTTTCCTCGGCGCAGCGGTGCTGGCGCTCGCCGGCGCGAGCTGGGGCGCCACAGGCGGCTACGACCCGGCCCTCGACTCCAACTCGATGTTCAACGTCGCGACCACGATCGGCGCGCCGAGATGGTGGGACGCGGGCTACGCGGGCGACGGCATCGACATCGCCGTGATCGACTCGGGCGTCTCTCCGGTTCCGGGGCTCGACGCGCCCGGCAAGATCATCAACGGGCCGGACCTCTCGCTGGAATCCCAGGCGCCAAACCTGAGCCGCCTCGACACCTACGGCCACGGAACATTCATGGCCGGCCTGATCGCCGGTCATTCGAGCGACCTGACCTCTCCCTACTCGGCCACCTCGGCCTCTGCCTATCGAGGCATCGCGCCGGATGCGCGCGTCGTCAACCTCAAGGTTGCAACCGCGGACGGTGGGGCGGACGTCTCCCAGGTGATCGCAGCGATCGACTGGGTCGTTGAGCACGCGCACGACCCCGGCCTGAACATCCGCGTCCTCAGCCTGTCGTACGGGACGAACTCGAAGCAGACGTACGACCTCGATCCGCTCGCCTATGCGGTCGAGCAGGCCTGGAAGAAGGGCATCGTCGTCGTCGCTGCCGTCGGCAACACCGGGTACCAGCGCGGCGCCGGCGCGCCGGGGCTCGCGAACCCGGCCTACAACCCGTACGTCATCGCGGTCGCGGCATCCGACTCGATGGGGACGGTCAACCGGAAGGACGACGACGTCGCGCCGTACTCCGCGAGCTCGGCCGGGTGCGGAAGCTGCAAGAAGCCGGACGTGGTCGCGCCGGGGTCGCACCTGCAGGGCCTCCGCGTCGGCAACTCGTACATCGACGCGAACCATCCGTCGGCGCGCCTCGGGGAGACGTACTTCCGAGGGAGCGGGACCTCCCAGGCTACGGCTGTGGTCGCAGGTGCCGCCGCGCTGATCCTCGAGAAGTACCCGCAGATGTCGCCGGACCTTCTCAAGCGGTTCCTGAAGGACAACGCCGGCAAGCTCGGCGGCTTCGACTCGGAAGCGCAGGGCGCGGGCCAGATCCGGCTCGCCGAGATGGCGGGCAAGAACCCGCCGTGGTCGTACACGGGCCAGAGCTTTCCCGCCTCGACGGGCAGGGGCTCGCTCGAGACGTCACGCGGCCGGGATCACCTGACACGGGACGGCGTCGTCCTCACCGGTGAACGTGACATCTTCGGCAACTCGGTCGACACCGCCGCGCTCGCCTCGGCGGCGGCGGCCGGCAGCTCCTGGTCGGGCGGTAGCTGGAACGGCAGCAGCTGGTCGGGGAGCTCCTGGTCTGGAAGCAGCTGGTCGGGCAGCTCGTGGTCTGGGAGCAGCTGGTCGGGCAGCTCGTGGTCCGGCAGCAGCTGGTCCGGCGACGCCTGGACCGGGAACTCGTGGGCCACCGCCGACTGGAACTGACGCTCCGACTGCGCCGGTTCGTCGCCGCCCGTGTGGCGCTCCCGGCTGTGCCGCCACAGATGCTCCAGGTGGCAGCGCTCACGTCGGCTGTTGCGATCGCGGCGGCGGCGACCTTCCTCGTCGCCGTCGACCGAGGACGCGCGGCGCCCGCCGGCTTCGCCGGAGCGTTCGTCGTCGTCGCCCTGCTCTTGACGGTGACGGAGGCGTGCCCGATCCATCTCCACTTCCGCGGCCAGGCGCACAGCCTCTCGCTGAGCGACGTCGCGGTCGTCCTGGGGCTCTTCACGCTGACGCCCGGCGAGCTGCTCGCGTCGCAGCTTCTGGGCGGACTGGTGGCAGTCCTCGTGTTGCGCCGACAGCGCCTGATCAAGGCGGCGTTCAACCTTGCGCTCTATGCGCTGACCTGCTGCGTCGCGATCACCGTGTTTCAGACGATCGCGAGCCACGGAGACACGTTCGGGCTCGCAGGCTGGCTCGGCGCCCTGGCCGCCGCCGTCGCGGCTGCGCTGCTCGGCGTCGCCGTCGTGTCGCTCGTGATCCGGATCGCGAGCGGCAGCGGCATGCTCCGTGAACTTCCGCTCCTCGTCGGGCTCGCCGTCGGCTCCAGCGTGATGTCCGCAAGTGTCGCGCTGATCGCCGTCCAGCTCCTCCACGTGGACGCGCGGGCGGTCTGGCTCATCCTCGGGCCGGCGGCGGCGTGCGCGGCGGCCTTCTACGTCTCGGTCAGGCAGCGGCACCGGCACCGGCACACCGAATTCCTCTACGGCGCGATGCGTCGGATCCACGAAGCGCCCGACCTCGCGGGAGCGGTACGGGAGCTGCTCAGCGCGAGCCGCGACCTCGTGGCCGCAGAGAAGGCCTCGATCGTGTTGCTCCCGCGGAAGACGGGCGCTCCGGCCGTGACGGCGGCGGCCGGAGCCACGTCGACCGAGCTCGCTCCCCTCGAGCTCACCCCGGCGTTCTCACTTGCCCTCGAGGCGCTGAGGATCGCCGGCACGACGATCGTGCTCTCCCGCAACCGCGAGGCCCATCTCCTGGATACCTACCTCGAAGAGATCGACGCGGACGACGCGATCGTCACGGCGCTCGGAGTGGGCGACGAGGTGGCGGCGATGCTGTGCGTGTCGAACCGGGGCAGCGACGTCGCGACGTTCACTGCCCACGACGGCAAGCTGCTCACGGCGTTCGCCCAGCACGCCGGCGCCGTCCTCGAGCGCGACCGGATCCTCGAGGAGCTGCACGACATGGCCTTCACCGACGCGCTGACCCGCCTCCCGAACCGGGCCCGCTTCACGATCCTCCTCGGCGACGCACTCGCTGCTGCGCGGGCCGGCGCGCCGCAGCCGACGGTGCTGTTCGTCGACCTCGACGACTTCAAGACAGTGAACGACAGCCTGGGCCACACCGCCGGCGACGAGCTCCTCGGTGAGGTCGCGCGGAGACTCCGTGCCCTGGCACCCGGCACGGCCGTCTCGCGCTTCGGCGGCGACGAGTTCGCGCTCCTCGCGACCGGCTCCGATCAGGTCGCGGGTGAGTTCGCACAGGAGATCCTGGCCCTCTTCGACCTCCCGTTCTTCCTCGCCGGCCGTGAGATCCGCATTCGCGCGAGCATCGGCGTCGCCGCCGGCGGCCCATACGCGACCACGGTGGAAGAATTGCTCCGAAACGCGGACGTCGCGATGTACGCGGCGAAGGACGCGGGGAAGCGGGCGTTCTCCCTGTACGTGCCCGAGATGCACGAACGGGTCAAGCAGCGGCAGGAGCTTGCGTCGGCGCTGGAACGTGGCGTCGAGCGCGGTGAGCTCGAAGTGCACTACCAGCCGATCATCTCGCTCGCCGACAGCGGTGTGTACGCCCTGGAGGCGCTCGCCCGCTGGCGGCATCCGGACCTCGGGCTGCTCGCGCCCGGCGTTTTCATCCCACTCGCCGAAGAGCGGGGCCTCTCGGCCGCGCTCACGCGTCTCGTGGTCACGGAAGCCTGCGCCAATGCGGCCGAGTGGCGCCGCGTCTGCGGCGACGTGATGGTCTCTGTCAACGTCGCACCCTCCGACGTCGTCGGCGAAACACTGCTCGCCGACGTCGACTGGGCGCTCGAGCAGGCCGGCGTGCCGGCCGAGGCTCTGCTGGTCGAGATCACCGAAAGCGCCGCGCTCCGCGACCCGGCGGTGACGCTCGCGCAGTTGGCGGAGCTCCGCGCCCGCGGCGTCCGCGTCGCGCTCGACGACTTCGGCACCGGCTACTCGTCACTGGCGCACCTCCGGGACTTGCCGATCGACTGCGTGAAGATCGCCAAGGAGTTCGTCGACGGGCTGGATGACCACCCGAGCGGCGAGGCCTTCATCGTCGCGATCGTCCGGCTGGCGGAGTCGCTTTCGCTCGACGTCGTCCTCGAGGGGATCGAGTCTCCCGCCGCCGTCGAGATCGCGAAGCTCCACTGCCGTTACGGGCAAGGCTTCCACTACAGCCGTCCGATGCCCGGCGGCGAGGTGAGCGGCTACCTCCGCCGGCGCGGCCAGCGCGCCTGGAAGCAACGGGCCGAGGAGCCGACGGCGCTCCCGCTCCTTCGCCCGGCCGCCCTGCGGTAGGCCGCGCCAATGTGAGCTACGATGGCTCGTCCGCGGAGCTTGCGGATGGCACCGGGGCGGTTAGCTCAGTTGGGAGAGCACCAGCTCGACAAGCTGGGGGTCACTGGTTCGAGCCCAGTACCGCCCATCACGTAGTGATGGCCGGCCGAGCCGGGGGCTCGGGCGGCAGGTGGAAGGGGTTTGGGGAAACCGGGAGGTTTCCCCTTCTGAGCAGCGAGCCCTGTCCCCCTGCGGCTGCTTACCCTGATGCTCTCGCGAGGAGCTCGCGGGCCGACGCAATGTCCGACTCCGACACAAGGATCTCTCGCCAGCCGCCGCTCTAAAGCGGTCCGCGAGCTACGGGATGCTGACGCCGCTCAGGACGACCGGGCCGAGCAGGTAATCGAGCTCGGTTGTCTGCGCGACCCCCGGGCCGGTGATGACGTCCACCGCTTTCGGGACCAGGCTCGGGTTGAACGTGCAGTGCGGGTCGGCGCTCGGCGCCGCGCACACCCCGAACTGGAAGTCCTGCGGCGTCGGCTGGAAGCCTCGTGCCTGATCCGAGCTGAAGCCGTCTTGGCCGGTGAGAACGACCGTGAAGCCCCAGCCCGAGGCCGGTTGCCCGAGGGATGCCTTCGTAACGCTGAAGGTGATGAAGCGCGAGATCGCGTTCCCGGTGATCGTCACCGTGCCGAGCGCGGCGCCCCCGGCGTCCTCGTAGCGCTGGCCGAAGCCCTGCACCTGGATCAGCCTGTTCCACGCGAACGTTGGGGCGATCGAGAAGTTCCGCGTCGCATTCGCAGCGGCCGTCGAAACGGGCGACACGCCCGGTACGTGGACGTAGACGTCGACGAGCTGCGCGCCGAGCGGGCTGCCGAAGGTTTCCGAGAGATCGCGGGTCTGCAGGCGGAAGGTGACCCGGTCGCCGGAGTCGTAGACCTGGAAGCGCTGGATGTCGAAGGCGCCTGGATGGAAGGCCGCGGACGTGGGGTAGGCGTAGTTCCCGGCGCCGTTGTCGTCGCCGTTCGGGTCCGTCACGTCGAGCAGCAGCGTCCCGGGTACGAAGTCGAAGACCACCGTGCGCTTGACCAGCGCCGTCCCGCCGGCGCGGCTGACGGCGACGACGTTGAGCACGGTCGTCCCGCCCGTGACCGGGACGTCGAGGCTGAACGAGCCACTCGAGCCGACCCGCGTCGACACGATCGTCGTCGCCGAGTTCGCGTCGGTGTTCGTGGCAGCGATGTAGACGGTATTGCCGGGCGAGGAGGTGCCGGTGACGGTCATCGGTGAGCCCGTTACGGCCGTGTTGTCAGCGGGGCTCGTGACCGTCAAGGCGGTCGTCCCCTGCGTGTGCTTCACGTAGCGCGCGTGCGTCGCCGCAGGGAGCAGGAGGTTGCGCTTCGCGCCGATGTTCGCGAACAGACGGACGAACGACGCGGCCGACCAGGTGAGCGGCGATGCCGATCCCGCTGCGCCGCCGTTCACGAAGCCGATCGAGGCGACGGTGGGGTCGGTGCCGAAGGGCGAGCGAGCGAGGTCGGGCAGCTCCCAGTCCTGCTCGGGGATCAGGCCGACGCCTGAGGCAAATCGGCGCATGCCGAGAAGGAGCGACGCCGCCCGGCCCCGGTCACCGGTGACCAGCTCGTGCTCGCCGCGTTCCGCCGACAGCGCCGGCCACAGGTGGCCGGTGCCTTGCCCGCTCGGCGCCCACGGACGGCCATCGGATCCGCGGTCGCCGTAGCCGTCGCCGTTGTACCGGTGCCAGCCGTCGCCGCTCGGCGTCGTGCTTTTGATCGTGGCGTCGACCACGTCGAGCGACCGCGCTACGTCCTGGTCGTTCTTCGACAACGCGCCCAGCCGGACGAGCTCGAGGAACCCTGCGTCGATCACGTCCCGCTGGTCGAGCGTCGGCCCGCCGTTCCCGACGTTGTAGGTAATCGCCGCGTTCGGGTCGCCGGTCTTCGAGAGCCGGAGGAAGTACGGGTGGGCCGCGCGCGGGCCGTTCGTCGTCACCGTCCAACTCTTGATCTGCCGCTGCCAGCTGTCCGCGACGCCGAGCCAGACGGCGGCAGCCGCGGCGTCGCCGTTCTCACGTGCCAGCCGTGCGGCCGCCACGAGCCCTGCGATCTCGGCGGCGATCGTCGACGGCGAGTAGCCGCTCTGCTCCTCCCAGCGCTCGACGCCGAAGGCGGGGCCGTGCGCGGCCACGAAGTTCGCAGCTGGCCTGATGTGGTTCGCGTAGAGCACCGGGTCGTCCAGGCCGAGCTGGTACGCCATCAGGATCGGGTAGGCGGTCTCGTCGAGCTGCGTCCCAAACGAATCCGGCGCGACCTTGCCGTTCACGAGGCTGTTGCGCGGCATCGAGCCGTCCGGGAGCTGCTGCCGCTCGAACAGGAACCGGGTCGCAGCACGCGCGGTCCGCCTGTCACCAGCCGAGACGAGCCCGGTCCACGCCTCGTAGAGGTCGCGCGCGAAGACCTCGCGGTAGGAGCCGAAGTACGTGTTCACCGCGTCGCCGGCCGAGATCGCCTGGCCCCACGGTGAGGCCAGGCTGGCGACGATCGCGCCGCGGAAGGTCTTGTCCTCCGATGCCTTGATCACGTTGGCGCTCAGGTAGTAGGCGTCGTGGAGCTCCCCGACCGTCGCCGCACCGAGGCCGGGCAGCTTGTGCGACGGCCTGCGGAGCGAACGGTCGTAGCGCTGCCAGCCCGCGGCGTAGTCTCGGAGCGTGCGGCGGAAGCCGGCGGCGCACGAGGCGCCTGCCGTCTGCACAGCCTGGGCCTGCGACGCGCCGAAGCCGAGCGCGAGGGTGGCACGTCCTCGGGGATCGAGGACGAGCCGCGCGGTCTGCGTGACGTTGCCGTTCGCGGCGTCCGGTCCGCCGGTCAGGGCGTGCGTCGTGTCGAGCTGCTTCAGGCCGTCGCTGGCACTGCCGGCGAAGCCGCTCGAGGCCTCCGAGAAAGGCCCGTCGAGTGCGGCGTAGACGGGCTGGGCATAGTCCCGGTTCACCGCATTCGTCGTCGTGACCGGGTCGTACGAGACGAGCACGGGATGCCCTGTGGAGGTGTCGACCGTGGCAGAGTCGGCGCCGCCGTTACCGGCTCCACCGCCCCCGTTGCCGTTCAGAGTCGGATCGAGGCGCACGTACAGCCGCAGGCCGCTCTGCTGCGGCTCGAACCTGACGCGCATCAGCACCGTGTTCCGGCTCGGGTTGGTGATGTAGGTCGTCGCGATCTGGTACTTGCCGCTCTTCGCGGTCGCCGTGACCGTGCAGGCCATCCCGCCGGACCCGGCCACGGCGGCGACGGAATAGGTCATGTCGCGGGTTTGCAGGTCGGTGAAGGAGGAGCCGTCGGTGACGAGGTACTGGAGCGTCTCGACATTCGTGTTGTCGACCGTCGGGTAGTAGGTGTCGCTCAGGACGCCGTCCGCGACCGTGTACCAGACCTTCGACGTCCGGTTGCGCGCCGTCCCCAGGCAGTCCTTGCGCGCCAGGTCGAAGTGCGACAGGTCGCCGTGGTCGGCGGGCGCCGTCACGGTGAGGACGTGGGTCGTGGCGTTGTAGGTGAACGTCACCTTCGCGTTCGCCGACGGGACGGTGAACGGGATGTTGGCGCCGTTCGGCACGCCGCCCTCGCCGTAGTTCTCGTCCCAGCTCTCGTTGATCGCGACCTTCGTCTCGTACGACCCCTGCGGCAGGGCGGTCGTCGAGAACGAGTGGATCCCGTCGCCGTCCGGATCCTGGAGCCACGACCGCAGGCATCCGGGGTCCCAGTCGGCGGGGCAGCCGAGCTCCGACTGGAAGCTTCCAGGCGCGACTGCGATCACTGAGCTGCGGTTGTCCGTCGCCCAGTGGGTCTCGTGGTCGTAGTAGAACTTGACGCTGCCTGCGGCGGCGAGGCTGAGGAGGATGTTGGCGCCGTCGCGCGTCGCGTGCAGCCCGTAGTTCTCCGTCCACGAGTCGTTGAGCGCAGCCTTGTACTCGTAGCTGCCTACCGGCAGCGCGAACGTCCCTTGCCAGACTCCGTCACTCGCGTCGAAGGTCAGGTGGGTGGCCGAGCAGCCGGCGTCCCAGTCGCCCGCGCAGCCGAGCTCCGACTGGAGCGATCCCGCGATCGTGACCGAGGTCGGATTTGGAGTGTCCGAGGCGGTGGCTGCGGGGAGGGCAATGAGTGCCGCTGCCGCTACGGCGAGTAGCGCCGGGCGCCGCCGCTTCAGGCCAAGCCTCACCCGCCACGGAGGATACGACGGTCGTCAGGGTTTGAGAAGGCGTCATCCGGGCCGAGATGGCCGATACTCACAGCGATGGCGAGGCGGGCGCCGCATTCAGCAGGCTGGTTTCTCGCCGCGCTCGGGATCGCAGCCGCGCTGGCCTACGCCACGTTCGTCGGTTCGCTCCTCAACTCGTGCGGAGCCGGAGACAGTGGACCCAACCCTGGGGCGGAAGCAGACTTCTGCGGCTACGGCCCTGGCGAGCCGACCGACTACAGCACGCTCTTTCTGGTCGTGAACCTCCTGGTTCCCTTGGTTCCGGTTCTCATCGGTGGCCTGCTGCCTGTTCTCGGCCACTCGCGGCTCTTCTTCGGCGCTGGGGTCGCGCTGGGTGTCCTTGCAACAGGATTGATCTGGACGCTGGAACCGTAGGCAGGTATGACGGTCGACGTCTCAGCAAGACGGCCGCCGCTGACGGTCGCTCTCCTCGTGGCGGTCGTGGTCGCTGCGCTCCTCTACGTCCTCGTCACCAATGGCGTCGACGGATGGTTGGTCGGCGGTGGCGCGCTGCTGCTGCTCGCCTCGTTCGGGCTGGTCCGAGGCGTCTGGATCGCCTGGCTCTTTCTCGTTTTGGTCGCTGTCGGCGACTCGATCGCAGCGGCCTTCGCCGGGCCGGCGTGGCTGCCGTTGGCCGTCAACCTCACACTGCTGGTTCTGCTCGTGGCGCCGAGCAGCCGGCGCCACATCACGCCTCCCCGCGTTCTCGCCAGGCGCCAACGCCGCGGGCGATAGCCTCTAGGACAACCAGCTGCGGTCGAGATCCTCGGCGTACGCGGTGAGGGCACGCCGGTAGCGGTCGATGCTCGGCTCGTCCGCCGTCTCGAGCAGCACTTCCAAGAGCTCCTGTACCGCTTCGCGCGACCGGCCGAGGTTGTAGAGCGTCATGGCGTGGAACGCCCGGAGCGCCGGGAAATCCGAGAACCTTTCGATGCCCACGCGCAGCACTCGGTCCGAGTCCTCGTCTCGCCCGAGGGTGCGGAGCGTGCTGCCGAGGCCGAGGTAGGCGCCGCGCGCCTCCTGTTCCGTCAGCTCGCCGGCGAGGGCCGCCTCGTAGTGCCCGACCGCCTCCTCCTCGAGCCCCATGCTGTCGTGCACCCACGCCGTCTGGACGGCGATCTGCGGGTCGTCCGGCCGCTCGGCGCGCAGCTCCAGCAGGAGCCGGCGCGCATCCTCGAGCTCGCCTGCCGCGCGCAGCTCCACCGCCCGTGCCAGCCGATCGTTCATCATTCGAGCATGCCTTCGAACACTGCGATCGCAATGCTCTCGTACGAGGACGCCGGCCGCGCGGCCGACTGGCTCTCCGAGGCCTTCGGCTTCGAGCAGTCGGAGCAGTTCGAGGACTCAGGCGTCGTCACGCACGTCACGCTGACTCTCGGCGACGCCATGGTCTTCGCCGGGAACCCCGGCCCCGACTACCGCAGCCCGCGGAGTCTCGCGGCCGAGTCGGAGGCCGTGAGGAGGATGCTCGAGACGCCCTATGTCGTCGACGGCGTGATGGTCTACGTGGAAGACGTCGACGCCCACTTCGAGCGAGCTCGCGCCGCCGGCGCCGGCTTCCTGAGCGAGCTCGAGGACAATCCCGCGATCGGTCAGCGCCAGTACCGGGCGGAGGATCTCGAGGGGCACCGCTGGATGTTCGCCCAGGCCGTCTAGCCTCCCCGGATCGCCCGCGTCCTCGTCCTCGCGTACTTCGAGCCAGACGACCTGCCCAAGCTGATCCGGGCGATCCGCGCCACGCGGACCCCGCCGGACACGTCGATCTACGTCGGCAGCTACGGCGTCAACGCCCCGGCCAGCCGCCAGGTGAGCGAGCTCGCTCGCGGCCGCTATGCCCCGATGTTCCCGATCAAGCCGACGTCCTTCTGGAACCGGCGCCGGGTCGAGACCCCCGCGGACCCCGGCCGTGCCGGGAAGCTGCCGTCGCTCGGAGCGCTCCTCAGCGGCTCGTCCGCCGCGCGCGTTGCGTGGGGGAGGGAGCTCGGCCGCCGGTTCCGGGACGAGATCCGCGACGCCGAAGCCGGCGAAGTGCGCGTCGACGCGTGGCAGTTCGACGAGCTCGTGGCCGAGCTCAGCGGCAACCAGGGCCGCGCCTGGCGCCAGTTCACACGCGGCGTCCTCCACGGGCTCAACTTCGGACGGACCGAGCTCGGGGACGGGCCGCGGATCGGCTTCGTCTGGGCGAGCCGCCCGGCGCTCCACATCGCCCGGCTCCGCGTCGACGCCGAGCTCCGCGCGTTCTGGCGCGCGCTCCAAAGCGCGACGTTCCAGCTCGTCGGCGAGGAGTACCCGCCGTTCGTCGGCAACCCGACCGACGTTGCCCGTGCCTATGCCGCCGAGCAGCGGGAGCTCGCCCGGCGCGGCACGATCCGAAAGGAGCTCGCCGACCGCTATGCCGTCGGTATGACGCCGGGCTGGCATCTCTCGTCCGGCCTCGGCGGAAACGTCGCCCACCTGCCGAGGGCCGAGGTCAATCGCTGGCGCGCGAAGTACGTCGACGAGCGTGCTCGGATCGGCGTCGCCGGCTTCGGCGCCTACCACTTCCGGTACGAGAACAGCTCTGAGCAGGTGATGCGCGACACGCTCGCCGGGCTCGCCCGCGGTCTGAACGCAACCCAGGCGAAGGCTTAACCAAGGCCTTGCCCGCGCTTTTCGCGCCCGTGCGTAGCGTGGGAGCGAACTCGAACAGGGGGATCCAGATGCGAAACCTGACCATGTTCATCGTGCTCACCGCCGCCGTCGCGCTGCTTCCGGCGACCGCGCTCGGAAAGGGCGACCCCGGCGTGATCAAGCGCGGCAAGTGCTCGAACGGCGCTGCGTGGAAGCTCAAGGCGAAGAACGACGACGCGTTGATCGAGGTCGAATTCGAGGTCGACCAGAACGTGAACGGCAGGCGCTGGAACGTCGTCCTGAAGCGGAACGGCACCACCGTCTTCCGCGGCGTCCGCGTCACGCGCGCGCCGAGCGGCTCGTTCTCCGTGAACCGGCGGATCCGCGGCACCGCGCGCGCGGACCGGATCACCGCGGTCGCGACGACCTCGGGCGGCCGCTGCCAGGCGGCGCTGGCCGTCTAGCTGAGGGCGGGGACGAGCCGCTCGAGCCCGCGCTCGAGCTGCTCGTCCGTCACCGCAAGCGACAGGCGGGCCCAGCCCGTACCGGCCGCGCCGAAGCCTTCTCCCGGCGCGACCGCAACCCGATGACGCTCGAGCAGCTGCTCGAGCGTCACCTCGTCCGGGAGCTCGATCCAGACGTAGAAGGTGCCTTCGCAAACCGGCCTCCCGACCGCAGTTTCCGCGAGGGCGTCGAGGACCAGGTCGCGTCGCCGCCGGTAGGCGTCGCGCCGCTCGTCGACCGAGTCCTGCGGACCGGTGAGCGCGGCGATCCCGGCCTCCTGCACGCCCAGGAAGATCCCGGCCCGGGCGTGGTCGGACATCATGTCGACCCGCGCGACGATCTCGGCGTTCCCGACGACGAAGCCGAGCCGCCATCCGGCCATCCCATAGGTCTTGGACATCGAGAACATCTCGACCCCGCATTCCTTCGCGCCCTCGGTGGCCAGGAAGCTCTCCGGCCGGCGGCCGTCGAAGACGAGGTCGCCGTAGGCGAAGTCGTGGACGATCGCCGCGCCGGTCTCGTCGGCGAACGCCACCGCCTCGGCGAACACGCCAGGCGGCGCGGCGACGGCGCAGGGGTTCGACGGGTAGTTGAGGTAGACGGCGGCGACGTCGTCCCGGACCGCGTCGCTCCAGAGGGGCGACCAGCTGCGGGCCGGATCCAGCCGCAGCGGCTCGAGCCGCGCCGCGGCGAGCGCGACGCCGGACGGATAGTCCGGATACCCGGGGTCGGGGAGGAGAATGCAGCTCCCCCGCTCGGCGAGGACGACCGCGAGCTCGACCAGCGCCGTTTTCGTGCCGGGCACGACGGCCACCTCGCGCTCAGGATCGAGCTCGACGCCGTAGACGTCGCGGTAGCGGGCGGCGATCGCCGCCCGCAGCTCCGGCATCCCGCGGAAGGGCGGGTAGCCGTGCGCGCGCTGCTCGCGCGCGACCTCCGCGAGGCGCTCGACGACATGCGGTGGCGGCCCGACCTCCGGGTTCCCGCGGCCGAGATCGATGAGCGGCTCGCCTGCGACCGCCGCGGCCGCGGCGACTTTCGCCAGGAGGACGGTGAAGTACTGCTCCGGGAGCCGGTCGAGTCGTGCCGGCCGGGGTCGCACCGGGCGATCCTACGGAAGCAGCGTGCCCAGGTTCAGCTTCGCATCGCCGCGGCGGACCACGAGCCGCGGGCCAAGCTTCGACTCACGGCTGTAGAAGGCCACGCCGGTGCGGCTTCGCGTCGTGATCGCGAGGGTCACACGAATCCGGCCGTCGATGATCCGCGTCACGTCGACCGCGCTCCAGGCACCGAGGCGGACCATCTTGGCTGCGACGTACCGCATCGAGGGTCGCGGAGCATTCGCGTATGTGAGCCGCCGCTCGCGCCAGTCGATCCGCTCGGCGCGCCGGACCTCATAACTCGTGCGAGCGCCGGCCCGGGTATGCAGCAGCAAGATTACGCTCGTGACGTGCTTCGGCAGCTTCTCCAGCCGGAAGCGCAGGTAGGTCGTCCTTTGCGGCGAGCCGCAGGCGCGCAGCAGCAGCGAGCGGCCGAAATTGGTGTCGGGCGCGGCCTCGCTGACGTAGGTGTCGGCCTCGGGGCTGTAGACGCGGATGTCGGGCATCCCCGTGCCACCTGCGCCGGTGGCTCCCGTCGCGGATGCGGCCACGGTCAGGACAGTCGCTACGAGCGACGTTACCGGGCGCGCAGCCGCATGCACACCTCAAATAGCGGTGAAACCTGGGAAATCCTTACGCGAAAACGTGATCAGGGAAAACGTGATCAGGCCGCGGTTGGGCTCTGGTGCGCCCCCGCGCGCGCCTGGACGGCGACCGCCGTTTTCAGCACCTCGAGCGCCTCGTCCTTCCGGCCGTCCTCCTCGAGCAGGTCGGCCAGCTTGGCGTAGACCTCCAGCACGTATCGGCTCGGGCTGATCCGGAGCAGCTCGGCCGCGCGCTCGTACGTCCGGATCGCGCGTTCACGATCGCCGAGGTCCGCGTAGATCTCGGCGACGATCGCGTAGCCGCGTCCGGCGTCGCCCGGACTGGCGCCCTCGAGCAGCTCTGCGCTCCGCTGCGCCAGGGTCGTGGCCTCGTCCAAGCGGCCGAGCTGGGCGAGCGCCCGCGCCCGTTCCAGCTGGAACAGCGCCTCGTCCACGTGGTTGGACGACTCCACGATCAGCGGGAGACCCCGGTCGAGCAGGCCGAGCGCCTCGTCGGCGTTGCCGCGGTCGAGCTCGACGTGCGCGAGCAGCTGGTGGGCGCGCGCCGCGTACGTCGTGTGCTCCGTCAGCTCGAGGAGCTCGAGCGCCTTCCGCGCGTACCGCGCGGCGTCCGCCGGCTCGCTCTGGAGTGCATGGAGGCGCGAGAGCGACCAGTAGATGCGGGCGCGGAAGACCGGGTCACGCGCGTTCTCGGCCTTGTCGACCGTCTGCTCGAGCACGTCATGCGCCTGGTCGAACTCGTTGTTGTCGATGTAGGCGTTCGCGAGCAGGACGCCGAAGCGGACGGCTTCGGGCGAGTTCTTGCGCCGGTTCGCGCGCTCGAGGGACTGCCGGAACAGGCGGATCGCCGGCTCGAGGTCGTCGAGCATCGCGTAGGAGCGCCCCAGGGTGTCCGCGAGGGACGGCTGGTCGGCCGCCTCCGTTCCGCCCACCGACAGCGCCTGCTCGAGCTGCTGCACCGCGCGGCGCGGGTCGCCCCGCTCGAAGGCGATCTGGCCGAGGCCCGCCAGCGACCGCGCGCGCTCCGCATTCGTGCTCGCGTTCTCGAGCGCCTTCCCGTACAGCTCCTCGGCCGAGTCGAGCTCGTTGAACCGGAGCGCGATCTCCGCGTCGACCAGCGTCCGGTCTTCGGCGAGCAGGTCCCGGTCGAGGCCGGTCGCGAGCCAGTCCTCGCTGACTCCGAGGCGTCGGCCCATCTCGCGGAGCAGCTGGAGCGACGGGATCCGCTCGCCCGCCTCGATCCTGGAGATGTAGGCGGGGGAGCAGCCGTCGAACGACAGCTGGCGCTGGCTCAGGCCTGCGCGCTCCCTCGCTTCGCGGAGCCTCCGACCGACCGCAGCGGGGTCGTCTACGTGTGTTGACTTCCGTCTCGGCACCGTCGACCCGCTCCTATACTAGGCCGTTCCCGGGGCCCGGGACTGTCCCGTAACTGCTTCTTCGAAGGGAGGTCCCGGTGATCGCTCGCGCAGCCGTCATCGCTGCGGCGCTTGTCGGCCTTGCCGCCTGGTTCGGCACGGGCCCCGTCTGGCCGTAGTCGTCCATCGTCCAACGGATATCGATAGCACCTTCGAGAACCCCCGCCGGCAGGGGGTTCTCACTTTCCCCTACAAGGAATCGGAAACGATGGCCAATCGACGCCTGAGCGCAGCGGTCGCCGTCCTGCTCGCCGCCGAGGTGCTCGACGAGCTGGTCTTCGGCGCGCGAGAGGCGGCCTGGCCACTCGTCCGGCAGGACCTCGGGCTGAGCTACGCCAAGCTCGGGCTCCTGCTCGGGCTCTCGACCTACGGGGGAACGCTGCTCGAGCCGTTCGTCGGCATCCTCGGCGACACGCGCTGGCGCCGGCTCGTCGTCATGGCCGGCGGCCTCGGCTTCGCGCTCGCGCTCCTGCTCTTCGCCGTCGCCGACTCGTTCTGGGTGATGCTCGCGGCGCTGCTCCTGCTCTTCGTCGGCGCCGGCGCCTTCGTCAGCCTCGGGCAGGCGACCCTGATGGACCTCGAGCCGGACGCCCGCGAGCGGAACATGGCGCGGTGGTCCGTGGCCGGCGGGGTGGGCGCCGTCGCCGGGCCGCTGGCGATCGCGGCCGTGGCTGGGATCCAGGCAGGCTGGCGCTGGGCCTTCGCCGTGTTCGCGCTCGTCGCGCTCGTGGAGGTCGTCTTCGTCGCGATCCGCTGGCCCCATGCGATCAACCCCTCCGAGGTGCGACCGTCGGTGCGTCGGGCGCTCGCCGCCGTGCGCAGGCCGCGCGTTCTCCGCTGGCTGGTCGTGCTCGAGCTCGCGAACCTGATGACCGACGTCTTCCTCGCGTTCGTCGCGCTCTACTTCGTCGACGAGGTCGGTACGTCGGCCGGCGCCGGCGGAGTGGCGGTCGCCGTCTGGACCGGCGCCGGCCTCGTCGGCGGCCTGGGGATCGTCGTCCTCCTGCGCAGGGTCGCGGGGTTGAGGTACCTGCGCGCGAGCGGGCTGGCGGCGCTCGTGCTCTACCCGGCCTTCCTGCTCGTGCCGACTGCCGGCGCGAAGCTCGTACTCGTCGCGGCGCTCGGCCTGGCGACGGCCGGGTGGTACTCGATCCCGAAGGCGCGCCTCTACGCCTCGCTGCCGGGGCAGAGCGGCGCTTCGATCACGCTCGGCTCGCTTGCAGGTCTGATTCGCGGAGCGGCGCCCCTCGCGATCGGGCTCGTCGCCGAGCAGTCGGGGCTCGGCACGGCGATGTGGCTCCTCCTCGTCGCGCCGATCGGCTTGGTGCTCTTGTCCCCGCGCGCCTAGTCGGCCTGCGGGTCGTCGTCCTCGGCCGTTCCCGTCTCCTCTTCGGGATCGGGGATCGGCGTCCCGTCGAGCTCCTCGTTGCGATCGTCGTCCCGGGGGTGCTGCGATACCGTCTCTTCCATGCGCGTGATCCTTCCCGATTCGTCCGAACTCGAACTCCCGGAGGGCGCAACCGGGCTGGACGCGGCGGCCGCGATCGGGCCGAAGCTGGCGGAACAAGCTGTGCTCGTGCGCTCGAACGGCCGCGTCCAGGACCTGCGGCTACCGCTCGAGGACGGCCAGCCGATCCAGATCCTCACCACGCGGGACGCAGACGATCCCGACGCGCTCTACGTACTCCGCCACTCCGCCGCGCATCTACTCGCCGAGGCGGTCCGGCGGCTGTACCCGGGTGTGAAGGTCGCGATCGGCCCGCCGATCGAGAACGGCTTCTACTACGACTTCGAGTTCCCCGAGCCGATCGGCGAGGACGCGCTCGAGCGCATCGAGGATGAGGTCCGCCGTGAGCTCGCCGAGGGGCGGAGCTGGGAGCGCGAGGAGATCGGCCGCGACGAGGCGCGTAAGCGCTTCGAAGACGAGGGCGAGCTGTACAAGGCGGAGCTCGTCGACACCGCCGAGGGTGACATCTCGCTCTACACCCAGGGCGACTTCACCGACCTCTGCCGCGGCCCGCACCTCCAGGACTCGCGCCCGATCAAGGCGTTCAAGCTGACGGGCCTCGCCGGCGCCTACTGGCGCGGCGACGAGAAGAACACCCAGCTGACGAGGATCTACGGCACCGCGTTTTACTCCGAGGCCGATCTCAACGCCTACCTCGAACGGCTCGAGGAGGCGCGCCGGCGCGACCACCGCCGCCTCGGGCAGCAGCTGGACCTCGTGCACTTCTCAGAGCGGTCGCCGGGCTCGCCGCTCTGGCACCCGAAGGGGATGGTGATCTGGCAGCAGCTGGAGGAGATCCGGCGCCGCGAGAACGCCAAGCGCGGCTATCTCGAGGTGAAGACGCCGATCCTCTACGACGCCGAGACCTTCTACATCTCGGGCCACTTCCCC
Organism: Gaiellaceae bacterium; assembly: GCA_035535195.1. GTDB lineage: Bacteria > Actinomycetota > Thermoleophilia > Gaiellales > Gaiellaceae > JACDAN01. The sequence goes on along the minus strand of DATLQK010000026.1, from coordinate 13,903 downwards.
AAGTTCGAGGAGCTGATGTTCAAGGTCGACGTCGACGGCCAGCCCTGGGCGATGAAGGCCATGAATTGCCCGGGCCACATGATCCTTTTCGGCAGCAAGCTTCGGAGCTATCGAGAGCTCCCCGTCCGCTACGCCGAGCCGGCGCCGCTGCACCGCAACGAGATCACCGGCACGCTCCACGGGCTCTTGCGCGTGCGCCACGTCACGCAGGACGACGCGCACATCTTCTGCACCGAGGAGCAGATCCAGGGAGAGATCGCCGCCGTGGTCGACTACGCGCGGTACCTCTACGAGCTCTTCGGGATGAGTGCGAGTGCCGAGCTCTCGACCCGACCCGACAACAAGCTCGGCACGGACGAGCAATGGGACATGACCGAGGCCGCGCTCAAGACCGCGCTCGAGCTGAACGAGATCCCGTACGAGATCTCAGAGGGCGAGGGCGCCTTCTACGGGCCCAAGATCGACCTCCACATGACCGACGCGCTCGGGCGCAAGTGGCAGATGGGCACGATCCAGCTCGACTCCCAGATGCCGTCGCGATTCGGGCTCACCTACATGGGGCCGGACAACGCCGAGCACCCGCTCTACGTTGTCCACCGCGCGCTCTACGGCTCGTTCGAGCGCTTCATCGGGATCCTGATCGAGCACTACGGCGGCGCGTTCCCGTTCTGGCTCGCGCCCGTGCAAGTGCGGATCGTTCCCGTCGGGCAGGATCACCGGGAGGCGGCCGCGGCGCTCGCCGCGAAGCTCGAGCAGTTCCGTGTCGAGCTCGACGACCGCGACGAGACCGTCGGCAAGCGGATCCGCGACGCCGAGGTGGAGAAGATCCCCTACGTCGTCGTCTGGGGCGACAAGGAGTCCGAGGAGGCCATCGCCGTACGCGAGCGGGGCGGGGGCCAGTCGACGAAGAGCCTCGAAGGACTCGTCGAGGAGCTCGGCCGCCAGGCTGCTAACGTGTGAAACCTGCAAGTAGGGGCGCAGCCGTTCCTCACCTCCCTGGCCTCGGGCCCTGTGGGGGTTCAAGCGAGTCGAGGACACGTTTGAGGCCGCTGCTTGCAGCGGTTTTGTCGTTTCACAAGGAGGACGAGAAGAGCTTGGTGACGAGTCTTTGAGGCCGCGGCGGTTCGTCCGTCCGGAGCCAGCACCGGAGCCTCAGACCAGGGTGAACGAGCGGATTCGCGTGCCCGAGGTGCGGCTGATCGACGAGGACGGCGCGCAGATCGGTGTCAAGCCGACCGCCGAGGCTCTCGACTACGCCTACGGAAAGAACCTCGATCTGGTGGAAGTGGCGCCGCAGGCCAGGCCGCCGGTCGCCCGGGTCATGGACTACGGGAAGTACCGGTACCAGGAAGAGCAGAAGGCGAAGCTCGCGCGGAAGCACCAGTCCCAGGTCCACGTCAAGGAGATCAAGCTCAGGCCGAAGATCGCAACCCAGGACTACGAGACCAAGAAGGGCCACGTCGTGCGCTTCCTCAACCAGCGCGCCAAGGTCAAGGTCACGATCATGTTCCGCGGGCGGGAGACCGCCCACCCGGAGCGGGGGCGCGATCTCTTGATGCGGCTGGCGGAGGACGTGAAGGAGCTCGGAGTGGTGGAGTCCCCGCCGCTCCTCGACGGGCGCAACATGGTCATGTTGCTGGGCCCGACGAAGAACGCAGGAGTCACGAGAGATGCCAAAGCAGAAGACGTCCAGAGCAGCGAAGAAGCGGTTCAAGGTGACCGGGGCGGGCAAGGTCCTGCGCCGGCACGCGATGAAGAGTCACCTGCTCGAGAAGAAGTCCGCGAAGCGCAAGCGTAGTTTTCGCCACCAGACGCCCACGTCCGGCTCGGACGAGCGCGAGGTGCGCCGGCTACTCGGTCTGCGAAAGGGGCGTTCCTAGTGCCGCGCGTCAAGCGATCCGTCCACGCCCGCAAGAAGCGGGCCAAGGTCCTCGACGCCGCGAAGGGGTACGTCGGCAGGCGCAATAACACGTACCGCGCCGCCAAGGAACAGGTCGAGCACTCGCTCAAGTACGCCTACCGCGACCGCAAGGCGAAGAAGCGGAATTTCCGCCGTCTCTGGATCATCCGCATCAACGCCGCCGCGCGGGCCGAGGGACTCTCGTACAACCAGTTCGTCTCCGGCTGTCGGAAGGCGGGCATCGAGCTCGACCGGAAGGTGCTCGCCGAGCTCGCCGTGAGCGACCCCGCCGCCTTCGGCGCGATTGCCCAGCAGGCGAAGGCCGCGCTCGAGAGCTGAGCGCGGACGCCGCCGAGCTCGAGCGGGTCTTCCTCCACCAGGCGGAGCAATGTGAGCGATCCGGCTCGCCACTCTACGCGGACCTGTGCCGGCGGCTCGCGACCGAGCCGGCCGCCCACGACGTGCTCGAGGACGCACGCTGGGACCGTCCGCTCCAGCTGCTTGGAGGCCTCCATTACCTCTCGCTGACCGAGGGCGTCGACCCCTGGCGCCAGCCGGTCCCCGTCCTCGAGCAGCGCCGGGACTGGCTCCGGCGCTTCGTCCGCAAGCAGGGCGTGCAGACCAACGAGGTTCGGCGCAGCTGGGTGCTCCTGCCCTGCTTCCTCGAGATCGCACGTCGGACCGGCGTCGAGACCTTCGACCTGATCGAGCTCGGCTCGAGCGCGGGCCTCAACCTCGTCTGGGACCGCTACCGCTACCGGTACGAGCACGGCGACTGGGGGCCGGGCCGCGCGGAGCTGCTCCTCACCGGCGAGGAGCGGCGGCCGGTGCCCCTACGGCTGCTCGAGCTTCAGCCCACCGTACGGCAGCGGCGCGGGATCGACATCGCGCCGCTCGACCTCACCCGGCCCGGCGACACGATGCTGCTCCAGTCGTTCGTCTGGGCCGACCAGCACGAGCGGCTCGAGCGGCTCGACCGGGCGGTGGCGACCCTTCGCTCGGCGCCGCCGACGCTCGAGCAGGGGGACATGGTCGAGCGTCTGCCGGAGCTGCTCGCGGATCGCCTGCCGGGCGCGCTGACCGTCGTGTTCCAGACCGCCGTCCGCGGCTACGTCCCACAGGACGACTGGAAGCGGATGCTCGCGGCGATGGACGAGGCGGGCCGCCGGTTCCCGCTCGCTTTCGTCTCGAGCAGCCGTCCGGCCGCGGGCGAGCACTCGTTCTGGGGCCTCTGGCTGCGACTGTGGCCCGGCGGCGAGAAGCGTCTGCTCGCGCACGCCGGTTTCCACGGCCAGTGGCTCGAGTGGCTCCAGTGATCTCCTCCGCGGCGAACCCCCGGCTCAAGCTCGTCCGCCGGCTCGCCTCCCGGCGGCAACGCGAGCGCATCGGGCTCTTCGTCTGTGAGGGAGAGGATCTGGTCCAGGCGGCGCTCGAGGCCGGGATCGAGCCCGTCGAGACACTGGTTGACGCGGAGCGGCCGCCCGCGCTCGAAGCTCTTCAGAGCGCCGAGCCGGTCGAGTCACGGTTGCTCGCTGCTGTCTCTTCACTTGCTCACCCTCCTCGCGTGATCGCCGTCTTCCGCCGCGACGACCTGCCGCGGCTCGATCCGGCCAACCCGCCGGGGGCCGGTGTCGCGCTCTGGCATGTTGTCGATCCGGGCAACGTAGGAACCATACTCCGAGCGGCGGACGGACTCGGTCCGGCGTTCGTGGCGCTCTCGGCGGGCTGCGGCGATCCGACGGGCGTGAAGGCTCTGCGAGCGTCGGCCGGGGCGGTGTTCCGTGTCCCGCTCGGGCGCTTCGACGACGCGCCGCGGCCCCGGATCGCCATGCTCGCCCGCGGCGGGACGCCGCTGGCTGAGCTCGAGCTTCCGGATCCGGCGACCTTCGTGCTCGGCGCCGAGCGGGACGGGCTGCCGGAAGACGTGGCCGCCGACTGCGATCTCGGCGCCACGATCCCGCTCGCGGCGCAGGCGGAGTCGCTGAACGTGGCGATCACGGCCGCAATCGCGCTCTACGAGCGGCGCCGACGGGCCGCCTAGGTAGAGTCGCTCCGATGGCGAATGTGATCGGGCTCTGGACCTCGCCGGCCAAGAACAGCGGCCGGATGGACGCACGCGTCCGCGTGCAGGCGATCGAGGGCCACGGGCTCGACGGCTGCGCTCACGCCCGAGCCGGGACGAAGCGCCAGGTGCTGTTCGCCTCGGCGCAGCACCTCGACGATCTCGACGTCGAGTACGGCCGCATCCGTGAGAACTTCACGATCGAGGGCGCCGACGTGCATGAGTGGCCGATCGGCCAAAGGCTCCGCGTCGGCGAGGCCGAGTTCGAGATCACGATGGTCTGCGACCCGTGCGAGCGGATGGATGCGATCCGTCCGGGGCTGCAGGCGGAGATCGACGGGAAGCGCGGGATGCTCGCGCGCGTCGTCCAGAGCGGCGAGGTCGCCGCCGGCGACCAGGTCGAGCTGCTCTAGTCGCGCCTGCGGGCGACGAAGACGAAATCCTCGCCGCCGCGGTACGGGCGGTAGTCGAACCAGCCGTAGACGCGCTCGACCTCGAAGCCCGCCTCGACGAGCAGGCGGCGCCATTCCTGCGCCGGGAGCCAGGCCAGCCGCATCGTCGACTCGCCGCCCGGCCCCCGAAGGGACAGCGTCAGCGTCCTCGCCTCCTCGTCCCAGTCGGCGCGCTCGAAGATCTCCGGCTCACGCTCGATCCAGCGCCCGTCGGTCTCCTCGATGTCGTCGCGGCGCGGCGCGAAGACGTCGAAGACGAGGCGGCCGCCAGACACGAGCAGCTCTCGCGCCGCCGTCAGCGCCCGCAGCCGCGCGGGCTCGTCGGGCAGGTGGAGATACGCCCGGAACGGACACGTCACGAGTCGGACGCGCTCCTCGACCGGCGGTGCCGACAGGTCGCCCTGCCGCAGATCGAGGTGATCGAGGACGCCCACCTCCGCGGCGCGCCGGCGGCACACCTCGAGCATTCCCGCCGACGAGTCGACCCCGATCACGTCCACGCCCGCCCCGGCTGTCGGGATCGCGATCCGCCCGGTGCCCACCCCGAGCTCGACGACCGGCCCGCCCGCCTTCCGCGCTTCGGCGACATAGAAGGGCACGTCTTCCGTCACGCTCCGGCTCCACGGGTCGTAGAGCTCGGCGATCGGATCGTACGGGCTCGGGTCTAGCCGGGCTTCCGAGCGACCCACACGTACTCCGTACTCGTCTCGTCGAAGGGGCGTCGGTCGAACCCTCCGTAGAGTGCTTCGACCTCCAGCCCCGCGACGTCGATCAGTCCGAGCCACTCGTTCTTCGTCGCCCACCAGAGTGAGATCGTCTCGCCGGAGTCCAGCGTGATGTCCGTGCGGTTCTCTGCAGGGACGTACCGCAGTTTGTGCGGCACCGGCTCTTCCTGCCGCGTCCCGTCCAGTCGGTGGGCGATGTGGTGGTCGAAGACGAACGCGTTCCAGGCGAAGCGCCCGCCCGGCCGCAGCGACGCGGCCACCCGCTCCATCACCCGTCGGCGGTCGGCCCACGTCGGCACGTGGAGGAACGACCGGTACGGGATATAGATCAGCGCCGCCGGCTCCTCGAGCTCGAAGTCGCGCATGTCGCCCTCGCGGAGCTCGACGTCGGCGCCCGCCTCCCCGACGGCCCGGCGCCCCTTCTCCAGCATCGCCGGCGAGACGTCGATGCCGATCACGCGGCGGCCGATCACCTCCGAGACCGGAATCGCAACGCGCGCCGTCCCGACGGCGAGCTCGACGACCGGCCCGTCGGCCTCGCGCGCCAGGGCGACGTAGTGAGGCACATCCTCTGTCATCGGCGCAGACCAGTCTTCGTAGACCGCGGCGAAAGGGGCGTAGACGTCCATCGCCGCATTCTCCGTTATCGTGTGCGCGTGGCGATGAGGCGTCTGTCTTCCCCGTTTACCCGGCCCCGGCTCGTGTCCGGGGACCGGCGCTGACGCCCATCCCGCCGCTTCCACGCGACTCGACCTGGGGCCGACTTGGACGCTGAGGCGTACCGGAAGGAGGCGCTGGCCGCGGTCGAGTCCGCGACGACGCTGGACGAGCTCGAGGCCGCCCGGATCCGCTACCTGGGCCGCCGCAGCGAGCTGAAGCGGGCGCTGCGTGAGGTTCGCGACCGCGAGAGCGGCATGTCGCTCAATGCCGCGCGCGAGGCGATCGAGGAGGCGCTCGAGCGTCATCACGAGCAGCTGGAGCGGGCCGAGCTCGACCGCTCGCTGACCGAGGAGACCGTCGACGTGACGCTGCCGGGTGAGCGCGCCCCGCGCGGCCACTACCACCCGATCACCCAGATCCGGCGCGCCGTCGAGGACGCCTTCCTCGGCCTCGGCTACCACGTCCGGTACGACCGGGAGGTCGAGACCACGGAGTACAACTTCGACAAGCTGGAGTTCCCGCCGTGGCACCCGGCCCGGTCGCCGCGCGCGACGTTCTTCCTGAACGGCGACGTCGTGGTCCGCACCGAGACCTCGCCCTCGCAGATCCGCGAGATGGAGGAGCACGAGCCGCCGATGTACATGGTCTCGATCGGGCGCTGCTACCGACGCGACACGATCGACGCGACCCACTATCCGATCTTCCACCAGTTCGAGGGGCTCGCGATCGACCGTGGGATCACCCTCGCCGACCTCAAGGGAACGCTGCTCCATGTGATGCGCGCGCTCTTCGGCGAGGACCGCGCCGTTCGCTTCCGCACGCACTACTTCCCGTTCACCGAGCCGTCGATCGAGCCGGATGTCTCGTGCGGCATCTGCGGCGGCAAGGGCTGCCGGACCTGCGGTTACTCCGGCTGGCTGGAGATGGGCGGCGCGGGAATGGTCGACCCGGCGGTGCTTCGGAACGGCGGGATCGACCCGGAGGAGTGGTCCGGATTCGCGTTCGGCTGCGGCCTGGAGCGGGTCGCACAGCTCCGCCACAACATCCCGGACATCCGCGTGCTCTGGGAGAACGACCTGCGCGTTCTGGGGCAGTTTTAATGGCGGCCCCTCCAGCACTATCACCGCACCGCTCGCGGCTGCAAAGCGCCGCGACGCGGCGTCCTCAGTCGCGCCCGTATCCTCTGGATACGAACGCTCCCTGCGTCCTTGCCTCGCGGGCTTTTCGCGCGCGATCGGCGCGGCGCTGGCACTGGAGTGACCGCTGATGCGTGTCCCGCTGCACTGGCTGAAGGAGTACGTCGCCGTGGACGCGCCGACGTCCGAGCTCGCCGACCGGCTGAGCATCGCCGCCGCGGAGGTGAAGGGGATCGAGCGCACGGGTGTGCCGGATCTCGACGGCAATCTCGGCCTCTTCCGCGTCGGCCGTGTGGTCGAGGCGGGGAAGCACCCCAACGCCGACCGGCTGCAGCTCTGCCGGGTGGACGTCGGGGATCCCGAGCCTAGGCAGATCGTCTGCGGCGCGTGGAACTTCGGCGCCGGCGACACCGTCGCCGTCGCGCTCCCGGGCGCGGTGCTCCCGGACGGCCAGAAGCTCGAGCGCGCCAAGCTTCGGGGCACGGTCAGCGACGGGATGATTCTGTCGGAGCGCGAGCTCGAGCTCGGTACCGACCACAGCGGCATCATCGTCCTCGCTGGCGGCGACCCAGGCGAACCGCTCACCGAGGTCCTGCCGCTGCAGGACGAGGTGCTGCACGTCGAGCCGACGGGGAACCGACCGGATCTGCTCTCCGTCTACGGGATTGCGCGCGAGGTCGCGGCGATCTACGGCCTCGAGCTTGCACCGCCGCCGGGCCGGGATCCCGAACAGGTGGGCGACGAGCCCGTTGACGTGACGATCGAGGACTACGAGGGCTGCCCGCGCTACATCGGTCGGCTGTGCCGCGAGGTCTCGATCGCGCCTTCGCCGACTTGGCTCCGGGCGCGCCTCCATGCGGCGGGCATGCGGCCGATCTCCAACGTCGTGGACGTCACCAACTACGTGATGCTTGCGCTCGGGAACCCGCTCCACGCCTTCGACCACACGACGCTCGGCGGCGGCAGGATCGTTGTGCGGCGCGCGACGTCGGGCGAGAAGCTCCGGACATTGGACGGCGTCGACCGAGAGCTCGAGCGGTCGGACCTCGTAATCGCCGACGCCGAGCGGGCGATCGCGCTCGCCGGGATCATGGGCGGCGAGGAGACCGAGGTCACGGACTCGACCACAGAGGTGCTGCTCGAGGCCGCGAACTTCGAGCCGTACGGGCTGCTGCGGACTTCCGAGCGCCTGAAGCTCCGGACCGAGGGCTCGAACCGATGGGAGAAGGGCGTCGATCCCTACCTCGCCGGCCAGGCGGCGGCGCTGGCGACCGAGCTGATCATCGACCTGGCGGGAGCCCGCTGGGTCGGGCACACGGACGTCCAGGGCGAGCTGCCGCCGCGGCCGGTGATCGAGGTCCGGCCGACGCGCGCGCCAGAGGTCGTGGGGCTCGAGCTTCCGCCCGGGGACCAGGCCGAGATCCTCCGCCGGCTCGAGTTCGAAGTCGACAACGGCACGGTCACGGTTCCCACCTTCCGGGCCCGCGACGTGACCCGCGAGATCGACGTCGTCGAGGAGGTCGCGCGGTTCAGGCTCGACGAGGTGCCGTTCACGCTCCCGCTGCGGCGGCACATGACCGGGGCGCTCACGCGAGCCCAGCGGTTGCAGCGGACGATCGAGGACGCCCTCGTCGGCGCCGGCTTCGGCGAGGCCTACACGCCCACGCTCGTCCCCGCTGCCGCAGCGTCCGACGGGATCGGGCTGCCGGAGCCGATGACCGAGGAGCAGGCCGTGCTGCGGACCTCGCTGCTGCCGGGCCTAGTCGACGCCGCGGAGCGGAACCTCGCTGCCGGGAACGAGGCGATCGCCCTTTTCGAGATCGGCCGGATTTTCCGGCCCGACGGCAAGCTTCCCGAGGAGCAGGTCCACCTCGGCGGGATCGTCGAGGGCGGCTTCGGGCGGGCGAAAGGCGCGGTCGAGACCGTCTACGAGGCGGTCGGCGCGGGGCCGCGCATCGAGCGGGCGACGGAGAGCTTCCTGCATCCGGGCAAGGCCGCGCGGACCGACGAAGGGTGGCTGGGTGAGCTCCACCCGACGCTGATCGAAGGCGTGTGGGGCTCATTCGAGCTCGATCTCGACCTGCTCATCGCCGTGGCGCCGGGGGACGCGCAGTACGAGGACGTCGTCACCTTCCCGCCGGTGAAGCAGGACCTCGCCTTCGCGGTGGACGAGGCGGTCGCCGCCGGCGAGCTCGTTGCGACGGCGCGCGAGGCCGTGCCCGAGCTGCGCGAAATGACGCCGTTCGACGTCTACCACGGCGAGCAAGTGGGGCCGGGACGAAAGTCGATCGCCTTCCGCGCCGCGTTCCAGGCGGCAGACCGGACGCTGACCGACGAGGAGGCGGCGGGTCTGCGCGGGCGGATCGTCGATGCCCTGAAGGCGAGGTTCGGCGCGGAGCTGCGGGCCTAGAGCTCGGCGTCGGGGCCGAGGCGGGCCGCCAGTGCGCTCATCACCTTGCCCTGGATTTGCGGCTGGTGCTCCATCAACGATCGGAAGCTGCGGTCGGTGATCACGAGCGCCCGCACCGGTGAGGTTGCGACCACGGTCGCCGTCCGCGGGCTCTGCTTGACGAGCGAGATCTCGCCGAAGAAGTCGCCCGGTCGGAGCTGGTTGATGCGGCGGTTGCTCTTCTTCACGTCCGCACTGCCTTCGATCAGCACGAAGAACTCACGTCCGGGCTTGCCCTGGGTCGTCAGCTCCTTGCCCTCGCGGAGGTCGATCTCGTCGGCGATGCCGGCGACCTCCTTGAGCTCCTTCCTCGAGCATTCCGCAAACAGCGGTACTCGCTTGATCAAATCGACCTTCGCGTTGTGGCGCAGCATGAGCCCGATCTTATTCCCCTCAATCCACAGGACGCATGGAGACGTAATGCCCGTCATGACTCAACGAACTCGAATCGCCCTGTTCGCGGCCGCCGCCGCCGCCATGCTCCTGTCGCCCGCGGCCGCCTTCGCCCAGACCAAGCTGATCGCCGAGGTCGGGCAGAACGACGCCTTCCAGATCTCGCTCCGGACCGCGGCCGGCGCGCCCGTCACTGACCTGCCGGCGGGCGCGTACGACATCGAGATCAGGGATCACTCCGACCTGCACAACTTCCATCTGAGGGGTCCTGGTGGGGTGGACGTGTCGACGGATGTCGCCTTCATCGGCACCAGGACGGTGCAGGTGACCTTGCAGGACAAGGCCCGTTACACGTTCCAGTGCGACCCGCACTTCTCGTCGATGCGCGGGACGTTCACCACGGGTGGAGGGCCGCCGGTTTCCCCGCCGCCGCCGAAACCGAAGGTGAAAACGCTGACGGCGACCGTCGGCCCCGGCCGCTCGATCTCGCTGCGGTCGGGCACGAGCCGTGTGAGCCGGTTGAAGGCGGGCCGCTACCGGATCGTCGTCCGCGACCGCTCGTCGGCCCACAACTTCCACCTGCGCGGGCCCGGCGTGAACAAGCGCACGGCCGTCGGGTTCAAGGGGACGGCGACGTGGACAGTCACGCTGCGCCGCGGGCGCTATCGCTTCGTCTGCGACCCGCACGCCGCCGTGATGAAGGGCAGCTTCCGGGTCACCTGATCAGCGACCGCCGGGGCCGGCCGCTAGTCGCGGTCGACGAAGGAGAAGCGCCCAAACCGGGCCTTCTCCTTCCCCTCGCGGCCGCGGCGGAACACGAGACGCATCGTTGCGCCGATCCCGCCGGCGAGCACGAAGCCCGCTCCGAGCGCGCCTGCAGTGAAGACCGGGAGCTTGGCGCGGAGCTTCGCGTTCACGTCAGTCGCTTCCTTCACCTCGGCGCGCAGAGAGTCGACCGCCTGCGCCAGCTGCTCGCGCTCGGCCTCAAGCTCGAGGCGGACCTGCTCTGTCGAGCGGTTATTGGTTGTGGCCATTGCTCTTCAACGCTTGGGTGGTGAGCTTCGCCTCGTCGATCGCCTGCTCCGGCACGGGCGGACTGCCGCGCTGCACCTTCTTCACGCCGATGAAACCAAGGATGGCGGTGACGAGGAAGAGGAAGACCGTGACGATCAGGAGCGAGGCCCAGACGGGCAGGAACGTCGCGAGCGCGGCTGCGATCGTCGCGAAGAGGAAGCCCACGCCGTAGACGAGCACGAGTACGGCGCCGCCCAGGAGGCCGAGGCCGAGGCCGAGCGCCGCGACCTTCTTCTTGAGCTCGATCTGCGCGAGCTCGACTTCCAGACGGGCGATCGAGCTCGCGTGCTCGGCGACGCTCTTCGCGGCGGTGCCGAGACTCACCTCAGTCTCTTGGGTGTGCACCGCGGTGCCGAGACTCACCTCAGTCTCTTGGGTGGGCATGGCCCCTCCAGTCGATGAACTTGGCGATTGCGACGCCGGCGACGAGCGCGGCCCCGACCACGAGCACCGGGCTCAGGCCACCGCTCCTCGTCGGCTTCGGGCGGTTCGGGATCTGCGGGCGACTCGGAGCGGCGGGGGTGTCGCTGCCGGCCGGCTGGTTGGTCGGCGCCTGTCCCCGGGCCCGGGCGGCGATCAGGCTCGGCTTCAGCTTGCGGAGGAACGCGGCGTCCTCGGCGATCGGATCGGCCAGCTTGGCCGCGACGCCTCCCTCTGCCGCGACGCGGTCGGAGAGCTTGCGCAGGCCGTCGGCGGCCCGGTCGATCAGCTGGTCGGCTTTGTTCACTTCTTCGCGGGCGGTTCCTCGCCGGTTGCGATCCGGTAGACGCGCGACGCGGCGAACCGCGCCGCGATCGCGGCGAGCGCACCGAAGATGCTGTAGATCGCCGTCCACAAAAGCTTGCGGAGCACCCGTGAAACTTACCGCGCTTTCGAGGCTTGGAAACCTATGCTCCGTCTATGCAGTCGGATGCGCGCCCGTTCGGAAAGGCCGACCGGCAGCGTCTGATCGCGAGTCTCGTCTCCAGGCGCCGGATCGGGACGCAGCACGACCTGCTCGGCGCGCTGGCCACCGAGGGGTGCCTGGCGACCCAGGCGACGATCTCGCGCGACATCCGGGAGCTCGGTTTGGAGAAGACGCACGACCAGCTCGGGCGGCCGCGCTACGTCCTCGCGCAGGACAGCCGCGGGCGCGCAGATCCGCGCGAGGCGCTCGCGGCGGTGCTGTCCCAGTTCGGCCGGGATGCGGTGGCGGCGCAGAACATCGTGGTCGTGCAGTCCGAACTGGGCTCCGCGCCGGCGATCGGACGGGCGCTCGATCGCCTCTCGCATCCGCTCGTGGTCGGCACGCTCGCCGGTGACGACACCTGCCTCGTGATCGCGGCGGACAAGGCGGGCGCGACGTCGCTCGCGAAGGAGCTGCGGCAAATCATTGGCTGAGGTCGGGGACGTCGCCCGCCGGAGCAGGCGGATCACCGAACGGGACATCGAGCTCTTCACCGAGCTGACCGGGGACCGGAACCCGCTGCACTACGACGAGGGCGCGGCGCGGGGGTCGCGGTTCGGCGGCATCATCGTCCAGGGCGGCATCACCTCCGGGTTGCTGAACGCGGTGGTGGCGGAGGACCTGCCGGGGCCGGGCAGCGTCTTCCTCCACGTCGACTGGAACTTCCGGGCGCCCGTCCGGCCCGGCGACGAGATCACTGCCGAGGTCGAGGTGCTCGAGGTGCGCGACGACAAGCCGCTGACGACGCTGAACACGACGATCGTCGACCAGAACGGGACGGTCGTGCTCGACGGGACTGCGCTCGTCTGGACGGAGCCGCTCTGAACGGCCGAGCGCGGGCGCTGGCGCTCCTGTCCGTGGCGCTGGTGTGCTCGATGACGACGTGGTTCTCGGCGACGGCCGTCGTACCGCAGCTCCGGGCGGACTGGGGGCTGGGGGACACGGCGGCGGCATGGTTGACGATCGCCGTGCAGGTCGGGTTCGTCGCTGGTGCGCTGGTCTCGAGCGCGCTGAGCCTGGCGGACGTGTTCCCGCCGCGGGTGGTGATCCTGGCGGGCGCGCTCGGCGCGGCAGGGGCGAACGCACTGCTGCTCGCGGCGGACGGGCCGCGGCTCGGGCTGGCGGCTCGGCTGGCGACGGGATTCTGTCTCGCCGGCGTGTATCCGCCGGCGCTCAAGTTGGCGTCGACGTGGTTCCAGCGGGGACGGGGGACGGCGCTGGGGATCGTGGTGGGCGCGCTGACGCTGGGCTCGGCGGCGCCGCATCTCGTCAACGGGCTCGGCGGCCTCGACTGGCAGGTGGTGGTTGCGACGACGTCGGTGCTGACGGTCGCCGGCGGGGTGCTCGCGGCCGTCGCGGTGCCCGAGGGGCCGTACCGGTTCCCGGCCGCGCGGTTCGACCCACGCCAAGCGGGGCGGGTGCTGCGGAACCGAGGGGTCCGGCTGGCGTCGCTCGGCTACTTCGGCCACATGTGGGAGCTGTACGCGATGTGGGCGTGGTTTCTCGTGTTCTTCTCGGCCGTGTCCGATCCCGGGAGCGGCGCGGCGTATGCGACCTTCGCCGTGATCGGGGCCGGGGCGGTGGGGTGCTGGGCCGGGGGCGTGCTCGGGGATCGGTGGGGACGTCCGGAGACGACCGCGCTGATGATGGGTATTTCGGGCGGGTGCGCGCTGCTTGTCGGGTTGGCAGGCGCCTGGTCGGCGGCGGCGGCCCTCGTCGTCGGGCTCGTCTGGGGGTTCACCGTCGTGGCGGACTCCGCACAGTTCTCGACGCTCGTGACCGAGCTCGCGGACCAGGCCTACGTGGGCACGGCCCTGGCGCTCCAGCTGGCGGTCGGGTTCGCCCTCACGGTGGCGACGATCTGGCTCGTCCCGTACTGGGAGGGGGCGGTGGGATGGAAGTGGGCCTTCGTCCTCCTCGTCCCCGGCCCGGCCCTCGGCATCGCCGCCATGCTCCGCCTCCGCGGGCTCCTGCAGGGCCCTTTACGGGACCAGGTCCCGTAAAGAAGCGCGCGCGAAAGCGTGCCGGTTTACCCACAGCCGCTGGCGGACGCCCGACTCTCACCTAGCTTCGCGGGATGGGCCGGAAGCACCGCAACATGGCGGC
>DATLQK010000025.1:0-7529 GCA_035535195.1 Gaiellaceae bacterium | reverse complement strand
TACGTCGAGCGGCCCCGCCACGTCGAGATCCAGCTGCTGGGCGACCCCGAGCGGGTGATCTCGCTCGGTGAGCGCGAGTGCTCGATCCAGCGCCGCCACCAGAAGGTGCTCGAGGAGTCGCCGGCGCTCGATTCTGGACTGCGCCACGAGATGAGCGCCGCTGCGGTTCGCTTCGCCGAGCAGATCGGCTACTCGAGCGCCGGCACCGCCGAGTTCATGGTCGACGGCCGCGACTTCTACTTCCTCGAGCTGAACGGCCGGATCCAGGTAGAGCATCCGGTGACGGAGCTCGTGGCCGACGTCGATCTCGTCGCGGAGCAGCTCCGGATCGCGGACGGCGGTCCGATGGAGGCCGGGAACACGGTCTTGCAAGGACACGCCGTCGAGGTGCGGCTCTACGCCGAGGATCCGCGCTCGTTCCTGCCGCAGGCCGGCCGCCTCGAGCGGCTGCGCCTCCCGCGAGGGATCCGCGTCGACGCCGGCGTCGAGGAGGGGGACGAGGTCGGGGTCGCCTACGACCCGCTGATCGCGAAGCTGATCGCGCATGGGCCGACGCGAGACGAGGCGTTCGCCCGGCTCCGGGACGCGCTCGCCGAGACAGAAGTGGCCGGCGTCACGACGAACCTGCCCTTCCTGCGCTGGCTGGTCTCCCACCCGGCCGTCCTCCAGGGGAGGACGACGACGGCCTTCCTCACCGACTACCCGCCGCTCTCGGAGCCGCCGCTCCGCCTTCCCGAGGGCCCGTGGGAGGGCGCCTGGCGCCTCAACCTGCCCACGCCCCCACCCCACTCGCCGCCGGACGTCGACGAGGCCGCGCACCTAGCCGGTGCGGCCGCCGGCGCCGAGGCGAGCGCGCTGACGGCGCCCATGCCTGGGACGGTGATCCAGGTGTTGGCGGCGGAGGGTGACCGCATCGCGCACCGCCAGCCCGTGCTCGTGCTCGAGGCGATGAAGATGGAGACGCCGCTCGTCGCCCCGTTCGACGCCACGGTCAAAGCCGTTCACGTCGCGGAGGGGGATCGCGTCGCCCGGAACGCCGTCCTCGTCGAGCTAGACCCGGCGCAGTGACAGTCCGCAGGCGCCCGCCCTAGAAGAGCTTCTGGAGCTTCATCGCCGCGCCCATGTCCCCCTTGATCTTCAGCTTCCCGGTCATGTACGCGGTGGTCGCGTTCATCGCGCCCGAGGCGATCTGCTCGAACGTCTCCTGGTTGGCGGAGATCGTCGCGTCGGCGTCACCGCCGCCCTCCGTCACCTTGACGTTGCCGTCGTCGACGTCGACCTTCCACGTGCCGGCCCCGTCGATGTCGAACACGTACGAATTGGTCATCCCCGCGGTCTTGGCGGGATCGACCCGTCCCTCCAGACCGTCGAAGAACTCGCGCGCGGTTGTCACCCCTTCTCCTCCTCCGTGGTCGGAAACGCGGCGAGCCTACATCACGGGCTCGGGGGCGAGCCTCCGTCGACCGCGCGGCGACGGGAGCAGGAGCGCCGGCGCGATCGCCACCGCGGAGACCGCGGCGCAGGCGTACATGGCGGTCTCCAGGTCGACGTGGTCGGCGACGGCGCCGAGCGCGAGCGCCGCGATCCCGCCCAGGCCGATCGAGAACCCGATCGAGATCCCGGACGCGAGACCGATCCGCGAAGGCAGGTACTCCTGGCTCATCACCCCCGTGACGCCGAACGTGGAGACGACACAGACGCCGACGAGCGCGAGCGCCGCCGCACCGAGCCAGCCGCCGACGGCCACGAACACCACGATCAGCGGCGGGGCCGCCACGAGCGTCGCGAGGAGGACGGGCCTCCGCCCGACGCGGTCGGCGATCGGGCCGGCGATCAGGGTGCCGACGCCGCCGGCGAACAGCATCAGCGAGAGCAGGTTGTTGCCGTATGCCTTCGAGTGGCCGAGCGAGACGGCCCAGAGCGGGACGAAGGTTAGGAGCCCGAACCAGCCGGCGCTGCGCAGCGCGATCACCGCCAGCAGGAGCCCGAGCGCGCCCGGCCGGTCCTCGCCCCGAGCCTCCCGCGTCCGCACCCGCTCAGGCACGAACGCCCGCAGGTAGCCGAGCGTCCAGAGCAGGAGCAGCGTGACGACGATCGAGGGAACCGCTACGAGCAGGCCGCCGGGCCTTCCGAAGGCGAGGATGATCGGCGCGATCGAGAGCGCCCCGATCGCGACGCCGAGGTTGCCGCCGATCGAGAAGAGGCTCATCCCGCTCGCCCGTCTCGACCCGCTGACGTAGGCGGCGAACTTGCTGCCCTCCGGGTGATAGGCGGCCGTCCCGATTCCCGAGATCACGACGAACAGGAGCGCGAGCCCGTAGCTCGCCGACGCCGCCGTCAGCGCCATTCCCGTCCCGGCGAGGAGGACGCCGACCGGCAACAGCCAGAGCGCGCCGCGCCGGTCGGACCAGAGCCCGAACAGCGGTTGGATGATCGATGAGGCGAGCGCCGAGACGAGCACGAGCGCGCCGACCTGCGTGTACGAGAGGCCGAAGCGCTGGTCGAGGAAGGGCAGCAGCGCCGGCAGCGCCCCGTTCGAGTAGTCCGTTGCGAAGTGGCCGGCGGAAAGCGCCGTGATCGCCCGGCGGTCGATTTCCCCCCTCACGCTCCGAGCCTAGCGGCGCCCCTTCCCTCGAACGGGGGAGGCGCGAGAGTCAGGCGACCCGTTCAGTGAGCCGAAAACGCCCGCAAGGAGGAAACGCGAGAGATGACGTTGGTGCGGCGGCTGGCCGGGCTCAGCCTGCTCTGGAAATTCGCGATCGTGAACCTGATCCCGATCCTGCTGCTCGGGGTCGTCCTTCAGTGGTACCTGCATGCACGGGTACAGGAGCGCGCGGTCTCGAACGCGACCCAGACCGCGCTCGCGATCTCGCGCAGCGAGGTCGAGCGCGGTCTCTCGACCCACGATCTCCAGCACGGCCTCGCCGAGCCCGAAATCCGCGCGCTGGACGAGTCGCTCGCCCTGCCGGAGATCCACAACGAGGTCCGCGCCGTCACCGTCTGGAACCGCTCGCTTCGCATCGTCTATGCGCAGGACAGGCGGCAGATCGGCCGGCGGATCTTTCCGCTCACGAACGAGCACCGCTCCGCGCTGAACGGCCACGTCGTCTCGCACCGGTCCGGGAACATGCTCGAGGTCTACGTCCCGCTCTGGCTGGGGCAGAGCCGTGAGCCCGAGGGGGCCGTCCAGCTCGCCCTCCCCTACTCGCGGATCCAGGCCGGTGTCCAGGGGGACACGACCAAGATCTCCGTGCTGATCTTCCTCGGCCTCGCGCTCCTCTACACGCTGCTCTTCCGGATCGTCGCCGGTGCCTCGAGCACGCTGCGCCGCCAGGCGGAGGTGAACGAGCACCAGGCGCTCCACGACGCCCTGACCGATCTGCCGAACCGGACGCTCTTCCACGACCGCGTCGGGCAGGCGCTGGCCGTCGCACGGCGGGAGCACATCCCGGTCGCGGTGATGATCATGGACCTCGACCGCTTCAAGGAGGTCAACGACACGCTCGGGCACGCGAGCGGCGACGAGCTCCTGAAGCAGGCCGGTGAGCGCCTGCGCGCCGCGCTGCGGGAGAGCGACACAGTCGCGCGCCTCGGCGGCGACGAGTTCGGCGTGCTGCTACCGAAGGTGGTCGACTCCGCCGCCGCCGTCTCCGTCGCGCGGAAGCTGCGCAAGGCGCTCGAGGAGCCCTTCACGATCCACGGCCTCGCGCTTCAGATCGAGGCGAGCGTGGGGATCGCGCTTTACCCGGAGCACGGCGACGACGTCCACTCGCTGCTCCAGCGAGCCGACGTCGCGATGTACGTGGCGAAGCAGCGCCCCGGCGAATGCGAGGTCTACGCGCGGGAGCGGGACGAGTACAGCCCCGACCGGCTGACGATGCTGACCGAGCTGCGCCGCGGAATCGACACGGGCGAGCTCGTCCTCCACTACCAGCCGAAGGCCGAGCTGCGCTCGGGCGAGGTGACCGGCGTCGAAGCGCTCGTACGGTGGAGCCACCCCACCCGCGGCCTGATCCCACCGGACGAGTTCATCCCGCTCGCGCAGAAGACCGGCGTGATCGTCCCGCTGACCCACTTCGTGCTGAACGAAGCCCTCCGCCAGTGCAGGACGTGGCAGCTCGAAGGCCTCGACCTCTGCGTCGGCGTCAACCTCTCGGCGCGGAACCTCCTCGACGTCAACCTGCCGGACACGGTCGGCAGCCTCCTCGCCACGTGGGAGGTGGCCCCGTCGCTTCTCGAGCTCGAGATCACGGAGAGCACGATCCTCGCCGACCCGATCCGTGCGATGCACGTGCTCTCACGGCTGAGTGGCATGGGAGTCCGGCTCGCGATCGACGACTTCGGCACGGGCTACTCGTCGCTCGCCTACCTCAAGCGTCTGCCCGTCGACGAGCTCAAGATCGACAAGTCGTTCGTCCAGGGGATGGAACGGGACGACAACGATGCCGTGATCGTCCGCTCGACGATCGACCTCGGCCGGAACCTCGGCCTGCGGGTCGTTGCGGAAGGCGTCGAGACCGACGAGGCCTGGCGCCGGCTGGCGTCGCTCGGCTGTGACGTCGCGCAGGGGTACTACGTCAGCCGCCCCGTGCCGGCGGCCGAGCTCGCGAGTTGGCTGCGCGCGACACGCGGGCGTCGGGCGCTCAGCGCGTAGAAGTGACTAGGCGGCGGCCTCGTCCGCCTTGGGCGGACAATGGCGTCGGATCAGCGCGCGGGAGAGCGCCCAATGAGAGCTGACGAGCTCGAGCCGGTTCCGCTCGAGGATGAGGTCGTCAGCGCTGGAGGCCCGCAGGGACTGCCGCTCGAGCACGAGGTCGGCAATCCGACTCACGAGATCCTCGACGCTCGAAGCAGCGTCGGGCCGCAGAGAAATGGTTTGCATGGTCGCCATGGTGTATCGGCCGGATCAAAAAATGGTTAAGCCTGCGCAAATCTTTTTCGAAGGCGACGCACGAATTCCTCGGTTAGAGTCGCCGACCCGTGGATGTGACCATCGCTCCGTCGTTCGAGGCGTCCGGCGCCGACGTTCTCGCCGTGGCCGTCTCGGGTGAGCCGCCGGCCGAGCTAGGGATCGCGGACGCTCTGGCGGCAGAGGGTTTTCGTCCCGACGCGGGGGCTGCCTCCCTGGTCCAGGTCGACGGCCGACTGGTCGCCACAGCGGGGCTCGGGGACGAGCTCGACGCCGACGCCTACCGGACGGCGGCCGGCGCCGTCGCCCGGCTGGTGCGGCGGTCCGGCAAATCGGTCGGGTGGCTACTGGACGAGTCGCACCCGCTCTCGCTCGAGCAGCAGGCACGCGCGGTCGTCGACGGCATTGTGCTCGGGGGCTACGACCCCGGGCACTGGAAGACGGGCGATCGCGACGCGGAGCTCGAGCGGCTCGTCCTGATCGGGCCCGACGACGTGCAAGACGAGGCCGAGCGGACGGCGAAGGTGGCGGGCTGGGTCAACCGCGCCCGTGACGTGACGAACGAGCCCGGCAACGAGCTGACGCCGGAGGCGCTCGCGGGGCGGGCGGACGACGTCGCCGCGACGTCCGAGCATCTGTCGGCGGAGTCGTTCGGGCCGGAGCGGCTCGCAGAGCTTGGCATGGGCGCTTTCGGCGCCGTCGCCCAGGGCAGTCACAACCCGCCGCGGCTGATCGTCGTGCGCTACGACCCGCCGGGCGCGCGCGACGACCTCACGCTCGGGCTCGTCGGCAAGGCGGTGACGTTCGACACCGGCGGGATCTCGATCAAGCCCCAGCTCTACCTGGAGGACATGAAGGGCGACATGGCGGGCGGCTCGGCGGTGCTCCACGGCCTCGGCGCCATGGCTGCGCTCGAGGTCCCCGTTCGCGCCATAGCGGTCGTCGGCGCGACCGAGAACGCGATCGGCGGCGGCGCGTACCGGCCGGGCGACATCGTGACGGCGATGAACGGCAAGACGATCGAGGTCGTGAACACGGACGCCGAGGGTCGTCTCGTCCTGGCCGACGTCCTCTGGTACGCGAGGGAGCAGGGCGCCACCCAAATCGTCGACTTCGCCACGCTCACCGGCGCCATGAACCGGGCGCTCGGGGACCTCTATACCGGCGTCTTCGGCAACGACGACGGGTGGCGAGACCAGGTCAGCGCGGCAGGGAACCGCTCCGGCGATCACGCCTGGAGCTGGCCGATGCACCGCCGCTACCGGCGTCTGGTCGACTCGCACTTCGCCGACATCAAGAACACGTCGTGGCGTGGGCAGGCCGGGCCGGTATACGCGGCCGAGTTCTTGAAGGAGTTCGTCGGCGAAGGCCCGTGGGCCCACATCGACATGGCCGGTCCCGGCTTCCTCCGCTGGCCGCGGCCTGACTATTTCGCCGTGGTCGGGGGCACCGGGTACGGCGTGCGGCTGATCGCCGAACTGGCACGCTCCCTCGCGTGACGCCGAACTACGACCTCTCGGAGGAGCACGAGCTCATCCGCCGGACCGTGCGCGACTTCGCGGAGCAGCGGGTCGCACCGGTGGCCGAGGAGCTCGATCGCGAGCATCGCTTCCCCTACGAGCTCGTCGCCGAGCTCGCCGAGCTCGGACTGATGGGAATGACGATTCCCGAGGAGTACGGCGGCGCGGGCGCGGACACGCTCTCCTATGCGATCGCGGTCGAGGAGCTGACCCGCGTGGACTCGTCCGTCGCGATCACCGTCGCTGCGCACCACTCGCTCGGGACGCTCCCGATCTACCTGTTCGGGAGCGAAGAGCAGAAGCGGGAGTGGCTGCCGGACCTCGCCTCGGGGCGGAAGCTGGCCGCGTTCGGGCTGACGGAGCCCGAAGCCGGCTCGGACGCGGGCGCGACGCGCACGCGTGCCGAGCTTCGCGACGGCGAGTGGGTAATCAACGGCTCGAAGATGTTCATCACGAACGCCGGGACCGACATCACTGCGTGCGTGACGATCACGGCCCTGACCGGCGAGGACGAGATCTCGAACATCGTCGTCCAAAACGGCACGCCCGGCTACGAGATCGCCCCGCCGATGGAGAAGCTCGGCTGGCGCGCCTCGGATACCCGGGAGCTGTCCTTCCGCGACGTGCGCGTTCCGGAGGGCAATCTGCTCGGCCCGCGCGGCAAGGGCTTCCAGCAGTTCCTGGAGATCCTCGACGGCGGCCGGATCTCGGTCGCGGCGATGGGCGTCGGCCTCGCCCAGGGCGCCTACGACCTGGCGGCCGCGTACGCGAAGGAGCGGCAGCAGTTCGGTCGGCCGATCGCGCAGTTCCAGGCCGTGCAGTTCCAGCTCGCCGACATGGCGACCGAGATCGAAGCCGGGCGGACGCTCGTCTACAAGGCCGCGTGGCTGAAGGACCAGGGCCGTCCGTTCGGCCGGGAGGCGGCGATGGCGAAGCTCTACACGGGCGAGCTCTCGAACCGGGCGGCGAACACGGCCCTGCAGATCCACGGCGGCTACGGGTTCATGGCCGAGTTCGCGATCTCACGGCTCTACCGCGACCAGAAGATCCTCGAGATCGGCGAGGGCACGAACGAGGTCCAGCGGATGGTGATCGCCAAG
>DATLQK010000024.1:0-3318 GCA_035535195.1 Gaiellaceae bacterium | reverse complement strand
TAGGCGGCCGCCTCCTCCTCGAAGGCCGCGACGTTCGGCCCACGGATGAAGGTGGCCGAGTCGAGCACGGTGCGGAACCGCTCGCCGAGCTCTTCGATCAGCGGCGCGTACTGCGCCTTGACGTCAACGAGCGGGATCCTCGGCACGGCGAGTCAGTCTAGACGCGCGCCGATGACGGACTATCGCCGCCGCGATCAGCGCCACGACTGCCAGCGCCACGACGTACTCGGCGTACCGGAAGTCGTGGTGGAAGGTCTCCCAGTTCGCCCCGAGCGCGTAGCCGATCCCCGCGATCCCGAAGGCCCACAGGGCGGAACCGGGGATCGTCAGGAGCGTGTAGCGGCCGAGCGGCATCCGCACCACGCCGGCCGGAATCGAGATGAACGACCGGATCACGGGCGTGACACGGCCGATCAGCACCGCGAGGTCGCCGAAGCGCTCGAACCAGGCGTCGGCCCGGTGGACGTTTTCCGGCGTCAGGTGCAGCAGTCGGCCGCGCCGCTCGATCAGCGGCCGCCCTCCATAGAAGCCGATCGCCCACCCGAGGATCGAGCCGGTGAGGTAGCCGAGCGTCCCGGCCGTCGCCATCGCGACGTAGGCCCAGGCGTTCGACTCGATCTCGTGGCCGAAGAGGACGACGTTCTGTCCGGCGAACGCACCGGCGGCGACAGCGCCGGCGTACACCATCACGATCTCGCTCGCCGCGGGGAAGACCGCGTCGATCAGCATCAGGATGAACACGGCGTAGATCCCGTGGTCGCCGACGAGCGTCGTCAGGGCATCCGTGATCGCGCCGAGCACCTGACACGAGTCTAGGTGTCGGCGGAGACGGGTGGTGCGAGTCTGTAAAAGTTCTGCAAATCCCGCAAAAGCGGCGCGTCCGACGAGCGAAAAGCGGGCATCGTTCGACCTGAGGACGTTCCCATGACTTCGATCGCACAGGAGAAGCCGGCGACTGCGACTGCGGCGTCCGTCGAGCGGGCCGTGTTCGTCACGGACGACGATCGACGCTCGCGCATCGCCCGGCGGCTCGCGTTCGCGGCGCTCGGGGTCGCCACGTTCTGGCTGGCCGCCCTCGCCGTCGGGATGCTCGGGCTGGGGGGGCTGCCGGGCGTCTCATTGCCGCTCCCGGGCGTCGCCAATGCGAAGCAGCAGGAGCAGCGGCCGAGCACGCAGCCGCCCCTCCGGAACACGTCGATCGAGTCGACCACACCTCTCGTGAGGTCGAACGCGGCTGCCGTCGTTCACACCTCGGCCACGACCCCGGCGACCGCCCCGCGCTCACGCGGGCAGGCGAGCGCCGCGGCGGCGCGACAAGCAAAGGGACCGGCCCGCCGGCGAGCGGCCGCTCCGGTAAGGACCTCCGTTCCGCCACCGGCTCAGCCGGTGACCGCTCGGCGAGTCGCACGGGGACTCGATCGTCGCGGACTCACGGCGCCGCGCGGGCAGACGCAGAAGGCTGCGGCCGCGCCGAAGACCACGGCGCGCGGTCAGACGAAGACGCCCAAGGGCCAGGTGAAGCAGGCGGACGCCGCGCAGCCGGCGCCACAGCCGCAGCCTGCCCCGCCGGGCCAGCAGAACCCGGACAAGCCGCCACCGAAGGCGTAGGCGCGTGACTCCGCCGGGAGCGCGCACGCGGACCGGTGGGCCTGCGGCGCGCTGGACGCTCCTCGCCCTGCTCTTCGTCCCCCTGCTCGTGCTTCTGGCCGTGCAGGGGCTCTCGACGAGGACGACCGGTCGCAGCGCGACGCCGCTCCGGACCTCCGAAGGCCCGCTCGCCTCGGCGGGGCCGATCCTCGCCTGGGACGGCCACCGGCTGACCTCACGCGCCGCCAGGCCGGGCAAGAAGCTCGCGCTGACCTTCGACGACGGGCCTGACCCTCGCTGGACGCCGCGAATCGCGGCGACGCTTCGTCGCCTGGGCGTTCCCGCGACCTTCTTCGTCGTCGGCAGCCAGGTGGCGCGGCACCCGGGGATCGTTCGCAGCCTGGCCGCCGACGGGTTCGAGCTCGGCAACCACACCTTCACGCACGCCGACCTGGCGGCGCTCCCGGGCTGGGAGCGCAACCTCCAGATCGGCCTGACCGACAACGCCGTCGCCGGCGCGATGGGCAAGCGGCTCCGGCTGGTGCGGCCGCCCTACTCGGCCACTCCGGCGGCCGTCACCAACCGGCAGGTGGTGCCGCTCGTCGACCTCGCACGTGACGGCTACGTGATCGCCCTCTCCAACCTGGACGGCGAGGACTGGCGGCGCCCCGGCGCCGCCGAGATCGTCAGTCGCATCACTCCGAAGGGCGGAAACGGCGGAATCGTCCTGCTCCACGACGGCGGCGGCGACCGCTCACAGACGATCGCCGCCCTCGAGCAGGCCGTGCCCCGGCTCCGCGCGCGCGGCTTCCAGTTCGTGCTGGTCTCGGCGCTCGCGCAGCTGCCGCCGCAGGACGTCGAGCTGCCGGCGGGCGACTGGGGCCGCGCGAAGGGCCGCCTTCTGCTGGGGACGCTGAGCGTCGCCCGCTGGACGACCGGCGCCCTCGCCGCGCTCCTCCTCCTCGTGACGATCCTGTTCGCCGCCCGCATCGCGCTGCTCTTCGCGTTCGCCCGTCGTCATGCCCGCACGACACGGCGCCGGCGGCCCGAGGAGGTCTTCGAGGAGCCCGTCTCGATCGTCGTCCCCGCCTACAACGAGGCGGTCGGGATCGAGCGGGCCGTGCGCTCACTCGTCACGAGCGACTACCCGGAGTTCGAGGTGATCGTCGTCGACGACGGCTCTACGGACGGTACGGCCGAGCTCGTCGAGGCGCTCGGGCTCTCGAACGTGCTCGTTCTGCGCCAGCCGAACCGCGGGAAGCCGGCGGCGCTAAACCGTGGCATCCAAGCGGCCCGCCACCCGGTGGTCGTGATGGTCGACGCCGACACGGTCTTCGAGCCGGGAACGCTCCGCAACCTCCTCCAGCCCTTCGCCTCGCCCGAGATCGGCGGCGTCTCCGGGAACACGAAGGTCGGGAACCGCCGCAGCCTGCTCGGGCGCTGGCAGCACATCGAGTACGTGATGGGGTTCAACCTCGACCGCCGGCTGTACGACACGCTGCAGTGCATGCCGACGGTACCCGGCGCGATCGGCGCCTTCCGTCGGCAGACGCTCCTGGACGTGGGCGGCGTCTCGTCTGCAACGCTCGCGGAGGACACCGATCTCACCCTCGCCGTGGGGCGCGCCGGCTGGCGCGTCGTCTACGTCGAGGACGCGCGAGCCTGGACGGAGGCGCCGTCGTCGCTCCGCGCGCTCTGGCGCCAGCGCTACCGCTGGAGCTACGGGACGCT
>DATLQK010000023.1:0-14335 GCA_035535195.1 Gaiellaceae bacterium | reverse complement strand
AGGACAGCCCCGAGCTGGAGCTGACCCACAACTTCGGCGTCGACTCCTACGAGCTCGGCACCGGCTACGGCCACATCGCCCTGACCGTGGACGATCTCGATCGGACGCTCGAGCAGCTCGCCGAGCAGGGCATCCAGCCCGAGCGAGAGCCATATCGCGTGCGCGAGGGCGGCTCCAGGCTCTGCTTCGTCCGCGACCCGGACGACTACCGCATAGAGCTGATCGAGACCGGCTAGCGCCAGTCCACGAGCACGACCTCGACGGGGTCCTCGAAGCCCTTGAACGTCTCGGCCCGCGGCTCCGAGACGCGGAAGCGCTCCGACATGCCGTCGAGTGTCTCGCGGCTCACGAGAATCTCGCACGCGCCGGCTGTGGCGCTAATGCGCGCCGCGAGGTGGACGGCGTCCCCGCCGTAGTGGTTGAACTCGCCGTCGCTCTCGATCGCGCCGCCCGAGTGGGCCCCGATTCGGACGTCCGGCGCGACGATCTCCGCGTCGAGGGCGCGCTGGATCTCGATCGCGGCCTCGATCGCCGACCGGGCGTCGACGAACGCGGCGAAGAACCCGTCGCCCGTCTGCTGCACCACCTCGCCGCCGCGCTCGACGATGCGCTCGCGGAGCAGCTCGTTGTGGCGCGCGAGCAGCTTCCGCCACTTCTCGTTGCCAAGGGTCGTGAGCAGCCTGGTCGAGTCGACGATGTCCGTGAACACGAACGTCCGGCGCGCCTGCTCGCGACCGAGCAGCTCCTTGACGCGCTGCTCGTCGAGCTTCGCGCCCAGGCGCTCGAAGGCGGCCAACGCGGCCTCGAACTCGGCCGTTGCGGCATGCTCGTCGCCCTGGCGCCGGAAGGAAATGCCGAGGCGCGTGCGTGCTTGAGCCGTCTCGTAGGGGGCCCCGACCTGCTTCCATCCGTCGCGCGAGCGCCGGAAAAGCTCAGCGGCGTGCTTCGCGTCCCCCTCGGCGAGCGCGATCTGGCCTCCGGCGAAGTCGATCGTGGCGTCGAAGGCGGGCGTGCGGCGACCGCCGATCTTGTACGCGTCGACAAGTCGCTCCAACTCCGCAGCGGCCGCCCGAGCGGTCTTCAGGTCGCCGGCGGCGATCGCGATGTCGACTTGCGCCGGAAGACGGCGGATCCGTAACAGTGCGTCTTCGGTCTCCTGGAGCGTGCGGGTGATCCCGGCTACGGCGGCGTCGCGCTTTCCTTCGGCGAGTCGAAGCAGCGACAGCCCCGGCTGGGGGTCGCTGCCGAGCTCGCTCGCCTTCCGATATGCATCCTCGGCTGCAGCGAAGTCTCCGAGGCGTCGTCGAATCTCTCCGATCTCGTAATAGCCGGCCGCCGTGATGAAGCGCTCGAAGTCGTGCAGTTCCTCACAGGCCGCCACCGCCACTCGCTCCGCTTCGTGGAGGTCGCCTCGGAGCCGCATGATCTCCGCGCGGTGGATGCGGCAGGCGCCGGGAAAGCCGGTCACGTCGAGCTGATCGCACCAGCGGTTCGCTGCCTCGGTCCACTCGGAGGCGCGGCGGTAGTCGCCGAGGTCGTTACAGGAGCTGATCGTGAGGCAGTAGATGAGCCCCGTCGAGTACGTCCCGAGGGCACCTCCGACGGCACCGGCGCTCGCCTCGTCGAGCAAGGCGAGCCCTCCCTCGATCTCACCGGATTTGATGAGGGCGCGGCCCTTGGCCGCCAGGGCGAGCAGCTGTGTGTCGCGCTCGCCGTGCCGCCCGCCGATCTCAACTGCTTGCTCGAATTCCGCAATCGCGTCCGGAAGGTTCCCTTCGGCGAACATCTTGATCGACCCCCGACAGAGGGCGAGGAGCGCGTGTTCACCGGATTCGGGCTCCGACTCGAGGAGCCGCTCGCCGGTCGCGAACCAGCCCTGGGCGATGGAGAAGACGCCGCGGCTGAAGTAGTCCTCCGACAGGATCAGTGCGAGGCGAGCTGCCTTGAGCTTCTCTCCGCCGGTGGAGTAACCAGCGTAGGCGGCTTCTCGCAGCCGGATTGCCTCGTCGAGGCGCCCGGTCAGCCAGGCGGAATCGGCGAAGCTCTGCAGGTCCACGGGCGTCAGCTCGTGTTGGTCGACCTGCGAGTACGCCTCGTACGCCTCGCGCCACCTCTGCCGTCCGGTTGCCGCCCGGGCGACTTCGAGCGGGTCGACTATCTGTTCCACAAGATCATTGTCACAGCCGCGGCAAGGGATACTGCCGGACTTGACGGCCGGCCAGACCCTCTACGGCCCGCAGCAGTCGCGGTTCGCGCGCCATCTGGAGCGGCGCGAGCAGCGGCGGCCCGACCAGGTGCATCGTGAGCTGCGGCGGAAGCTCCTCGCCGGGATGCGGGGAAGCGTGATTGAGGTGGGCAGCGGCGACGGCCGCTCGTTCGAGCACTACCCGCCGGAGGTCGAGCGGGTCCTGGCGGTGGAGCCGGACGCCAACGCGCGGATCGCAGCGGAGGAGCGGGCGCAGGCGGCGGCCGTGCCGATCGAGGTCGTCGGCGGCCTCGCCGAGACGCTCCCGGCGGCGGACCGCTCCTTCGACGCCGGGGTGATGATGGGCGTGCTCTGCTCGGTGCCTGATCCGCGAGCCGCGCTCGCCGAGCTGCGGCGCGTGCTCGTCCCCGGCGGCGAGTTCCGCTTCTGGGAACACGTGCGGTCCCGGAACCGGGTGTTCCGGCTGCTTCAGCGAGGGGGAGACGGGTTGTTCTGGACGAAGGCGCTCGGCGGCTGCCGCACGACGCGCGACACCGAGGCCGCGATCCGCGCGGCCGGGTTCCGCATCGAGTCGCTCGAGCGCGGCTTCCACTCCTCGTCGGTCCTCACGATCACGTCGGCGCCCTACGTGCTGGGCGTCGCTCGGACCGGCTAGCGCAGCTCGCCGCCCCAGTCCGCCGGATCCACGTCCGCGATCGACTGCGAGAACGTCCAGGCGTGTCCCCCCGGATCCATAGCCGAGTACTGCCGCTCGCCGTATGGGTAGTCGGTCGGCGGCGAGGTGATCCGTGCGCCCGCCCCGACTGAGCGGTCGTGGTGCGAGTCGGCGTCCTCGACCCGCACGAGCACGGCGTGCCCGCCGGCCGGTTCCCCTTCGATCACGATCAGCGCGCCGTCGCCGAAGGTGAGCTGCACGCGGTGGGTGCCGATCCGAAGCCGCTCGCTGAAGCCGAACGCCCGGCAGATCCACTCCGCCGCCTCGATCACGTCGGGGTACGCGAGCTCCGGGATGACCGACGCGTCGGGAACTGAGCGGTTCTCGATCACCGCTGCGATCCTACGCGCGATGCGATACGTGGCCTTCCTACGGGGCGTGAACCTCGCGCGGCAGCGGCGTCTCGACATGAAGGCGCTGGCGCGGTTGCTCGACGACCTCGGCTACGAGGACTCGAAGACGTTCCTGCAGAGCGGGAATGCGGTGCTGACGAGCCCGAAGTCCGCGGCGCAGGTCAAGCGCGAGCTCGAGCGGGGAATCGCGTCCGAGCTCGGGCTCGAGACCGAGGTGTTCCTCCGCGCCAAGGCCCAGCTCGCGAAGGTCGTCGCGGCCAACCCGCTCGAGCACGTCGTCGAGAAGCCGTCCTGGTATCAGGTGAGCTTCCTCGCCTCCAAGCTCCCTGCGAAGGCCGCCCGGGAGCTGGAGCAAGCCGACGTCGCGCCGGAGCAGGTCGTGGTCCTCGGCCGCGAGATCTACGCGTGGTATCCGAGCGGCATGCAGCGCTCGGGCCTGACCCAGCTGCTCACGGAGCGGAAGCTCGGCATCAGCTCGACGGCGCGCAACTGGAACACCGTCACGAAGCTGCTCGCCCTCGCACAGGGCTAGCGCGGTTTCGGAATCCCGGCCGGGGGCATGCGTCTGGGGCATGCCGCGCTCGTACCGGATCGCGTTCCGCGCTTGCCTTCTCGTCACCCTCTTGGCCGGGAGGGCGGCTGCGCGACTCGCGTCGGACTTCCGCGAACTGGGCCGCGCCGGCCCTTTCGCGGTCGTCCTCCAGGTGCCGGTGGTCGCCTGCTGGGCGGTCGCCCGGGCGGTCTCGCGCGCGGCCTTCGCCGGCTGCTGCGCGCTCGCGCCGCGGCTGAGTGAAGTGTCGCGAGCTTGACACCTCTTCTGTCGAGCGGTTGAACGACGCGGCGGCGGCGGGCTCGTACTGTCGCTTCATGGCAGCAATCACGAAGGGAGCACCAGTCATGAAGCGCACGAAGCGCATGAACATCCGCCGGCTCGCCCTTGGCGTGGCCTTCGCGGCATTGATCGTCCCGGCTGGAGCGCAGGCGAAGCCGACGCCGGGTTCAGGCCCGATCCTCAACGACGATCCCGTCGCGACGAGTCCCGATGACCGGGCCGTCTCCAGGGCCACGGCG
Organism: Gaiellaceae bacterium; assembly: GCA_035535195.1. Taxonomy (GTDB): domain Bacteria; phylum Actinomycetota; class Thermoleophilia; order Gaiellales; family Gaiellaceae; genus JACDAN01. Next base: position 9,990 of record DATLQK010000023.1, on the reverse strand, counting down.
CCCGTGGTGAACCCGTACCGCAGCTGGGGCCCTGGCTACACAACTCCTGACGACCGGGCCTTCTCGAAGGCAACGGGCGTCGGGCAGCCGGAGTCGCAGGAGCAGATCGGCGTGGCCAACGATTCCAGCAACTACGCGACCACAGCGTTCATCCTCGTCCTGCTGGCGATGAGCGGAATCACCCTCGTCGTCTGGCGCAACCGGAAGGGCGGCGGCAGGCTCTCGCCGGCCTAGACCATCACCGAGGGCGGAAGAGAGAGCGGGCGCTGGGCCCGCTCTCTCCACGTGTGCAGACTGACGACGTGGCGCGGCTGCTCCTCGTGCTCACCTTCGTCGCAGCCGCCGTCGGCTGCGGTGAAGGCGAGCCGGCCGGCACGAGCAGCGCGGCCCCGAGGACGATTCCGGTTCGCATCCGCGAGCTGGACGGTGGCTTTGTCCTCTCCGTGCGGAGCCTTCGTCTGACTCGGGCGGGGTGGTCGGTGGACGCCGCGGTCGAGAACCGAACGACGGCCAGCTGGTCCGTCGGACGACCGCATTCGTCCACCGGCACGAAGTTCGGTCTCTATGTCGCGCGGCGAGCGGGTGAGCTGAGGCCGGGGGTCCTCGAGGCGCATTCGCGGACGACGCCGAGCCTCGTCGCGGAGACGTTCGACCCGCCCCTTCCTCGAACCTTCGCGCCCGGAGCATCGTGGGCCGGCCGGTTCGGCGGCCGGGGCGCCGTTCCCGCCAGGAGCTATGTCTCCTTCGCGTTCGGGCGGTTCCTGACCGACGCGCCCCCGCCGGGGCTTCCGGCGCGCCTGCTCGCTCTCACCTCGCGGCCGGTCCGCGTCCCGTAGGCCCGTTCGGCAAGCTGTGCGGGTGATCGACCCCTCGTCCCTGGCGCTCTTCGCCGCCGCGGCGTTCGTGCTCGCCGTCGTTCCCGGCCCCGCCGTGCTCTACATCGTCGCCAGGAGCGTCGACCAGGGCCGGGCTGCCGGCTTCGTCTCGGCGCTCGGAATCGCCGCCGGCAGCCTCGTACACGTCACCGCCGCGACGATCGGGCTCTCCTCGCTCCTCGCCTCCTCGGCGACCGCCTTCACGATCGTCAAGTACGCCGGAGCGGTCTATCTGATCGTGCTCGGGATCCGGCGGTTGATGACGCGCGAGGTGCTCGAGGAGGCGGTCGTGCGCGGCGAGCGCTCGCGGTGGAGCCTGTTCGCGAACGGTGTCGTCGTGAACATCCTCAACCCGAAGACGGCGCTCTTTTTCCTCGCCTTCCTGCCGCAGTTCGTGGATCCGGACTCGGGCAGCGTCCCCGTCGAGATCCTCGTGCTCGGCCTCACGTTCACGCTGATCGCGCTCGCGTCCGACTCGACCTGGGCGCTGCTCGCCGGGACGCTCGGCGGCTGGCTCAAGCGGAGCCGCTGGTACCTCGGCGTGAAGCGCTGGGTCACCGGCCTCGTGTTCGTCGGCCTCGGCGCCTCCGCCACCCGCGCCTAGTGGAGATCATCGACGGGCACGGGGAGGCGGAGCTCCCCGCCGTCCGCCAGCTCTTCGAGGAGTACGCCGCGTCCCTGGACGTCGACCTCGGCTTTCAGGACTTCGAGCGCGAGTTGACCGAGCTTCCGGGGGACTACGCGCCGCCGGCCGGGCGCCTCCTTCTGGCGCTCGCGCCCGAGCCGGCCGGATGCGTCGCCCTGCGGCCGTTCGGGCCGGGAGTGTGCGAGATGAAGCGCCTCTACGTTCGGGCGTCTGCGCGCGGGACCGGCCTCGGGCGGCGCCTCGCGGAGGCGATCGTCGACGCCGGCCGCGCGGCGGGCTACGCACGCATGCGGCTCGACACGCTGCCGACGATGGCAAAGGCGCGGGCGCTCTACCGCTCCTTGGGGTTCGAGGAGATCGAGGCGTACCGCGAGAACCCGGTCCACGGCACCTCGTACTTCGAGCTCCGCTTGTAACAACTTGTTACTTGGGTCGGAGGCCCGGCGAGCCCGCTGCCGAAGCAGCGTCCCGACCCCGCTTGTAACAAGTTGTTACTTGTGGTTCAGGCGGTGAGGTCGGCGGCCAGCTCCTCGAAGACCGCCACGTACGCGACGGCGTCGTCCTCCGTTAGGGCGACCGAGAGCGTCCACTCCTCCTCTCGGCCCGGGGTCATGAAGATGTCCCGGTTGACGCTGTAGAGCCAGGCGAGGTCGGTTAGCTCCGCGTCCTGGTGGCGGCGGAAGCTCGCGTAGTCCGTGACCTTCACAGGCGAGAACATGACGCAGCCCTTGGAGCCGATCCCGACCGCGTACCCCGGCAACCGGTACTTCTCGCTCACGGCGGTGCAGCCGGCGAGCAGCCGGTCATCGATCGCCTCGAGCCGGTCGTATGCGTCGCCCGTCAGCACGTTGTCGAGCGTGGCGCGCGCTGCCGCCATCGAGAGCGGGTTGCCGTTGAACGTCCCGACCTGGTGGACGCGCCCGGCCTCGACGACCTCCATCACCTCGTCGGTGCCCCCTACGGCGCCGGACGGGAGCCCGCCGCCGAGCGTCTTCGCCAGCGTGACGAGGTCGGGCTGGATCCCGAACCGCTCGGTCGCACCTCCAGGCGCCACCGTGAGACCGGTCTTCACCTCGTCGAAGATCAGGTAGATCCCGCGCCGTCTCGTCTCCTCGCGTACGGCCTCGAGGTAGCCGGGCTCGGGGAGGACGACGCCGATGTTCATCATCGCCGCCTCCATGATCAGAGCAGCCGGAAGCCGACCCTCCTCCTCCAGCCGGTCGAGGCGCCGCGCGAGGGCCTCGGCGTCGTTGAACGGCACGGCGACGGTGAGGTCGGCGACGGCTTGGGGTAGGCCCTCGCCGTACGGCAGCGACGGGATCGCGTCCGGCTCGGTCTCCTCCCAGTCGAGGCTGACGCCGACCGAGACCATCACGCCGTCGTGATGACCGTGGTACGAGCCGAGGATCTTCACGATCGTGTCGCGGCCCGTGGCGCCCCGCGCGATGCGGATGGCGTCCATCGTCGACTCGGTCCCTGAGTTCGTGAATCGCCACTTCGGGAGCCCGAAGCGACGCCCGAGCTCCTCCGCCACGAACGCCGCGTCCTCGGTCGGAGCCGAGAAGTGGGAGCCGAGGCGCATCCGCTCCTCCACCGCCCGCACGATCGCCGGGTTCGCGTGCCCGACGACCATCGAGCCGAAGCCGTTGTGGTAGTCGATCAGCCGCCGGCCGTCGGCGTCCCAGACGTACTGACCCTCCCCGCGAGTGAGGAACATCGGCCACGGCTCGCGCGACTGGTAGCTCGAGGCGACGCCGTTCGGCATCGTCCGGCGGGCACGCTCGTAGAGCTCGCGCGACTTGGGGGTTCGCTCGTTCATCACCCGCTCCTCGCGCTCGGTCAGCTCCTTGATCCGGGCGCGGTCGATCGTCTGGACCGTCTCCTGAGTGGTCATGCCATTCCTTTCGCGTGCTTGGACCGTCTGGCCTGGATGAGGATGTTCGCCGCCATCGCCGCCAGCGCGATGACGAAGATCGCCGTGCCGATCACGTTCACTTGCGGCGGCGCGCCGACCCTCGCCGCGCCCCACACGAACAACGGGAACGTCACCTCGCTGCCCGAGTTGAAGTAAGTGATCACGAAGTCGTCGACCGAGAGTGCGAAGGCGAGCAGGCCGCCGGCCAGAATTCCCGGCGCGATCAGCGGCAGCGTGACCTTGCGGAACGTCGTCCACGGATCCGCGCCGAGGTCCATCGCGGCCTCCTCGAGGTGCACGTCGAAGCCGACCAGCCGCGCCTTCACGGTCACGACGACGAAGCTGATGTTGAACATGATGTGGGCGATCAGGATCGTCGCGAAGCCCGTCGCGAAGTGCAGGTTGAGGAACAGCGCCAGCAGCGACGCGCCCAGCACGATCTCCGGCGTCGACATCGGCAGGAAGATCCAGAGGTTGGTCGTTCCGCGGCCGCGGAAGTTGTACCGAACGAGTGCGAGCGCGATCAGCGTCCCGAGCGCCGTCGCGATCAGGCTCGACAGCAGCGCGATCTCCAGCGAGAGGACGACCGCGTCCTGCAGGCCGGGCACCGCGTTCCAGTGGATCCAGTTGTCCAGCGTGAATCCCTGCCAGACGTAGTTGAAGCGCCCCTTGGGATCGTTGAACGAGAACGCGATCACGACCGCGATCGGGAGCAGCAGGTAGACGAAGGCGCCGATCGCGTACGCGGTCAGGAAGTGACGCTTCACGAACGCCCAGACGCCTGTGCGTCGGTGGGCGACGGGAAGGCGTTGGGCGGCGACGCTCATCCGGTCAGCCGCTCCGTGCCGAGCGCCCGCGAGTACGCCGCGACGCCGACCAGGATGAACGCCATCAGGACGAACGACAGCGCGGCGGCGGCTGGATAGTCGATCAGCTCCAGGAACTTCGACTGGATCACGTTCCCGATCATGTGCTGGTTCGGCGTCCCGAGCAGCTGGGCGTTGATGAAGTCACCCGCCGCGGGGATGAAGGTCAAAAGCGTGCCGGCGAAGACGCCGGGCAGAGAGAGCGGGAGGGTGACGCGGAGGAATACGCGGAGCCTGCTCGCGTACAGGTCCTGCGCGGCCTCCAGCAGCCGCGGATCGATCTGCTCCAGTGCCACGTAGAGCGGGAGCGCCATGAAGGGTAGGAAGTTGTAGGTGATCCCCGCCACGACGGCCGTGGAGGTGGCGAGCAGGCGTCCGTCCGGCGCCAGGATGTGGAGGTCGCGGAGGATCCCGACCACCATCCCCTGGTCCGCGAGGATGTTCTGCCAGGCGAGCGTCCGGATCAGGTACGTGACGAAGAACGGAGCGATGATCGCCAGCAGGAAGAGGTTCTTCCAGCGGCCGCCGCGGAACGCGATCCAATAGACCAGCGGGTAGCTGATCAGGAGGGCCAACAGCGTCGCGAGGCCCGCATAGACGAACGACCGGATCAGCTGAGTCTTGTAGTTCGTGATCGCGTCCCAGTAGTTCGAGAACTCCCAGGTGAACTGGTAGCCGAAGTCGAACGAGCCGCTCTGGAGCGACTGGTAGGCGAGGAGGACCAGCGGCACGAGGAAGAACGCGGCCAGCCAGGCCAGCCCCGGCCCGAGCAGGAGATAGGGAGTCGACCCGCGGCGCCGGCCCACCCGCCTAGGCCCCGATCACGGTCTGCCAGCGCTCGAGGTAGTCCTGGTTCGTCAGCGCTTTCGAGTCGAAGATCTTGACCTTCGAGAGCGTCTCGTCGTCCGGGAAGATCAGCGTGTTCGCGGCGACCTTCTTGTCGATCTTCATCGCCTCCTCGCGGGCGCCCTTCACCGGCGAGACGTAGGTCACGTACGCCGCGATCTGGGCCGCGATCTTCGGGTCGTACACGAAGTTCATGAAGGCCGAGGCGGTGTAGGCGTCGCCGCCCTTCGGGATCAGCATGTTGTCCGTCCAGATGTCCCCGCCGGTCTCGGGCAGGTTCCATTTCAGGTTCGGGTTGTCCTGGGTGAGCTGGACGACGTCGCCCGACCACGACATGCAGCACGCGAGGTCGCCGCGGCTCAAGGGGCCGGTGTAGTCGTTGCCGGTGAACTGACGCACCTGCCCCGAGTCGACCGCGGCCTTGATGCGGTCGTAGGCCTTGTCGAACGAGGCGTCCGTGACGTTCGTCGGGTCGTCGCCGTTCGCCAGCATGACCAGGCTCATCGTGTCCGCCATCTCGGTGAGGAGCGTGACCTTGCCCTTGTACTTCGGGTTCTCGAGCAGGTCGTCCATCGTCGTGACCGGCGTGCCCGTCAGCTTCAGGTTCGACGCGATCCCGGTCATGCCCGACTGCCACGGCAGGCTGTAGTCCCGGTTCGGGTCGAAGCTCGGGTGCTGCAGTGAGGCCTGCAGGTTCGAGATGTTCGGGATCGCGGACTTGTCGAGCTTCTCCGCCCATCCCTTGTCGATCAGCAGGCCCGGGAACCGCGAGTTGTCGGTGAGGACGATGATGTCGCGGTCGATCGACTGGCCCTGCGAGAGCGGCCGCTGGATCTTCCCGAAGTAGGTCGCGTTGTCGTTGATGTCCTCGAAGTAGCGGACGGTGGTGCCCGTCTTCTGCTGGAACTGCTGCAGCGTCCCGGGCTTCTTCGTCTTGGGGTCGATGTCGATGTAGAGCGTCCAGTTCGAGAACATCAGCGTCTTCGCGAGCTGCTGCTGGCCCGAGGACGTCGTCGTGCCGGCGGCTCCCTCGCCGTCGTCGCTCCCGCCGCAGGCGGCGAGGAGGCCGGGAACCGAGATGGCGACCCCCCCGAGCGCGGCGCGCCGCAGGAGCTCTACGCGTGTAACGGGACCGTTCATGTGTCTTCCTCCTGGGTGTGGTCGACGACGAAGGCGGCTTCCGGATCGAAGGAAAGGTCGATGTCGGCGCCGGGCTCCAGTGATCCGGCGCCCGGCTCCGCGTTCTGGACGAAGAGGGTGAGCGTGCCGTCGGCAGTGCTGACGATGTATTGGGTGGCGACCCCGACGTAGGAGCGTTCGGCGACCGTGCCGCGCAGGCGGTTGGCGAGCTGCTCGCCGCCGACGCGCAGCTTCTCGGGGCGGATCCCGACGGCGACCTCGGTGCCCCGTTCAACCGCGCCGTCGGAGACCTCGACGACGTGGCCGCTCCGGAGCCGGACCCGACCGTTCTCCTCGACCGTGCCGGGCAGCAGGTTCGAGGCGCCGAGGAACCGCGCCACGAAGCTCGTCCTCGGGCGCTCGTAGAGGTCCTCGGGCGGACCGAGCTGCTCGATCCGGCCGCCGTTCATGACCGCGATCGTGTCGGCCATCGTCATCGCCTCCTCCTGGTCGTGCGTCACGTGGACGAAGGTGATGCCGATCTCGTGCTGGATCTGCTTCAGCGTCAGCTGCATCTGCTTGCGCAGCTTGAGGTCGAGCGCGCCGAGCGGCTCATCGAGCAGCAGCACCTGCGGGTTGTTCACGAGGGCACGGGCGAGGGCGACGCGCTGCTGCTGGCCGCCCGACAGCTGCCTCGGCTTCCGCTGGTCCATCCCGTGGAGGTCGACGAGGCCGAGCATCTCGTGCACGCGGCCCGCCAGCTGCTTGCCCTTGATCCTCCGGCGGCGGAGGCCGAACGCGACGTTCTCGAAGATCGTCAGGTGCGGGAAGAGCGCGTAGCTCTGGAAGACGGTGTTGACGTCGCGCTTGTGCGGCGGAAGGCCGGTGACCGCGCGGTCGCCGAGGAAGATCGCACCGGCGTCCGGCTCCTCGAAGCCGCCGATCATCCGCAGCGTCGTCGTCTTGCCGCAGCCGGACGGGCCGAGCAGCGCGAAGAAGGAGCCCTTCGGGACCTCGACCGTGAGGTCGTCGACGGCGACCACGTCATCGAAGCTCTTGGTGACGCCGTCGAGCCTGACGTCGGCCTGCTGCGCGGGCGCAGCGACGTTGGTCTCGTCCCGCAGCGACTCCACCGCCGTCATTGCCCCCTGCCGTACGGGTACCACCAGTCCTTCGATTCCACGCGGCTCTCGAGGTGGACGTGCTTCGTCTCCTGGAACGCTTCGAGACCCTCCTGGCCGAGCTCGCGGCCGAGCCCGGACTGCTTCATCCCGCCGAAGGGGCCGGCGTCGTTGTCGGTCAGCGGGTCGTTGAACCAGACGGTGCCCGCCTTGATCTCGCGCATGCAGCGCAGGATCGTGTCGAGGTCCTTCGTGTAGACGTTGCAGCCGAGCCCGTAGCGCGTGCCGTTCGCGAGGTCGATCGCCTCGTCGAGGCTACGGACCGGGACGAGCGGCGCGACCGGCCCGAAGGTCTCCTCCCGGAGGAGGTCGGTCTCGGCGGGCGCGCCGGTGACGACCGTCGGCGCATAGAAGTACCCGAGGCCGTTCTGGCCGTTGCCCCCGCCCGCGACGACCCGCGCGCCGGCGTCGACGGCCGCATCGACCTGCGCTGCCACCCGGTCGCGCTGCTGGGCGGAGACGAGCGGTCCGACGTCGGTGCCCGGGTCGAGCGGGTCGCCGACGACGAGCGAGTCCGTGTAGTCGACGAAGGCCTGGAGGTAGTCGTCGAACACCGGCTCGAGCACGTAGAACCGCTCGGCGGAGGTGCAGACCTGACCCGCGTTCAGGAACGCGGCCCACACGCCGCCCTTGGCCGCGACGTCGATCGCCTCGGCGATGTCCGGGCAGACGATGAAGGGATCTTTGCCGCCGAGCTCGAGATTGACGCGCGTGATCCGCTCCGCACAGCGCTGCGCGATCCGCTTGCCCGTCTCGACGGAGCCAGTGAAGGCGACGCAGTCGATTCGCTCGTCGCCGACGATCTGCTCGCCCACCTCGCCGGCGCCGGCGAGGAGGTTCACGACGCCAGCCGGGAGGTGGTCGAAACAGTCGGCGAGTGCCAGGGTCGAGAGCGGCGTCAGCTCCGACGGCTTCGCCACGATCGTGTTCCCCGCGGCGAGCGCGGGGGCCGCCTTCCAGGCCAGCAGCAGCAGCGGGTAGTTCCAGGGGACGATGCAGCCGACGACGCCGAGCGGCTCCTTCAGAACGAGCGAGAGCTGCGTCGACTCGATCGGCGGGATCACCCGGCCGGCGAAGTTGCGGCCGAGCTCCGCGTAGTAGTCGAACGCCGCCGCGGTCCAGCCGACCTCGTCCGAGTTCTCGACGAGGGGCTTGCCGCCCTCCTGCGTCATCAGCTCGGCGAGCTCCTCGGTGCGCACACGCAGGCGATTTGCCACCTCGTGCAGGTGCTCCGCCCGCTCGACGGCCGGCGTCGCCGCCCACGCTCGTGCCGCCTTGCGGGCCGCGCCGATCGCCGCGTCGATCTGCTCCTCGGAAGGAAGGCCGACCGTCGCGAGCTCCGCCTCGGTGTACGGGTTCTCGACGGGAAGCGAGCCGCCGTCACCCGCAACCTGCTCACCGCCGATCAGGAGCCTCGTCTCCATCAGCCGAGGTTCGCGAGCCGCTGCTCGCCGTTGCGGACCCGGGCGCCCCAGTCGTAGATCTGCTTGCGGAGCTCGAGGTAGAGGAAGCTCTCGGTCGACGCGACCCCGTCGAGCGACCGGACCCGGTTCGTCAGGTCGAGCAGTTCACGCCGGTCGGTGCAGAGGAGCTCGACGAGGATGTCGAACTGTCCCGCGGTGACGACGACGTAGCCCGCCTCGTCCCACGTTGCGATCTCGTTCGCCACGGGCTCCGGGGCCCCGGTCGTGCGAATTCCGACCATCGCCTGCGCTTCGTAGCCGAGCCCGAGCGGGTTCGTGATGCCGGTGACCTGGAGGATGTTGTCGTCACAGAGGCGCGCGTAGCGCGCCCGGATCGTCGCCTCGGAGACGCCGACCTGCGCAGCGATTCGGCGGAACGACTCCCTGCCGTTTCGCTGCAGGGCCTCGATGATGCTCTGGTCGACGGCATCGAGGCTCCGCGGCAGACTCACCGCTCCCCGACGCTCTCCCTGCTCCCCGCCTCGCATTGCGAGGCGCTTTTACCACTCAGCGTCGCGGCCGGTCAACCACCAAGCGACCGGCTGCGGATTGCGCAGCTAGTCGAGCTTGGCCATCACGTGCTTGATCTGCGTGTAGTCCTCGAGCGAGTACAGGGAGAGGTCCTTGCCGTAGCCGGACTGCTTGAAGCCGCCGTGGGGCATCTCGGAGACCAGCGGGATGTGGTCGTTGATCCAGACCGTCCCGAACTCGAGCTTCCGCGACGCGTTCAGCGCCCGCCCGATGTCCCGCGTGAAGACCGACGCCGCGAGGCCGTAGTTGACGTCGTTCGCCCAGCCGATCGCCTCGTCGTCATCTGCGAACCGCTGCACGGTCACCACAGGTCCGAAGACCTCGCGCTGAACGATCTCGTCCGTCTGCCCGACGTCGGTCACCACCGTCGGCTTGATGAAGAAGCCGCGGTCGCCGTTCGTCCCGCCGCCCGTGAGCACCTTGGCGCCCTTCGCGCGGTCGAGGAACCCGAGCACCCGGTCCTGCTGCGCCTTCGAGATCACCGGCCCCATCTCGACGTCGTCGCCCTCGGCGGGGTCGCCGACGCCGATCGACTCGACGGCCGGGAC
>DATLQK010000022.1:0-3573 GCA_035535195.1 Gaiellaceae bacterium | reverse complement strand
AGGTCAGGATCGACGCCAGGTTGGCGATCGTCTCGTCGAGCACGCGCTCGATGCCGCGGCGGACGAGCATGCGGTCGTACAGTCCGCGCAGCCCGCTTCTCGGCTCGTACTCGACGACGAGGCGGTAGCGAAAGCCGCCGTCGGCGGTGGCGAAGTGCCGCTCGTGGCGCGCATCCGGAAGCCCTCGCTGACGGCTCTCGTACTCGACGAGGCGGTTCGGCTCGAACCGCCGGAGGGTCATGTGCAGCTCGACCTCGCGGCCGAGCAGCCGCGTCACGACGCGCGCCTGGTCTCCAGGCTCGCTCCAGCGCGACCCCTGCTCCACCCGGACGAACCCGGGCCAGTAGCGCGGCCAGTTCGCCGGGTCGGTGATGAAAGCGAACCCCTCCTCGACTGTGACGCCGAACGTCTGCTCGCGCTCGACGCGCATCAGCGGCCCGGCGGGAGTCCGAGGAACTCGGCGGCGTCGTGGACGGCGCGGTCTTCGAGCGTCAGCACACGGACATCCTGAACCCGCAGCCTGCGGACCGCGCGGTCGAAGATCGTGTAGTTCGCCCAGAGCGATTCGTGGATCGACCACCAGCGGATCCCGGCTGCGCGGGTTCCCTCGTAGACGGCGAGCGCCTGCGGCTGGGTGATCGCTCGGTCACGGGTGGCGACGAGGCTCGGCCGCAGCCGGCGGCGCCGGAGTTCGGCCGGATCGTCCAGGTCGGCCACCCCCGCCGAATCCGGCAGCTCGATCGCCGCGATCGCGAGCCGGTGGCCCCGGCGGACGAGGAGCGAGTCGATCAGCCGCTGCGTCCGGAACCGCGCGAGCTGCTCGACCACCCCGGAGACTTCCCGGTCGCTCAGATAGACGCAGCCGTAGACGTCGGGGTTGTCGTGGCGGCCGTCGCCCTGGAACTCGCGCGGGAACCAGAGCGGCGAGTCGGCCTGCTCGGGCAGGGCGCGCTCGTTCCAGGCGAAGCAGCGGTAGAGGATCAAGCGAACGAGTCCGCGCGCTCGGCGCGGATCGCCCGCATCAGCTCCTCGGCCCGCCCGGCGCGGACGAGGTCGATCGGCCGCCGGTCGCTGAGCAGCGGATTGACGCCCCAGAGCCACGCGCGAGCCGCCTCGGGCTCGTAGACGCGCAGCAGGTTCGACCAGACGAGCTCGAGCAGGTCGACCTTCTCGGCGTTCAGCGGATCGATCCCGGCGCCCTTCAGCCAGCGCGTCACCCGCGACCGGCTGACCCCGAGGATCTCGGCGAGAGCTGACTGCGAGCGGAAGTCGACGCTGAGTGCCTCCACCTTGGCTGCTGTTGCGACGGGCATGCACCAAGTATAGCGCAACACTTTCTGTTGCGCCTGTCTGCAAAATAGTTGCGTGTTCGGCCGATCCGGACTACTTACGAGGAATGGAGTCGCCCCAGCTACGAAGTCGACGTTGCGAATGCGGTGCCGCCGACTGCACCGCGGTCATCCAGATGTCGTGGGAGGAGCAGGATGCGGTCGACCACACCGGCCACTGGGCCGTCCATCCGGACCACGAGCCGCGCGGCGCCCGCAGCTGGCGCGTGATCCGTTCCACCGATCGCTTCGTCGTCGTAGAAATCGACGAACAGGATCACCTGTAGCCGCCCCGCGGCCCGGCCGCTTGTAGCGTCGGGCGGCGCGTGCTTAAGTCGCGCCGGTGGCAGACCAAGCCGCGGAGACGCCGCACCCCGGCGAGGACCTGCTTCGCGTCGCGGAGGTCGTCCACGCCGGGGAGGTCTCGGTGACCTTCAAGCCGGGACCGACCGTGCTCGCCAAGGTCGGCGACAAGCTCCTCGACATTGCCGAAGCGAGTCAGCTGCCCATCGAGTCCGGCTGCAGGATGGGAATGTGTGGCTCCGACCCTGTGCGCGTCCTCGAAGGAGAGGACAACCTCTCCGCCGTCCGGTCGGCCGAACGGCGGACGCTCGAGCGGCTCGGGCTCGCCGACGGGTGCCGGATGGCATGCGTCTCCCGCGTCCAGGGTCCCGTGGTCGTCGACCCACGATCCCCGCTGCAGGAGCCGACCGAGGCGGACGCCGACGAGACGCCGACGCCCATTGCCGCGGCGGACCCGGCGGTCGAGGCGGCCGTCCGGCGGGTCGTCGTCGTCGGCGCCGGTGTCGCCGGCGTGACCTCCGCCGAGGAGCTCCGGCGCGCATTGCCCGGGGCCGAGCTGATCCTCGTCGGCGACGAGCCGTACGACTTCTACAACCGAATGGCGATCACCCGGCTCGTGTCCGAGTCGGCGTCGATCGACAGCCTCTACCTCAACAGGCGCGACTGGGCGGAGTCCCGTCGCGTCGACTTCCGGCGCGGAGTGCCCGCCACGGCGATCGACCGGGAGAACCGTCAGGTCGCGATCGCCGACGGCGAACGACTCCCGTACGACCGGGTCGTGATCGCCACCGGCGCCCGCCCGTTCGTCCCGCCGATCGAAGGGTTCGGCGCAGAGGGGAGCTTCGTGCTGCGGACGATCGACGACGCGGTTCAGCTCCAGCAATACATCCGCCGCATGCGTTGCCGAACGGCCGTGATCGTCGGCGGCGGCCTTCTTGGGCTGGAGCTGGCATACAACGTCCTGCAGCTCGACGTTCGGGTGCTCGTGCTCGACCGCGGCCGCTGGCCGCTCCGGCGGCAGCTCGACGAGCAGTCAGGTGCGCTCTTGTGGGAGATGCTCCAGGACCTCGGGATCGAGCTGATTGCTCAGAGCGAGGCCCAGCGCGTTCACGCGGATGAGCGCGTCACGGGGGTCGAACTGCTCGACGGCACGATGCTCGAGGCCGAGCTCTGCATCGTCACTACGGGCATCGTCCCGAACGTCGAGCTGGCCGAAGCGGCCGGCCTCGACGTCGAGGTGGGGATCACGGTGGACGACGGGATGCGAACCTCGGACCCGGATATCTTCGCCGTCGGCGATGTCGCCCAGCGCAACGGTCGCCCGCACGGTCTCTGGCCGGCGTCGGTGGAGCAGGCTCAGGTCGCGGCGGCGAACATGGCGGGCGGCGAAGTCGCCTTCGTGCACGCGACGCCTCCCGCAAGGCTCAAGGTGCCCGGCATCGATTTGCTCTCGATCGGCGCAGTGGACGCGACCGGCGAGTCACGAACGGTTGTCGTCAGCGCGTACGGCACGCGCAAGTACCGCAAGCTGATCCTCGAGCACGGCCGGCTGACCGGAGCGATCATCCTCGGGAGCCCCGAGCTCTTCGACGACGTGACGACGGCGGTCGAGACCGGGCTCGAGGTGGGAACCGAGCTCGACGCGCTCGAGCACGGGAAGTGGGAAGCCTTGTCGCGAGCGGTGGAGGGTGAGACACTCGCTAGCTAGGTCATCCGTCGAGGAGGGAGGTCTGCCGTGGCAATCGAGGTAGAGACCTTGGAGGAGAGCTTCGACCTCGTCGCCCCCCAAGGCGATGAGCTTATTCGGACGTTCTACGACCGCCTGTTCGAGACGGCTCCCGCGGTAAAGCCTCTCTTCGAGAAGGTCGACATGGACCGGCAGCGCCAGGCCCTCCTGAACATGCTGCTCGTCCTCCGCGAGTCGCTGCACGATCTCGACGAC
>DATLQK010000021.1:0-24604 GCA_035535195.1 Gaiellaceae bacterium | reverse complement strand
CCGGCGTCGAGGCCTACGCGTTCACGTTCGGCTAGGTCGCAGGGGTTACCGAGGGTACGCATCCGGCGAAAATGGAGTAGCGTCCGCGCCCGACAGCGGGAGAAGGGAGAGCTCCATGCGTATGTTCGCTGCGAGCGCGGTCCTCGTCGCGCTCGCCCTCGTCCTTCCGGGAACCGCACTCGCGCACGCCGGCGTCAGCGCGGGCCAGCCGTTCCCGACCAACCTCGACACCGTCCGAGACTCGACCCAGGTCACCGGCCTGCGTGTCGATCTCGCCAAACCAAACTGCGCGGCGCGTCCGAACGACTGCGCCGACATCGACGTCCTGAACCAGCTCGACGGGTTCAACATCCAGCCGCGGATCTCGGTCCCGTTCAGCGGACCGATCGACCTCGCGAGCGTCTCGAGCTCGTCGATCTTCCTAGTCGGGCCGGCCGGATCCCGGGTCGGGATCAACCAGGTCGTGTGGGAGCCCGCCGTGAACACGCTCCACTTGGAGAGCGACCAGCAGCTCGACGACTCGACCACGTACCTCCTCGTGGTCACGAACCGCGTCCGCGGCGCGGACGGCAAGGCGCTCGACACCTCGGACTTCCTGCGCGACCTCAACTACGGTCACACGAAGGACCGGGCGGTCAAGGAGTACCGCAGGGATCTCCGCGACGCGCTTCACATGGCGCGGGTCAAGCACCACCGCATCGCCGCGGCGAGCCTATTCACGACCCAGTCGATCCGGCCGATCTCGCGGAAGATCCGCCGGCAGCTGCACGGCGGTGAGGCGAACTTCCTGCTCGGGACGGGCGGCGAGCGGACGGTCTTCCCGCTCGCGACCGTCAGCTCCGTGACCTGGCAGCGTCAGACGGGGACGGCGCCGACGTTCTCGACCGGCGGCCTCTTCCTGCCGCTGCTCGCCGGAGTCGGCACGATCGGCTTCGGGACGTACAGCTCACCGGACTACGAGAACGCGGCCAAGGTCATCCCGCCGGTCGGCACCCGGACCGGACATCCGGTGCCGCAGGGCACGAACACGATCCAGTACTCGCTGTTCCTCCCGCTTGGAGCGCGGCCGGCCGGCGGCTGGCCGGTGGCGATCTTCGGCCACGGCTTCACCGACTGGAAGAACGGCGCGCCGCCGGTCGTCGCCGGGACGCTCGCGCAGCACGGCATCGCCTCTGTCGCGATCAACGTCGTCGGCCACGGCGGCGGCCCGCTCGGCAAGTACACGGTCAGCCGGCTCGGCGGTCTGCCGTCTGTGACGCTACCGCTCGGCGGCCGTGGGATCGACCAGGACGGCAACGGCACGATCGACTCGACCGAGGGAGTGAATGCGGCTCCGCCGTACACGCTGATCTCCAACCGCGACGGACTGCGTCAGACGACCATCGACCTGATGCAGCTCGTGAAGGTGCTTCGCGGCGGCGTCGACGTGGACGGCGACGGCACCGACGACCTCAGCACCTCGCGGATCTACTACGCCGGCCAGTCGTTCGGCGGCATCTACGGGGCGCAGCTGATGGGGCTCGAGCGGAAGATCCGCGCCGCCGTGCTCAACGTCCCGGGTGGGCCGATCATCGAGATCGCGAGGCTGTCACCGAGCTTCCGGATCCTCGTCGGGCTCGCGTTGCTCGGCCGGACGCCGTCGCTGTACAACGCGATTCCGAACTCGGGGTTCGACAACTTCCATGAGAACATCCCGCTGCGGAACCTGCCGCCGGTGACGGCGACTCCGGACGAGACAGCGATCCAGCAGGTGACCGACCGGAGCGAGTGGGCGCAGCAGGCCGGCAATCCGGCCGCCTACGCGCCGTACATCAGGGCGCCGGTGATCGTCCAGTTCGCGCGCGGCGACAAGACCGTGCCGAACCCGACGACGTCGGCGATCCTCCGCGCCTGCGGGTGTGCGGACCGGGCGACACTATTCCGGAACGACCTGGCGTTCGCGCTCAATCCGGCAGTCGCGAAGAACCCGCACGCGTTCATCACCAACGTGGCCGGCGCCGGGGCGCCCTACGCGTTCGCGGCACAGCAGCAGCTGGCGACGTTCCTCGCGACGGACGGCGCGACGACGATCGACCCGGACGGGGTCGGCCCGTTCTTCGAGACGCCGACGTCGATGGTGCCCGAGGACCTCGCCTACATCCCGTAGACGGTGATTCGAGCCGTGCCCGGGCGCTCCGGGCACGGCTCGTTTCACTAACCCGTCAGCCGGAAGACGAGGATCTGCCGCCGCGGCTTGGTGGTCGTCTGGATCACCGTCAGCGTCCCGCGGGCATTGTCGTACAGGCGCGTCCCGCCGAGGACGGCCAGCTCGTACAGCTCGAGGTAGCCGAACGTCCCGCCGGCCACGATCCGTCCCTGCGGCAGCGTGATCGTGACGTTGCAAGAGCGCATCCGCGAGGTCAGGAACGTGCACAGGTACTCCGCCTGGCCGATCGGCGCAGGCTTGATCCGCTTGTTGAAGACGTTCTGCCGGACGATTTCCGTGTCACCGATCCGACCGGGGGCCCCGACCGGCATGCGCATCCGGCTCACCTCCCTGCTCGTGATCCGGATCGTCGCGGGACCCGTGCCCGCGCTCGAGGCCCAGCCGTACGCGAACGGCGCCGAGATGCACACCGTCAAGAAGCCGAGCATGAAGAGCCGCCGCATTTACCTACCCCTTTCCGCAGAGTCACCCATCAGCTCGTCGCCACCGGGAGCTCCAACCAGAACACAGACCCCTCCCCTTTGTCACTCTCGAAGCTCATCCGCCCCCCGTGCGCCTCGACCACTGACCGCGCGATCGTAAGGCCAAGACCCGTTCCGGGGATGCCGCTCTCGGATGCATCCCCGCGGAAGAACTTCGCGAAAACGCGGTCGTGGAGATTAGCTGCGATTCCGACGCCTTCGTCGCGGACGCTCACCTTCACGTAGCCGTTCTCCTGCTCGGCCACCACTTGGATTGCGCCTCCTTCGGGCGAGTACTTGATGGCATTCGACAAGAGGTTGCCGACCACCTGCGCCAGCCGGTCGGGATCGCCGTTGACCGGGAGGGGCATCCGGTCCACCTTCACGTCCAGCCGGTGGTCCTCGCTCTGGCCCTCGAAGAGGCGCGCCTGGTCGGAGACGATCCGCCCCATGTCGATCAGTTCGCGGGACAGCGGAAGGTGCCCTTCCTCGAGCCGCTCGGCGTCGAGGAAGTCGCTCAGCAGCGACGAGAGCCGCCGTCCCTCGACCTCGATGATCTCGAGGTACCGCCGCCGCTCACCGGCGGGGATCTCGCGGTTCAGGAGGAGCGAGGTGAAGCCGAGGATGCTGGCGAGCGGCGTGCGAAGCTCGTGCGACACGATCCTGACGAGCTCGGACTTGCGTCGTTCGCTGTCCCGCAGCTGCTCGTTCTGCGCCTCGAGCTCGAGCTGGTTTCGCTCGAGCTCGGCCGCCATGCGGTTGAAGGCGACGGTCAGCTCCCCCACCTCGCCCGGGCCGTGCTCCGGCAGCCGGAACGACAGGTCACCCGCCGCGACGCGACTCGCGGCGGTCGCCACGGCGCGCACGGGCTCGGCCGTGGATCGCGCCAGGTAGAGGCCGAACAGGATGATCAGGAGCGCGCAGCCGATCAGGCCCATGATCCCGAGCACGACAGCGCGGTCGGACCGCGTGTTCGCGCTCTCCGCGCTCGCCGCTGCCCGGGCGTCCTCCGCCCTGAGGAGCTGCGCGAAGTCCCCGCGGATCATGTCCGTCCGGCCCTTGCCCTCGTTCAAGGCGACCTGCGTGCGGGCTGCCTCCGGGTGGTCCCCCCGCGCGATCTGCACGAGGCGCTTCCAGTAGTCGTTGATGTAGGCGTTCACCTCGCTCCGGAGGTTCTGCGCCCTTGCCCGTTGCGAAGGGTCATCGGAGACGAGCCGCTCCAGCTCGTCGAGTCGGCCCGGCAGCTGCTTACGCGCCCTCTCCCCAGGCTGGAGGAACCGCTCGTTGCCGCTCAACACGAGGCCGCGGAGACCGGTCTCGAGGTCGCCGACGAGTTTCTCGACGCCCACCGTCGCCGCCGTGACGTCCTTCGAGTGCGCCTCCCGGGTGCGCGCCTCGTCCACCGCTGCGACCGCCCGGATCATCACGACGAAGACGCCGGCGACGATCACGGCGAGCGCAAGGCTCGCGACGATCATCCGGCCGGAGAGGGACATGGATTTCACGACTGCGGTGCTCCTACCACCTCTGTGACTATCGACACCAGGTCGTCGGGGTTGAACGGCTTCGGGAGGTAGCTGTCCGCGCCGGCAGCCCTGGCAGCCGCCTCGGAGTTCGGCCACGCGCTCATGACCAGGATGTGTGCGTCGCCGGGCGGCGCTTCTGCGCGCAGGTGGCTGAGCACCTCGAGCCCACTCATGCGCGGCAGCATCAGGTCGAGGACGATCAGATCCGGATGGTGTTCGTGCGCCAGGATCACCGCCTGATCCCCGTCGTGCGCCTCCACGATCCGGTAGCCCGCGCCGAGGACGGCGCGGATGAGCTGCCGCAAGTTTTCGTCGTCCTCGCAGACGAGGATCGTTTTCGCTTCGCCACCGTGCACGGCAGGCTCTCTGTTTGAGCGTAGCGGAGCGTCCGTACGATGCCACCCGTGGTCGCCGAAGCGCTTGCCGCCGCCGCGCTCATCTGCCTCGACCCGGGACACGGCACGGTTCCGGCGATCGGGGCACAGCGCGAGGCGATCGGGCCCGGGTCGCGGGTGACGAAGATCAAGGATCCGGGCGGCGCCGCGGGCGAGGCGGGCGTGGCGCTGGCCGTCGCGTGGAAGACTCGGGCGCTGCTGCTGCGGCGGGGCTACCGCGTCGCGATGACGCGGACCGGCCTGACCTATCGCGGCGGGAACATCGACCGCGCGGAGTTCTGCAACCGGCGGCACGCGGCGCTGATGCTGCGGATCCACGCCGACGGAGCGGCGAGTAGCTCGCAGCACGGCATCGCCACCCTCACGCCCGCCTTTCACCGCGGGTGGACGGACGACGTCTACACCCGCAGCCGCCGCGCGGCGACGGCGATCCAGCACGGGCTCGTCCGGGCGACCGGCGCGCGCGACCTCGGGGTCGTGGAGCGGTCGGACCTGACCGGCTTCAACTGGGCTGACGTTCCGGTCGTGCTGGCGGAGACCGGCTTTCTCTCCAACCCGGCCGAGCGACGGCTGCTCCACTCGAGCGCCTACCAGTGGCGGCTCGCGCGCGGGTTCGTAGCGGGGGTCGCGGCGTTTACTCGTCCGTAGCCCGCTGCATCCGCTCGACGGCCGAGCGCCCTTCGGCGTGGACGGCCTTGCGGCGTTCGGCCGGGTCGTCGGCGACCTCCATCGGCGGGTCGACGGCGTCGACCGGCGTCTCGGCGGCTTCGAACTCCTCACGGTCCTCCACGACGGGCTGCGACTCGTCGATCTTCCGGCGGAGCTCCTCCGCCCGCGCATCGACCGGTTCCAGCTCCACCCAGCCGGGCGGACGGCGCCGGATCGTCCTCCAGAGAGCGGCGGTCCCCACGGCGATTCCTCCCAGGAACGCGAGGCGGCGGTTCACCCGGCCGATGCTACTATGCCGCCCGCTTCCTGCCCTGTCCTCCGTCGCGGCCCGACGTGACGGTTCCGGACATGGCCGCCACTAGACCGAAGGAGTACATCGGGACCGTGTCGCCTTACGAAATCCTGCTCATGTTCGATCCCGACCTGCCGGAGGACCGGCAGAACGAGATCGTCACCCGCATGCGCGAGCTGATCGAGCGCCAGAGTGGGAGCTGGGACACCCACGACGTTTGGGGCCGGCGAAAGCTCGCCTACGAGATCGACCACAAGACCGACGGGGTGTACCACCTCGTCACCTTCTCCTCCGATCCGGAGACGCTCGACGAGATCTCCCGCGTGCTGAAGATCACCGACGGGGTCATGCGCCACCTGGCCGTGCGCCGAAGTGAGCGCCGTCCCGGGCAGCCGGTAGCGTCGCCGACGGAGGGTCGGCAGGATGAGGCCGAGCCCGCGACAGTCGCTGCGGCACCGCAGCAAGAGGAGGAATAGCCATGGCTGCCAGCATCAACCGCGTCATTCTCGTCGGGAACCTGACCAAGGATCCGGAGCTCCGGCACACGCCGAGCGGCACCGCCGTCTGCAAGCTCCGCCTGGCGGTGAACTCACGCCAGAAGGACAGCTCCACCGGCGAGTGGGGTGAAAAGCCGAACTTCTTCGACGTCACCGTCTGGGGCAACCAGGGCGAGAGCTGCGCGCAGTACCTCTCGAAGGGCCGGCCGGTGGCGGTCGACGGGCGCCTCGACTGGCGCGAGTGGGAGGCGCAGGACGGGACGAAGCGCCAGGCGGTGGAGATCATCGCCGACAGCGTCCAGTTCCTCGGCAACCGCGCCGACGGCGAGAGCGGCGGCGGCCAGTTCGTCACCGCCGGTGCCCGCCAGGAGAGCGGCGCCGACTTCCCGTCCTCGGCAGCAGACGACGACATTCCGTTCTAGGAGCACGAATGGCGAAGGCACGTAGAGGAGCAGAGCAGCGCACCGGCCGCAGAGGGCCGCCGACCGGCCCGATCAAGCGGCGGTCGTGCCAGTTCTGCCGCGACCACGTCGACGAGGTCGACTACAAGAACATCAATCAGCTGCGGCGCTTCGTGTCGGAGAAGGGCAAGATCCGCTCGCGCCGGATCACCGGCGCCTGCCGGCGCCACCAGCGCCAGGTCGCCCTCGCGGTGAAGCGGGCGCGCGAGATGGCGCTCCTGCCGTACGCGACCACCTAGGAGCCATGCAGGTCATCCTCCTGGAAGACGTGGACAAGCTCGGCCTGCGCGGCGAGGTCGTCGACGTTGCGCGCGGATACGCGCGGAACTTCCTCCTCCCGCGGAAGCTGGCGGAGACGGCGACGCCAGGCGCGCTTCAGGAGCTCGGGCGGCGCGACGAGGTCCGTGCGAGGCAGGAGGCGAGCTCGCACGACGAGGCGCGGGAGATCGCGACCCGGCTCGAGGCCGCCCCGCTCCGCTTCGACGTGAAGGCGGGGCCGACCGGGACGCTCTTCGGCTCGGTGACCGCGACGGACATCGCCGACCGGCTCTGGGACGACCACAAGATCCGCATCGACCGCCGGAAGGTCGCGCTCGGCGATTCGATCAAGCGGGTCGGGCGGCACGAGGTCCCGGTCGAGGTCTTCACCGACGTCGAGGCGACGCTCCGGCTCGAGGTCGTTCCCGAGGGCGGGATCGAGGAGATGGAGGCCATGGAGGCCGCCGCCCGCGCCGAGGAGGAGGCAGCGGCCGCCGCGGCCGCCGAGGCGGCAGGGACCGCCGCCGAGCCCGAAGGCGCGATCGAGGTCGAGGCGCTGATCGAGCAGACCGACGCGCTCGAGGCCGAGGAGGCCGGCGAGGCCGAGGAGCGGCCCGGCGAGCCCGAGCCCGAGGCCCACGCCGACGGCGATGAGCCGCCCGCCGAGGGCGACGAGCCGCCCGCCGAGCAGTAACGAAGCGGCAACTACTCGTCCACAAGGTTTTCCAGACCCTGGGGACGGATTGCGGAAAAAGCCGCTCGGAGCGGGAAGTCCGTCGCGCCGGTGGAGGGCCGGACCTGGGGACAACATCCGCCCGCCCGTGGAGAATCGGCGGGAACGTGTGTTCTTCTGCCTGCACAGCAGCCGTTTTTTCCCCTAGTAGTAGGGGAAATCGTGCTTGCGCGATCGGGCGAGGCGCGGAATGAATGCCGCGGTGAGCGCTCAGATCGCCCAGGTCCCGCAGACCGCCCCGATCCCGCCCCAGAACCTCGACGCCGAGGAGTCGGTCCTCGGCGCGATGATGCTCTCCCCCGGCGCGATCGGGGCCGTCAGCGAGATCCTCGACGCGGGGGACTTCTACCGGGAAAGCCACGCGAAGATCTACCGCGCGGCTCTGACGCTCTACGCGCGCGGGGAGCCCGTCGACGCGATCACGCTGATCGACGCGCTCGAGGAGCGCGGCGAGCTCGACGCCGCGGGCGGTCGCGGCCGTATCCACGAGCTCGCCGCGCTCGTCCCCGCCACGGCGAACGCACACCACTACGCACGGATCGTCCGCGAGATGGCGACCCTTCGCGGCCTGATCCGGGTCGGCGACGAGGTCTCCCGGCTGGGCTGGGACCGCCCCGGCGAGACGATCGACCTCGTCGACCGGGCCGAGCAGCTGGTCTTCGAGCTCTCGCAGCAGCGGGTCTCGAGCGAGTTCGCGCACATCGAGGGGCTCCTGAAGGAGAGCTTCGAACGGATCACCGCGCTCTATGAGGCTGGCGAGGAGGTCACCGGCGTCCCGGCCGGGTTCCGCGACATCGACCGGCTGACGTCGGGCTTCCAGCCGGGGAACCTGATCATCCTCGCCGCCCGGCCGAGCATGGGGAAATCGGGCCTCGCGCTCTGCATGGCGGCGAACATCGCGGTTCGAAAGGAGCTGCCGGTCGCGCTCTTCACGCTCGAGATGTCGAAGTCGGAGGTGACGCAGCGCCTGATGTGCAGCGAGGCGAAGGTCGAGTCGCAGCGGCTCCGGACGGGAAAGCTCGGCGCCGACGACTGGCCGCGGCTGACGGCGGCCTGCGACAAGCTCGCAAAGGCGCCGATCTACGTCGACGACACTGGCTCGATCACGATGATGGAGATCCGGTCGAAGGCGCGGCGGCTCAAGTCCAAGGAGCCGAACTTGTCGCTGATCATCGTCGACTACCTGCAGCTGATGACCTCGGGCTCCAACCCTGAGAACCGCGTCCAGGAGGTCTCGCAGATCTCGCGCTCGCTGAAGATCCTCGCGCGCGACCTCGAGGTGCCGGTGATCGCGCTCTCGCAGCTCTCGCGCGCCGTCGAGCAGCGGCATGACAAGCGGCCGATCCTGTCCGACCTGCGCGAGTCGGGCTCGCTCGAGCAAGACGCCGACCTGGTCTTCTTCATCTACCGCGACGAGTACTACAACGACGAGAGCGAGGCGCAGGGGATCGCCGAAGTGCACCTCGCGAAGCACCGCAACGGGCCGACCGGGACGGAGAAGCTCGCATGGCTGAACCGGTACGCCAAGTTCGCCGACCTCGCCCCCTCCGCCTAGGGCAGATCGCCGCCCGGTCCGGCAGACTCGGAGGAACGTGCCAGCGACCGTGATCGTCGGCGCCCAGTGGGGAGACGAGGGCAAGGGGAAGATCGTCGACCTGCTCGCCCAGCACTCGGACGTCGTGTGCCGCTACCAGGGCGGCCCGAACGCTGGGCACACGATCGTCGCCGACGGCCAGACGTACAAGTTCCGGCACATGCCCTCGGGGATCCTCTGGGGGAAGCAGTGCGTGCTGGGCGCCGGCTGCGTGATCGACCCACAGGTCTTCATCGAGGAGCTGGACGACCTCGAGGCGCGCGGCATCTCGACCGAGCTCGTCCGCGTCTCCGGGAACGCGCACCTGATCATGCCGTGGCATGTCGCGCTCGACCAGGCGAGCGAGCGACGGCTCGGCAGGCTCCAGATCGGGACGACGAGGCGCGGGATCGGGCCGGCCTACGGCGACAAGGCGGCGCGGCTCGGGATCCGCGTCCAGGATCTTTTCGACCCCAAGATCCTCCGGCAGAAGATCGAGGTCGCACTCGCCGAGAAGAACCACTGGCTCGAGCGCGTCTACGAGGCGGGCACGCTCGACCTCGAGGACGTCTCGTCGCGCTACGAGGGGTACGCGCAGCGGCTGCGCCCGTACATCGCGGACAGCTCCCTGCTCGTCGACCACGCGCTCCGCGAGGGACGATTCGTGCTGTTCGAAGGCGCGCAGGGAACGCTGCTCGATCTCGACCACGGCACCTACCCGTTCGTGACCTCCTCCAGCCCGATCGCTGCGGCGGCCGCCGTCGGCGTCGGGATCGGCCCGCGGCGGATCGATGCGGTGCTCGGCGTGACGAAGGCGTACCTGACACGCGTCGGCGAGGGACCGTTCCCGACCGAGATCGAAGGGCCCGACCAGGAGCGTGTGCGCGAGCTCGGCGCGGAGTACGGAACGGTGACGGGGCGCGAGCGGCGCTGCGGCTGGCTCGACCTGGTGGGGTTGCGGTACGCGGCCCGGCTGAACGGCTTCACCTCTCTGGCGCTGACGAAGCTGGACGTGCTCTCGTCCTTCGCCCGGCTCCCCGTGTGCACGGCCTACCGGCTGCCGAACGGCTCGACGACGGCCGACTTCCCGGCGCACCAGAGCGACTTCCACCACGCCGAGCCGGTCTACGAGGTACTGCCCGGGTGGGAGGAGCCGCTGGACGAGGTTGATCGCGTCGAGGTCCTGCCGGAGGCGGCGCGGCGCTACGTCGAGTTCATCGAGCGCGAGCTCGAGGTGGAGGTCTCGCTGATCGGCACGGGGCGGGCCAGGGAGGACGTCCTGGCGCAGCGCGGGCTCGAGGCGATCGCCCGACCGTGAAAGTGCTCCTGATCGGCACCGGCGGCCGCGAGCACGCGCTGGCCTGGAAGCTCGCCCAGGGCTCGGCGCTCGCCGAGCTGCACGCGGCGCCCGGGAACCCGGGGATCGCGCGGCTCGGCGAGTGCCATCCGGTGCGCGCCGAGGACGGCGAAGGGCTGCTCGACCTGGCGCGGTCGCTCGGGATCGACCTGGCGGTGGTCGGGCCGGAGGCGCCGCTCGTCGCCGGCGTCGCGGACGAGCTCAGGCACGGAGGCGTCGCCGTGCTCGGCCCCTCGGCCGCCGCGGCTCGGATCGAGGGCTCGAAGACCTTCGCCAAGGACGTAATGCATGCTGCCGGAGTCGCAACCGCCGAGACGATGTCCGTCGCTCGGCCGCCCTGCGTGCTGAAGGTCGACGGGCTCGCGGCGGGCAAGGGCGTCTTCGTCTGCCCCGACCAGGCGACGCTAGACGAGGCCCTCCGCGAGGTGGCACGGCTCGACCAGTCGCTCGTGGTCGAGGAGCTGCTCGAAGGCGAAGAGCTGTCGCTCTTCGCGCTGGCGGACGGCCGTAATGCCGTTGCGCTGGCGCCGGCCCGGGACTACAAGCGTCTCGCCGACCTGGATCAGGGGCCGAACACCGGCGGCATGGGGTCCTACTCGCCCGTGCCTGAGATCGGCTCAGACGAGGTCGAGGAGTTGCTCGAGACCGTTCACCGTCCGGTGCTCGCGGAGCTCGCTGCACGCGGCGCGCCGTTCGTGGGGCTCCTGTATGCCGGGCTGATGCTCACCGAGTCCGGGCCGAAGGTGCTGGAATTCAACTGCCGCTTCGGCGATCCCGAGACACAGTCGATCCTCCCGCGACTCGGCGGCGACCTGCTGGACGCCTTGGCCGCGGCGGCGCGCGGCGACCTCGGCGGCGCGAGGCTCGAGGCCGCGGACGACGCGACAGTCACGGTCGTACTCGCCGGCGACGGCTACCCGCAGCGATCGGACAGCGGGACGCCGATCGAGGGGGTCGGGGCCGCGGAAGCGACAGGGGCGCTCGTCTTCCACGCCGGCACCGCGATGCGCGGCGACCAGCTCGTCACGAACGGCGGCCGGATCCTCAACGTGACCGCGACCGGCGACTCGGTGGAGGAAGCACGGCGCATGGCCTACGGCGCATGCGAGCTGATCTCCTTCTCCGGGATGCAATACCGGCGGGACGTAGCGGAGAAGGCGGTGAACGTTGTCGGCTGAGGGCCCGCTCGTCGGCATCCTCGTCGGGTCGGAATCCGATCGTGAGGCGATGGCCGGCGCGATGACCGAGCTCGACGGTCGCGGCATCCAACACGAGTTCAACGTGCTGTCGGCGCACCGGGACCCGCAGGGCGTCGCGGACTATGCGAAATCCGCGGCCGGGCGCGGGATCCGCGTGCTGATCGCCGGCGCAGGGATGGCGGCCGCGCTCCCGGGCGTCGTGGCGGCCTATTCGGAGCTGCCCGTGATCGGCGTCCCGCTCCGGTCCAGCAAAAGCGTCGCCGACGGCCTCGACGCCCTTTTCTCGATCGTGCAGATGCCGCCCGGCGTGCCGGTCGCGTGTGTTTCGATCGACGGCTCGCGGAACGCCGCGGTGCTGGCCGCCCGCATTCTGGCGCTGGGGGACCCGTGATCGCCCGCTACTCCCGGCCGCAGATGGCGCGGATCTGGTCGGACGAGGCGAAGCTCGAACGCTGGCTCGAGGTCGAGCTCGCGGCGCTCGACGGCTGGGCGGCGATCGGCGTCCTGCCGCCGGAGGCGGCTGCGGAGATCCGCGACCGCGCCGTCGCTCCGTCGCCCGAGCACGTGGCGGAGATCGAGCAGCGAACGCAGCACGACGTCGCGGCCTTCGTCGACGCCGTCGGCGAGCAGCTCGGGCCGGTCGGGCGCTGGTTCCACTACGGACTGACGTCGTCGGACGTCCTCGACACGGCGCTGTCCCTGCAGATCCGGGAGGCGGGCGAGCTCCTCCTGCGCGGGATCGAAGCCGCGCTCGATGCGGTCGTCGCACGGGCCGAGGAGCATCGCGACACGGTGACGATCGGCCGAACGCACGGGGTGCACGCCGAGCCGACCACCTTCGGGCTCAAGCTCGCCGTCTGGGCGTTCGAGCTCGACCGTGCGCGGTCGCGTCTGGGGGCCGGGCTGGAAGGCCTACGGGTCGGGAAGCTCTCGGGCGCGGTAGGCACCTATTCCGTGACCGACCCCGAGGTGGAGCGGATCGCGTGCGAGCGACTCGGCCTCGAGCCGGCCGCGGCCTCGACGCAGATCATTCAGCGCGACCGCCACGCGGAGCTGCTCGCGGCGCTCGCGGTGACGGCCGCCTCGCTGGAGAAGTTCGCGCTCGAGATCCGGCACCTCGCCCGGACCGAGGTCCGGGAGGTCGAGGAGCCGTTCGGCAAGGGCCAGAAGGGCTCGTCGGCGATGCCCCACAAGCGCAACCCGGTCGTCGCGGAGCGAATCTGCGGACTGGCGCGCGTCGTGCGCGGCGCGGCCGTCGTCGGATTGGAGAACGTCGCCCTGTGGCACGAGCGCGACATCTCGCACTCCTCCGCCGAGCGAGTCGTGATCCCGGACGCCTTCCTCGCACTCGACTACATGCTCGACCGGTTCCGGTGGCTCGTCGAGGGGCTGGTCATACGACCGGAGCAGATGCGTCGGAACCTCGAGGCGAGCCACGGCCTCTTCTTCAGCCAGCGGCTGCTCCTGGCGCTCGTCGAGAGCGGTCTGGAGCGCGCGCGGGCGTACGAGCTGGTCCAGCGCCAGGCGATGCGCGCCTGGGAGGAGGAACAAGACTTCGCCGAGCTTGCCCGCGCCGACCCGGAGATCACGGCGACGCTGGATGCCGGCGCGCTCGACTCGGTCTTCGACCTCGGCGCCTACACCCGGCACGTCGACGTCGTCTTCGACCGCTTACATGAACTGACCCGACGAGAGGAGCCCGTCCATGTCTGAGACCGCAACGCACGTCGGCAGCGGGAAGGTCCGCGAGCTGTACGCGCTCGACGACGACCGCCTGTTGCTCGTCGCCAGCGACCGCATCTCGACCTTCGATGTCGTGCTGCCGACCGAGATCCCCGACAAGGGCCGAGTCCTGACCGGATTGTCGGCGTTCTGGTTCGCCCGCACCGGCGACATCATCGACAACCACCTGCTCGAGGTGCGGGACGACGGCCGGTCGCTCGAGTGCCGCCGGCTGGAGATGCTGCCGATCGAATGTGTCGTACGTGGCTACCTGGCCGGGTCCGGGTGGAAGGACTACCAGGCGAGCGGCGAGGTCTGCGGTCACCGGCTCGGCGACGGCCTGCGTGAATCGGACCGCCTAGAAGAGCCGATCTTCACGCCGGCCACGAAGGCGACGACGGGCCACGACGAGAACATCACGCGCGAGCAGGCGGCTGAGCTCGTCGGCGCCGACCGGTTCGCCGAGGTGGAGGCGGCCTCCCTCGCGCTCTACCGCTTCGCATCCGCGTTCGCGGCCGACCGCGGGATCATCATCGCCGACACGAAGTTCGAGTTCGGCATCGACCAGGACGGGAAGCTCGTGCTCGCGGACGAGGCCTTCACGCCGGACTCGTCGCGCTTCTGGCCGGCGGACGAGTACGAGCCGGGCAAGCCACAGCCGTCGTTCGACAAGCAGTTCGTGCGCGACTACTGCGAGACGACCGGCTGGGACAAGACCGATCCGGGGCCGGAGCTCCCGGATGACGTCGTCGCCGGCACGCGCGAGCGCTACGTCGAGGCGTTCGAGCGCCTGGCCGAGCGGCCGTTCTCGACCTACCTCGACGATCCGTCCTCCGTTCTGCGATGAAGGCGACGGTGCTCGTCCGTCCCAAGCCGGGCATCCTCGACCCGCAGGGCGAGGCCGTCGAGAGCTCGCTCCGCCAGCTCGGCTTCTCGGTCGGCGAGGCGCGCGTCGGCCGCGTCGTCGACCTCGAGCTGGATGCCGCGGACGAGACAGCCGCGCGCGCCGAGGTCGAGCGGATGTGCGAGCAGCTGCTGACGAACCCGCTGATCGAGAGCTACGAGATCGAGCTCGCGTGAACGAGCCGCGGCCGCGCATCGCCGTCGTCACCTTCCCGGGGTCGAACGACGACCGGGACGCGCTCCTCGCGCTCGAGCGCCTCGGCGCCGACGGCATCGCCGTCTGGCACGGCGAGGAGCGCCTGCCGGAGGTCGCCGCCGTCGTCCTTCCCGGCGGCTTCTCCTACGGTGACTACCTCCGCTGCGGCGCGATCGCCCGGTTCTCGCCGGCGATGCGGGCCGTGTCCGAGTTCGCCGCCGAGGGCGGGCTCGTGCTCGGGATCTGCAACGGCTTCCAGATCCTCTGCGAAGGGGGCTTGTTGCCGGGGACGCTCCGGCCGAACGCGTCGCTCTCCTTCATCTGTCGGGATGTCGAGCTGAGGGTCGAGCGGGTCGACACGCCGTTCACGGCGCTCTGCTCCCAGGGACAGCGCCTGACGATCCCGATCAAGCACGGCGAGGGGTGCTGGTTCGCCGGCGAGGAGCTCGTGGGCGAACTCGAGTCGCGCGGCCAGATCGTCCTGCGCTACGAAGAGAACCCGAATGGGTCCGTCGCCGACGTCGCGGCCATCGTCAACGAGCATCGGAACGTCATGGGCCTGATGCCGCATCCCGAGCACGCGGTCGATCCGCTGATCGGGTCGGACGACGGGGCGGTGATCCTCGGATCGCTCGTAGCGGCGGCGCGCGGGCAGGCTCCCGCGTTCGTCTAGGACCGAGGGCAATCCTCGCCCCGGCGGCGGCGGTCAAGGTCCACAATCCGCCCATCATTGCTCCAGCCCGAGCGCGGAGGCGAGGCCCGTGTGGTTGCGCAGCGCCTTGCGCAGCCGGTCGAGATCGGCGGCTCGCAGCGTCACCGGCCCGCGCCGCGTGTGGCCGTCGGTCGTGTACGCGAAGCGGACCAGCCGCTCGCCCTTCTCGTCCTCGAGCAACTGGACAAGCGAGGCGAACCGCTTGTCGCCCGCCCGCTGCTGCAGCTTGACCTCGTCGACCAGCGTCGCCTTGCCCCAGAGCGTCGTGATGTCGGCCATGGCAACGACGTTAGCCGGGAAGGCGTCACGCGTGTGCGCCGGCTTCATGCCGAAGCGTGACGGACTATCCCCAGCGAAAGCCGGTCGCGTGCGGCGACGGCGCAAGGGGGCTCGTCGGCAGCCCCGGCTCCGGCGGCGCGACGTTGTAGCCGCCGGGCGCGACGTCGTTGGGCGTGTCCGGATGGAAGAGCGATGCGAGGTACTGAATCTGGCCTCGGCCGACGCCCAGCTCGAACTGGCCGCCGCCGTACATCCCGATCCCCCGCTCCTCGCAATAGTCGTAGCCCTCGCAGAGCCGGCGGAGCGAGCCGAAGCGAGACGGCTTGATGTTCGTCATCCGCGGCGGGAAGGGCAGGGACTCGATGTCGGCGACCGAGTGGATCGGTGCGTCCCACGTGATCCGGTCGCGGTGGGGCTCGAGCACCGGGTCGGTCTCCTCGGTCAGCGCCGGATCCTCGATCCAGGCCTCTGGAAAGCCCTCCGCGACGAGGCGGTACAGGACCGGATCGGGCGGGTTGTCGACGACCGTTCCCGTGTACTGGCCCTTCAGGTCGATCGAGTCGACTGCACCGAGCTCGACAAGCTCGTCCACGAGCTCAGGCGTCCAGTCGGGCCGTGCGTCGAGCTTGAGCATCGTGTCCGGGTAGAGCCCGAGAATGCGCCGCAGGGGCGCGGTCGTCGACGGCTCGCCGAGGCGCATCGAGACGACGAACCGGACCGGGCGCGGCTCCCGCCCGAGCGCGGCAGCGAGCGACATCCCACCCTGGCGGAGCGCCAGGTCGAGCACCGCGCTCTCGAAGGCCCAGCGCCGGTAGTCGCGAAACGCTTCCATGCCGGGCGGCTCGGGCCAGAGCTGGAGGCTCTCGACGTGCTCCGAGAACGAGTCCAGGGTCCAGTCGCCCGCGAGCGGCAGCTCGGCTGCCGGGGCGGCGAAACGCGCGTGGTCCTCCTCGCTGTAGGTGACGTCCTCGCCGATCCCCTCCTCCCCGGCCCCCCGGAGCCGGACAAGTGTCGTCACGCGGGTGAACTCGCTCGAGACCGCCTGCTCGAGCCGCTCGAGCTCGTGGCTGTCGATCGTCAGTGGAAGGTCGGAGAGGACCGCGTAGGTGGACACAATGGCGGAGTATGGCCGCCCGCCTGCTTGCCGCAGCCGCCCTACTCGCCGCCGTCGGCTGCGGCTCGTCCGAGAACCAGCCCCACGTGGCAATCCTCGCGCCGGCCTGGATCGACGCCGACATCCCGCGCTTCGAGCAGCAGACGGGCTGCCGCGTCGACCTCCGCGTCTACGACGACGGGGAGGATCTCCCGGCGATCGCGAAGCGGCGCGAGACGGACGTCGTCGCAGCGCCCGTCCCCCGCGGACAGGACGCGGAGCAGGTCGAGCGGTTCGTCGAGGTGACGCTCGACCGCGGCGTGAAGATCACGATCCCCGAGAGGCTCGCCTCCGCCTTCCATGGCCCCCGCCGCCCCGCCGGAAGCCGCGGGATTCTCTGGCTCTCCACCCACCGTGGCAGCGGCGACCGCCGCTGCATCGGCAGGTGGATCCTCTACGTCACGCCCAGGTGACCTCGGTGTCGAGCAGCGCCAGGAATCCCTCCGGATCCTGAACCGCCGCCTCGGGCGGCCGCACGCCCGCGAACGACAGCCGGCCGTCGGCGAGCTCGACGGCCGCGCGCGCCGCCGGCTCCGAGGTCGAGCGCGCCGACCCCCGGCGCGTCAGCGTCCACCCCACGACGCGCCGTCCGTGGCCCGCGGCGTCGACGAGATGCACAGCGACCGAGGCCGGCGACTGTTGGTACGGCTCCGGCTCGGAATCGCTTTCCCGCAGCGCGAGCAGCTGCTCGAGCAGGCCGTCCGAAAGGCACAGGCGGAACGACGCCGACTCGAGGCTCGGGAACGCGGCCGGCAGCGTTGCGAGCTCCGAGTGGAGGGTGTAGATCCCTGTCGCGGCGCCGACCGGCTCCGGCAGCTCCCGAGTCGCCCGGCCCGAAAGCGGCTCGACCTCGGTCACCTGACCTCGCTCGACCACGACCGGCTGCATGCGCAGCTCGTCGAGCAGCGTCCGCACCGAGTACGGGGCTGGGAACGGATGATTCGCCGCGGCAGGATCGCGCGTCGCGGCCCAGATCTCGAGCGACGCAGGCCCGACGCCCAGCCGCGCGACCGCCGCGGCCGCGAGCAGGTTCGTCTTGCCGGGCGCTGAGCCGATGCCGAGCAGAGCCCCCAGCCCGCGCTCGGCGAACCGTCCGTCGAGCTCCAGCTGCTGCTTCGTGACGTGGTAGAGGCCCCCCAGGTCGACGTAGTGGGCGCCCGCCGCGAACGCACCCTCCATCACGGGCAGATTCAGGCGGTAGTCGACGCAATTGACGCAGACCGCGGCGCCGTCGAGCGCACGCGCGACCGCAGCGGGATCGGATGCATCGACCTGCGCGTCGCCCTCGAGCCGGAAGTCGCGGCGCACGCACGGCACGCCCCACTGCTCCAGAAACCCGGCGACGTTCCGACCGATCGTGCCGGCGGCTCCCACGACTGCGATCAAGGTGGAGAAGATTAGGACAGTTTCAGTAGGGTCCCCGCGCATGTCCCTACGCGAGCGGACGGGGTCGTCCGAGGCGGTGATCGCAGCCCGCGAGCAGTACGTCGCGCGCGGAATCGCAACGCCACCGCTGGTCGTCCACCGGGCCGACGGTGCGCGGATCGAGGACGCGGACGGCCGCAGCTACATCGACTTCGCCGGCGGGCTGGGCTGCCAGAACACCGGGCACGGGTTCGCGGCGGCCGCGATCCACGAGCAGACGGACCGGTTCCTCCACCAGTGCTTCATGGTGGGGATGTACGAGCCGTACGTCGAGGTCTGCCGGCTCCTGGCCGAGCTATCGCCCTGCCGGGGTGCCGACCAGAAGTCGATCCTCTTGAACACAGGCGCCGAGGCAGTCGAGAACGCCGTTAAGATCGCGCGCGCCGCCACCGGCCGGCCGTCGGTGCTCGTCTTCGAGCACGCCTTCCACGGCCGAACGCTGCTGACGATGACGATGACGAGCAAGGTCGTCCCGTACAAGCGCGGCTTCGGCCCGTTCGCGCCGGAGGTCTATCGCACCGCGGCGCCCTACCCGTACCACGGGGTCTCCTCCGACGACGCGCTTGCCTCGGGCGAGAAGGTGCTGAAGGAGGACGCCGACCCGCAGACGATCGCCTGCGCCGTGCTCGAGCCCGTCCAGGGCGAGGGCGGCTTCATCCCGATGCCCCCCGACTTCCCGAGGCGGCTGCAGGAGCTCCTCGACGCGCACGGGATCCTGCTCGTCGCCGACGAGGTGCAGAGCGGCACGGGGCGCACCGGGAGGGTCTGGGCGATCGAGCACTACGACGTCCAGCCGGATTTGCTCGTCTCGGCGAAGTCGCTCGGCGGCGGCCTGCCGCTCGGCGCCGTCACCGGACGCGCAGAGGTGATGGACGCCGTCGAGCCCGGCGGGCTCGGCGGGACCTTCGGCGGCAATCCGCTCGCCTGCGTCGCCGCGATCGAAGTGCTGGAGGAGGTCCGCAAGCCGGAGTTCCTCGCGCGCGCGAACGAGCTCGGCGACACGATCCGCGCGAGACTCGAGCTCCTCGCCGCCCGCCACTCGGCGATCGGCGAGGTCAGAGGTCTCGGCCCGATGCTCGCGATCGAGCTCGCCGAGCGGTCGCCAGAGCTCGCCACCAGGGTGACGACCACGGCCCGCGAGAAGGGCCTCGTGCTCCTCTCCTGCGGCCTCTATGGCAACGTCGTGCGGATCCTCGTCCCGCTGGTTATCTCCGACGCCGACCTCGCCCAGGGGCTGGACCTCCTCGAGGAATCGCTTGTCGACGCAGGCGCCGGCCCGGCCTAGCGAAGAGACAGAGGCGGCCGTCCCCGATGTGGAGGCGGTGGCGCTGTACCGGAGCTATGGCGACGTGGTCGCCGTCGACGGGGTCGACTTGGCAATCGCGCCGGGCGAGTTCTTCACGCTCCTCGGCCCGAGCGGATCAGGGAAGACGACGACCCTCCGCCTCATAGCGGGCTTCGAGCGACCGGACTCGGGCCGCATCCTTCTCAGGGGGCGTGACGTCACGAACACGCCGCCCTACGACCGCGACGTCAACACGGTCTTCCAGGACTACGCGCTCTTCCCGCACATGACGGTCGAGCAGAACGTCGCCTACGGGTTGATGGTGAAGAAGGTCCCGAAGGCGCAGCGGCGCGGGCGGGTCGGCGAGGTGCTCGAGATGGTGCGGCTCACCGGCCTCGGCCCCCGCCGCCCGGCGCAGCTCTCGGGCGGGCAGCGGCAGCGTGTCGCGCTGGCCCGCGCGATCGTCAACAGCCCCCAGGTGCTGCTCCTCGACGAGCCGCTCGGGGCGCTCGACCTGAAGCTTCGGCACGAGATGCAGATCGAGCTCAAGCTCATCCAGCGCGAGATCGGGATCACGTTCATCTACGTGACCCACGATCAGGAGGAGGCGCTGACGATGAGCGACCGCCTGGCCGTGTTCAAGGACGGCAGGATCGAGCAGGTCGGCTCGCCGGCAAACGTCTACGAGCATCCGGAGAGCGAGTTCGTCGCCGGCTTCGTCGGCGTTTCGAACGTGCTGGAACGGGATGGGCGGCGGTTCACGATCCGCCCGGAGAAGATCCGGCTCCTCGGTGAGAACGAGGAGCCCGCGGCCGGCTGGAGCTGGGAACGCGGCCGCATCCGCGAGGTCGTCTACGTCGGGATGGTGACCCGGTACGTGGTCGACCTCGAGAACGGCGGAGTCCTCTCCGTCGTCATGCAGAACCTCGAGACGACCTCGGCGGACGTCGTCGAGGCGCGGGACCGCCCAGTCCGCCTCGAGTGGCGTCCAGAGCACACCTACGAAATCGATCCGGGGGGAGAAACGGAGGACACATGAGCAAGGGACGATGGCGCCGGTTCCGCTTCGCCGGCCTCGCCGTCTATGTGGTGATCGCCCTGCTCGCAGCGACGAGCTGCGGGGGCGACGACGACGAATCGAGCGGCACGACGAGGGAGAGCACCGCGGCGTCGACCGCGATCCCGGGGCTCGGCGCGAACCTCGACGAGATCAAGCAGAAGGCCCGGAGCGAAGGCATGGTCAACCTGGTGATCTGGGCCGGCTACGCGGACAAGTCCTGGGCCAAGACGTTCACGCAGCAGACCGGCTGCAAAGTCGTGACGAAGGACGGCGCGAGCTCGGACGACATGGTGGACCTGATGGGCAGCGGTGCGTACGACGGCGTCTCCGCGTCGGGTGACGCAACGCTGCGGCTGATCGCCCGAGGCGACGTGGCTCCCGTCAACTTCGACCTCACGCCGAACTATGCGGACGTCTTCGACGGCCTCAAGAACCGGTCGTACAACACCGTCGACGGCCAGGGCTACGGCGTGCCGCACGGGCGCGGACCGAACTTGCTGGTGTTCCGCAAGGACAAGCTTCCCGCCGGCACCGACAGCTGGGCTCCGGTGTGGGACGGCTCACAGGCGGGGAAGCTGTCGATCTACGACAACCCCATCTTCATCGCCGACGCGGCGGTGTATCTGAAGGCCACGCAGCCGGACCTGGAGATCGAGAATCCGTACGAGCTCGATCAGAAGCAGTTCGATGCTGCCGTGGACCTGCTGAAGAAGCAGCGGCCCCAGATCGCCAAGTACTGGGATGGGACGACGTACGCGACCCAGGTGACGACCTTCAAGTCAGGCGAGACCACGGTCGGGACGACGTGGCCGTATCAGACGAACCTGATGGCTGCCGAGAAGCCACCGGTGCCGGTGGCGTCGGTCAAGCCGAAGGAGGGCACGACCGGGTGGTCCGACACCTGGATGATCGCCAAGAAGGCGGCGCATCCGAACTGCACGTACCTCTGGATGAACTACATCATCTCGCCGGCGGCGAACGCGAAGGTCGCCGAGTACTTCGGCGAGGCGCCGTCGAACGAGAAGGCATGCGCCCTGACCAAGGACAAGGAGCACTGCAACACCTACCACGCAACCGACGAAGCCTGGTGGAAGGACGTCTACTACTGGGACACGCCCATCGCGGACTGCGGTGACGACCGCGGTGACGTCTGCAAGACGTACGAGGACTGGAAAGCTGCCTGGACCGAGATCAAGGGGTAAGTGAGCTCGGTTCCGATCGCTGAGCCGCCGCACCGGGAGAGGCCGATGCGGCGGCTCTCGTCCTTCCTCCATCGGCACCCGTACGGTCGCCTCGTGGGCCTGCTGGCGGCCCCAGTCGGGTGGCTGGTCGTGATCTACCTCGGCTCCCTCGCGCTGCTGCTGATGGCGGCGTTCTGGGACACGGAGACGTTCACGAACGACGTCGTCCGGAACTGGAACCTCGACAACTTCCGCCAGATCCTCGAGCAGGACGTCTACCGCGACGTTGCGTTGCGGACGATTGCGATGGCGGCCCTCGTCACCCTCGCGGACGCGATCCTCGCCTTCCCCATTGCGTACTACATGGCGCGCGTGGCGCGACCGAGGACGAGGGAGATCCTGGTCGTCGCGATCCTCACACCGCTCTGGGCGAGCTACCTCGTCAAGGCGTTCGCCTGGAACGCAATGCTGCTCGACGACGGCTTCATCAGCTGGTTTCTCGGGCCGCTGGGCCTCGGCCCGCCCGGCGACAAGGTCGGGCTGTGGCTGACGTTCACGTACTTCTGGCTGCCGTTCATGATTCTGCCGATCTACACGGGGCTCGAGCGGATTCCCTCGTCGCTGCTCGAAGCCTCGGGCGACCTCGGGGCGCGCTCGCTACGGACGTTCTGGAAGGTGACGCTACCGCTCGCGTTCCCGGCCGTCGTCGCGGGCTCGATCTTCACCTTCTCGCTGACGCTCGGTGACTTCATCCTGCCGACGCTGATCGCGAACCAGCAGTTCATGGGCACCGTGATCTACAACGACCGGAGCGCCAACCTGCCGGTGGCGGCAGCGTTCGCGATGGTCCCGATCGTCGTCATGACCGTCTACCTCGTCCTCGCGCGGCGGCTGGGTGCCTTCAGGGCGCTGTAGAT
Organism: Gaiellaceae bacterium; assembly: GCA_035535195.1. GTDB lineage: Bacteria > Actinomycetota > Thermoleophilia > Gaiellales > Gaiellaceae > JACDAN01. Next base: position 2,144 of record DATLQK010000021.1, on the reverse strand, counting down.
GGCCGAGTCCCCCACAGCCCGTCTCCTGCTGCGGCTCGGCAGCGGTCTGACACTCGCCTTCATCTACGTCCCACTCTTCGTGATCGCGATCTACGCGTTCAACGAGAACATCTCCCAGACGTGGCCGATTGATCAGTACACGACGAAGTGGTTCCGCATCGCCTGGGAAGACGACGAGGTCCGCAGCGCATTGCTGCTGTCGCTCAAGGCGGGGCTCGGTGCCACGGCCATCGCGCTCGTGCTGGGCTTGTTGGCGTCGCTCGCCGTCGCTCGCTACGACTTCTTCGGGAAGGAGACGATCTCGTTCCTCGTCATCCTCCCGATCGCACTGCCGGGGATCATCACCGGCCTCGCCCTCCAGGCGACGATCCTCAACGTCCTGTCGCCGCTCGGGATCAGCTTCTCGATCTGGACGATCATCATCGGGCACGCCACGTTCTGCATCGTCGTCGTCTACAACAACGCCGTGGCCAGGCTGCGCCGCGTGGCCGGCTCCCTCGAGGAGGCGTCGGCGGATCTCGGCGCCGGCTCGTGGCAGACGTTCCGCTACGTGACGTTCCCGCAGATGCGAACGGCGCTCCTCGCCGGCGGCCTGCTCGCCTTCGCGCTCTCCTTCGACGAGGTGATCGTCACGATCTTCACCTCCGGAGCGCAGCAGACGCTGCCGATCTGGATGCTCACGAACTTCGGCCGGCCGAGGGAGCTGCCCATCGTGAACGTCGTCGCCCTCTTCGTCATCCTCGTGTCGATCATCCCGGTCTGGATCGCCCAGCGGCTGACCCGGGAAGCGACTGCCGTCGGCGGCACGGCTGCGGCCGCAGCAGGCGCGCGCCAGTGAGATAGGTTCAGCACGAATCCAGGAGGTTTTCGATGAGCGTGACCGTGCAGCAGTTCCAGAACTTCGTCGGCGGCGAGGCCGTCGACGCCGTCGAGGGCGGAACAGCCGAGATCATCAACCCCGCCACCGGTGAGACGATCGCCGAGGTGCCGCAGGGCGCCCAGGCCGACGTCGACCGAGCGGTCGAGGCGGCGGCGAAGGCGTGGCCCGAATGGCGCGACGCGACACCTGCCGAGCGAGCGGAGGTCCTGCTCAAGCTCGCCGGCCTGATCGAGGACAACGCGGAGGAGCTCGCCCAGCTCGAGTCCCGCAACGTCGGCAAGCCGCTGGCCGCCGCCCGCGACGAGATGCCGGTCTCGGCCGACAACATCCGTTTCTTCGCCGGCGCCGCCCGCATCCTCGAGGGCCGCTCGGCAGGCGAGTACATGTCCGGCTACACGTCATGGATCCGGCGCGAACCGATCGGCGTGGTCGGCCAGATCGCGCCTTGGAACTACCCGCTGATGATGGCAGTCTGGAAGTTCTCGCCGGCGCTCGCCGCAGGCAACACCTCGGTGCTGAAGCCGTCCGAGCAGACGCCTCTCTCGACGCTGCGGTTCGCGCAACTCGCCGCGGACGTGATCCCGCCCGGCGTCCTCAACGTCATCACCGGCGACGGTGAGCCCGTCGGCGCCGGGATCGTCCGGCATCCGGACGTCCGTCTCGTCTCGCTGACCGGCGACGTCGCCACCGGCAAGGAGGTCGCGAAGGCGGCGTCGGAGACGCTCAAGCGCGTCCACCTCGAGCTCGGCGGCAAGGCGCCGGTCGTGGTCTTCGACGACGCCGACCCGGCCCAGGTCGCCGAGGCGATCAAGATCGCCGGCTACTGGAACTCCGGCCAGGACTGCACGGCGGCGTCGCGCGTGATGGCTGGCCCGAAGATCTACGACAAGCTGCTGGAGGAGCTCGTCCCGGCGGTCGAGTCGATGAAGGTCGGCGACCCCGCCGAGGGCGACGAGATCGAGATGGGGCCGGTGATCTCGAAGGCGCAGCAGGAGCGCGTGCTCGGGTTCCTCGACCGCGCGAAGGGCGCGTCGGTGCTGACCGGCGGTAGCACGAACGGCTCGCGCGGCTTCTTCGTCCAGCCGACGGTCGTCACCGAGGTCGACCAGGGTGACGAGATCGTGCAGCGCGAGGTCTTCGGACCTGTGGTGACCGTGCAGCGGTTCGCAGATGACGACGAGGCGATCGGCTGGGCGAACGACGTCAACTACGGCCTCGCGGCGTCGGTCTTCACGCGGGACATCGGGCGGGCGCTGAACGCGTC
>DATLQK010000020.1:0-11479 GCA_035535195.1 Gaiellaceae bacterium | reverse complement strand
CGAGCCCCGAGCGCCGACGATCGCCAGTCCGACCGCGTTGATCTCGAGGCGGTCGAGCAGCTCCCGAGTGGCAAACGCGGTCTCCGGCGTGAGCTGGTCGGGACGGCAGACGAGGAGCACGCCGTCCACACGCTGCGCGAGGACCTGGCTGTCGACGAGGCCGAGGAGCGGCGGGCCGTCGAGCAGGACGTAGTCGTACTCCGACTGGCGGATTTCGTCGAAGAAGTCGTCGAGCGTGTCCGTGGCGAGCAGCTGCGCGGGGTCGCGTGGCGTCCGCCCGCTGGCGAGCACGTGAAGGGTTCCGGAGCCGCTGCGCGCCGCGCTGAGCTCGAAGATCCCGCTCGCGTCGCCGTTCCGGGCACCCGCGAGCACCTCTGCGAGCCCGGGGGTCTGGGCGACGTCGAACAGCTCGTGGAGCCGCGGCGTCCGCATGTCGGCCGAGACGAGCCACGTCCGCTGGCCCGCTTGCGAGAGGACGAGCCCCAGCGCGGCCGTCACCTCGCTCTTCCCCTCGCCGTGGAGCGCGCTCGTCACGAGCACGATTCGCTGGGACGTCGCCGGCAGCTGGCGCCGGAGGGAGGCCTGGAGGGTCTGGTAGGCCTCGTACTCCGCCGCGCTCACGGTGTGGGGGCGGTGCCCGAGCCCACGGCGCACGTACGGGATCTCCGCGAGGACGGGCAGCTCGAGCAGCCGGCTCAGCTCGCGCGCGCCGCTGATCCGCGGCTTGAGCTGAGCGCGGGCGAGGACGATGAGCGCCGCGATGAAGCCGGCGGCGAAGAAGGCGAACAGCGCGTTCCGGACCGGCCGCGGCGCGTAGGGCTGCTTGGGCGGCTGCGCCGCCTCGGCGAGCGCGACCTCCGAGCCGCTCGTCGCGGCGCCGACGTTCAGGTCGGTGAGGCGCTCGCGGATCGCGCCCCGCTCGGTCTCGATCTGTTGCCCCCGGCGTCCTTCGAGTGCCGCGAGTGCGCTAAGGAGCGTCGCCCGAGCTCGGTTCAGGCGCAGGCGCTCGACGCGCCGCTGCTCGGTGAGGAAGGTGCGCGCGACGGCGTTCGCCGTCCGCGAGGCGCCGCGGGCCGTGTCGTCGGTGGCGACGACCGAGAGGATGTTGGCGGTCGGGTCGACCGAGGCAGTGACCTTGTCCTGCAGCGACGCCGCGGTCTCGCCCCGCAGTTTCCGCGCGGAGCGGCGCAGGGTCTCGCGTGTCGTCAGGAGCGCGTTGATCGTGGCGAGCCGGCGCTCGGTGCTGGCAACGTCCCCGGACCCGAGCGGGTCGGAGGTGCTCTGGAGCACGATCTTGGCGGTGGCGCGGTAGCTCTCCGGCATCATCGCCGAGGCCACGAAGACGACTGCCGTCAGCGGCAGCACGATCAACGCGATCAGGAGCTTGCTGCGCGCCAGCGCGTCGAGGTACCGGCCGGTCTCGACCGGCTGGTCGGACGGCAGCGCTGGCGCGTACCGGACCCGGCCGTCTACGAGGTCGGTCATCTCTCTGTAGATACGTACCCCCGGGCAATTCGAACCCTGGCGGCGCTGGTCGCGGTCGTGGCGCTCGTCGGGTGCTCGAGCTCGACAACCGAGCCGCCGACGGCCGCGCCGCCGGCCGGCGCGCCGCCCAGCGTCCGCTACCTCGGGCCCGAGCGCCTGACGCACGCGGTCGAGCTGCGGGCGGCGGCGAAGCCCTCGTCCGGGCGGGTGGTGGCCGCGACGTTCCTGCTCGACGGCAAGCCGCTCGGATCGGACACGACCCCGCCCTTCAAACTCGACGTCGAGCCTGCGCTCCTGCCGCGCGGTGAGCACAAGATCCGGGTGGAAGCAGTCGACAACCTCGGGCGGCGCGCAATCTCGTCGGCCGAGTCGCTGACCGTGGCGCCCTCGGGCTCCGACGTGCTCGAAGCGCGCCCTGGGGCCTCGTTCGAGCGGGCGCGCGAGGAGCTCCGCCGGGGCGACGTCACCGTGCGCCTCGCGCCCGGCCGCTATGAGGTCGATCAGCTGAGGCTCGGGAGCGGCGCGCGGCTTGTGGGCTCCGGCGCCTCGACGGTGATCGCGCCGAAGCCGGGGGCCCGCTACTGGGCGCTGCTCGTCGCGAGAGGCGAGCGGATCCGGATCTCCGACCTCACGGTGGACGGCGGCGGGCCGAAGCCGAACACCGAGCGGGAGGGGATCGCGATCGCGGTCTTCGACGGCTCGCGCGACGTCCGCCTCCAGCGGCTACGCATCGTCAGGATCCGGACCCACGGCGTGAACGTCTGGGGCGCCCATTCGGACGTCTCGGTCCAGGACTCCGAGCTCACGAGCGACGGGAACGCGCAGGCCGCGGTCTTTTCCCTCGGCTCCGACCGCTCCCGCGACACGAGCGCGATCCGTAACCGGATCCGCGGCTTCCGCTCGTACGGGATCCTGCTCGGCCAGAAGGAGTTCGGGCGCCCCGCCGCCGCGCTCCACGGGCTTGCGCTCGACAACGACCTCCGCGACATCCGGGATCCGGCGCGCGACGGCTGCGTCTACGACACGCGGTCGACGCCCGGGTGCGGGACGAACGAGGGCGGCATCTGGACCGGCGGAGTCGAAGCCGCGATCATCGGTAACCGCGTCGTCCGCGCGCGCTGGGACGGGATCGAGACCGTCGGCTCCTCGACTCGCACGACGATCGTCCGGAACGTGATCCGCGACACGCGTGTCGGGATCTACGTCGAGCACTCGACGAACAACTCCGTGATCTCGCGGAACGTGATCGCCGACGCGCAGGCGGGGGTGAACGTGGAGTGGCGGCACGAGGGCCAGGGGTCGAGCCGCAACACCTTCACGTACAACCGATTCGTCCACATGAGCGGCGCGGGCCTGTTCGTCGACGTCGGCGGAGACCGGAACGTGATCGTCGGCAACGTCTTCGTCGGCGGCGCCCGGCCGGCGATCACGCTGCAGGGCTCGTCAGGCAACGTCGTCAAGGGAAACGTCGCCTGCCGGAGCGACGGCGCGCTCGTCGCGCTCCAGTCGGCTCGCTGGGACGACGGGCGCCGTGCGATCTCGCGCGGGAACCGCGTGAACGCCAACAAGATCGGAGAGACGTGCTGAGCCCCGATCCCGTCGCCGGCGGCTCCGCCCTTCTCTTCTGGTCGAAGGTGGCGGGAAACGCCGGCTTCTTCGCCGCAGTCCTGATCCTCGCCCGCGCGCTGGGTCCGACCGGCCGTGGGACGATCGCCTTCATCACCGTGACGGCGCTCGTCGTGGCCCGCATCGCCGGGCTCGGCGTCGCGGAGGCGACGGCCGTGTTCGCAGCGCGCCGGCCCGACCGGCGTCCGGCGCTCCTCTCGAACCTCGTCGTGTTCATGCTGGCGAGCGCAGCCGTCGCCGCGCTGATCGCGTGCGCGGCGCTCCTCGCCGCCGGCGGGGAACGCCCGGCGGGAGTGGGGGCGCCCGAGCTCGCGATCCTGGCGGTGGCGACGGTCGCCTCCGCGCTCAGCGAGGGCGCCGCCGCCTTCCTCCTCGGCTGCTCGCGACTGCGGAGCCTCGCGCTGATCACGGCGACGGTCTCCTGGATCTACCCGGCGCTGCTGGTGTCGATTGCCGTCGTCGGCGAGCTGACGGTCGAGCGCGCCGCGCTGGCGTGGCTGGCCGGCGAGTCCTGGCGCGCGTACCTCCTGCTGCGGCGATCGTCGCTGGGCGTCGCGCCGTCGCGCCCGGACTTCGCGCTGCTGCGGAGCGCGGTGAGCTTCGGCCTCCGCGCCTGGGTCGGGACGCTGTCGCGCTTCCTCAACTTCCGCCTCGACCAGATCCTGATGGGCTTCCTCGCCTCCGAGGCGACGCTCGGGATCTATGCCGTCGCCGTCAACGCCTCCGAGGCGCTCCTCTACCTGCCGGCGGCTACCGCGGCCGCGCTTGTCCCCGTCGTGGCGGGCGATCCCCGTAGCCGCGTCGACCAGACCGTGCGCGCCTTCCGCTCGGCGGCGCTCGTCACCGCCGGGGCCATCGTCGCCGCCGCGGTCCTCGGGCCCGTGCTGCTGCCGCTCCTCTTCGGGAGCGCGTTCCGTCCCTCGGTCGGACCGTTCCTCTGGCTCCTGCCCGGCGCGATCGGCTTCGCCGCCACGGCGATCTTCTCGAGCGGGCTGATGGCGTCCTCGGCGCCCGGCCGGTCCTCGCTCGGCCCGCTGGCCTCCCTTGCAGTCGGCGTCGCGCTCGACCTCGTGCTGATCCCGCGGTTCGGGGCCACCGGCGCGGCGGCCGCGGCCAGCGCGGCGTTCCTGGCCGGCGGCGCGACGGCGCTGATCGCCTACAGCGGCCGGAGCCCGTTCCCCTGGCGCGACCTGGTCGTCCCGCGGCGGGGTGACCTCGACGTGCTCCGCGCACTTGCGCGGCCGCTGCGCGCCTCCTACATCAGGCCGTAGACGAGCACGACGATCGCGACGATCGCCGCGGCGGCGACGAGCACGAAGTTCGCGGCGAGGCCGATCAGCAGCAGCTGCGACGGGCCTCGGCGCGTGCGCCGCGCGGACAGCGGTTCCGTCGTGAGGCCTTCGGCGCCGGGCGCCTGGCTGAGTGGCGTCGTCCCCGTGGGAACGGTTGCCGAAGCGGGGCCGGTGGCCCCCCGCCAGGCGACGGCGCTCGCGAGCACGTCGGTGATGAACTGGTTCAGGCTGACGCCCTCACGCTCGGAGGCACGAGTGAGGTCGGCGTGGAGGGTCCGGGGCATGCGCAGGAGCAGGCGGCCGCTGTGGCTCGTGGCCGACTTCGGCTCGGGCACGTCGCGCCCCTCCTGCAGCGCGGTCTCGATCCACGCGGTCATCGCGTCACGCACGCCGTTCAGCGCGTCGTCGGAGGTCTTCCCCCGGCTCGTGCAGCCGGGGAGCTCCTCGACGGTCGCGCACCACGGCTTGCCCTTCTCCTCGCCGTCACGCACGAGCAGGAGGTGGTACGGCAGGCTCAGGTACTGATCGACGGCACTGCGGGCAGGCTTGCGAACGCTGCTCACGCGGCCGCCTGCAGCCCGGTGAGTGAGAGCCTCACTGGCCATCGATTGTATGGGCTCCTCTCCCCAGCACAACGCCGCGGGTCATCACGTCTGTCCGATCTCCGCGCGCAGCTTCGCCAGCGCCCGTCGGGTCAGGCGCGACACGTGGATCTGCGAGAGCCCGACGCGGTCGGCGATGCGGGCCTGGCTCATCCCTTCGAAGTAGGCGAGCTTCAGCAGCAGGCGCTCCCGCGGGTCGAGCACGCGGAAGCCCCGCCCGAGCGCGATCCGGTCCTCGCCCAGCTCGTAGCCGTGATCGAGCGCGCTGTCGCGATCGAGCTCCTCGCTGTCGCCCTCCACGAGTTCGGTCACACGCGCCCTCAGTGTCGGATCGAGCTGCTGGAGCCGCCGCGGAATGCGGATCGGCCAGGCGCGATCCCGCAGGTGGCGCTTGATCTCGCCGTCGATCGTGGGAATCGCGAACGCGGCCAGGTCGACGCCACGGTCGAGCTGGAACCGGTCGATGGCGTGGATCAAGCCGATCGAGCCGATCTGCACGAGGTCTTCGAAGTTCTCCCCCCGCCCTACGTGGCGGCGCGCCAGTTTCCGGACGAGCGGCAGATACAGCTGGATCAGCCGATCCCGCGCCGCGAGGTCGCCGCGCCGGTGGTAATCGCGTAGCAGCCTCTTCGCGTGGGCGTGGCGCGCCTCTGCGTCCGGTGTCCGCCGGCGCCGAACGTGCAGAGAGCGCCCTGGCTGCGGCGTCCAGGGCGCTCTCTGATCTGTCCCAATCTGTACTGCGACCGACATGCCCTCCCCAGGGTTCGGTTTGCGCCTCGACTCGACAATAGCGCGTCAATTTCGAAACTGCAACGACTTTTTGCGGCTCGCATGTTAAGGAAATGGGTAACTCAAATTTATCAAGGCAATTCTGTTCGCCGGACTGCTCGCGATCACGCTCGTTTCAGGCTTGGTCATCGCTTCCGGCGGGGCTGCGGGGCAGTATCACGGCCAAACAAGCCAAAAATCCCACGATCAAGAGGTTTCTGCGGATGCCGGCGGAGGGGCGATACTACGAGCAGACGAGGTTCCAGTATCACCTTCTATTGCCTTTTCAATCCGTCCGCAGAACGGTATCTCAATCGCAGACCGGAAGTCGAACCAAGTCGGTCCCTATCGTGCCGCGATTCTTCGTGAGTCTGCCTCGGAGGCGCAGTATCAGCCGCGAAAAGGCCGCTCTCGGCTGCTGCTCGGCCTCGGAGTGGTGCTCGGGGCGGTCTATGTCGGCTTCCTCGCCTTCTGGTACTGGGCGACTCGGATCAGGCCGCGCGCATTTGACACGCCCCGTCGAATGCACTAGACCCCGGTGGTAGGCATCCGGGAGGAGGGGCTCGTGCTGTATCACGCTCGATCGTTGCTGCGGCAGGCATCGATGCTTCTGGTGTGCGCCTGCGCGGCAGCGGTGGTCGCCGCTCCCGCCCTCGGCCAGGGCCCTGCGCCGGATCCGGCGCCGCCCCGGCCCCAGTCGCCCAAGCCCGAGGCCCCGCATGCCTCGCCGCCTCCGCCTCCCGCGCAGCCTCCTCCTGCCCCACCGCCCTCGCCGCCCGCGTCGCCGCAGGCCACCCAGCCCGCGGCGCCGGTTCCTCAGGCGCCGGTGCGGTCGTACACGCCGGTCGTCGTGACGCCCCCGGCCGTCGCACCCACGCGGGCCGTGCACCGGGTGAAGCCGAAGACGACGAAGGTGGCGAACCACCGGCCCGCGAGGAAGGTCAAGGTCAAGGCCAAGGCCAAGGTGGGACAGACGGTGCGTCGGGCGGCTGTCGCGACGGCGAGCTCCGCCTCAAAGAGCTCCACGCTGAAGATCGCAGGGCTGCTGCTCGTCCTCGTCGTGCTCGCCGACACCGTCCTCCTCGCGGTGTCGGCTCGCTACGTCCGGCCCTCCTAGCGCTTCGGCGCGCCGACGACGAAGGAGCTCGAGCCGAGGAGCGGGCCGTAGCGGCCGGCGCGCGGGCGTCCGTAGCCGGGCCAGACGTACCAGCGATAGCGACCGGGCGCGAGGCGGTACCGCCTGCTCGCGTACACCCACGTTCGGTGGAGCTGGAGCGAGGTGCGGCGCGGCCAGAGGCTGAGGATGCGGCCCTTGCGCCAGAGCTGCACGTTGTAATGCGTCGCCTTCGGCACGGCTGTCCACACGAGCCGCGGCGGCCGCGTCACTCGCGCCCCGGCTGCCGGTAGCGCGAGCGGCGAGGTGGGCCGTGCGGCGGCGGCTGCCACCGCCTGGTTCCGGGCTTCGTCGAAGGCGGCGAGCGTGTAGCGGTAGCGGACGCCGTTCTCCAGGTGCGTGTCCGTGAAGTTCGAGCCCGTGCCCCGGTAGACCACGGTCGCGTTGCGGCGGATCTCGACCTCCGACGTGTCGGCACTGGCCTTCCAGCTGAGCTCGGCGCGGCGGTTCCCGGCTTTCACCTTGACGTCCGTCAGCGCCGGCGGCGTGCCGTCGTACCGGAGCGGGAAGGGCGCGGCGGCGCTCTCGTTCCCAGCGTGGTCGCGGCAGGTGCCGCTGACCGAGGCCGCGCTCGAGTCCGGCCCGGCGTACGCGGCACGCGTACAGGAGTCGAGCTCGGAGGTCTCGTCGCGCCCCTGGAAGGCGACGACGACGGCGCGGTTGTACCAGCCGGCCCCGTCGGGGGCGCGGTCGGCCGCCGCCCCCGTCACCTGCGGCGCCGTGGCGTCGTATTGGATAGGCAGCGAACCGAGGCCGACGTTCCCCGCCTTGTCGACGCAGGTCCCGCCGAGGATCGCCATACGAGTGTCCGGTCCGCCGTAGCTCTGGGGCGCGTCACAGGACTCGAGGCCCGAAACCGTGTCTGAGCCGGCGAAGGAGACGCCGAGCGCGTGGTTGTACCAGGCGCCTGCGTCCGGAGCCCGCGTCGGAGTGGCCGTCACCGCCGGACCTGTGCCGTCGTAGCTGAGCGGGAACGTCCGGCTACCCGCGTTCCCCGCGTTGTCCAGACAGGTGCCGACCACGGAAGCGGCGGCGGCGTCGGGGCCGCGGTAGGTGACGGCCGGGCAATCGGCGAGACCCGAGAAGCCGTCGCTCCCCTGCACGCTGAAGGCGACGGGCCGGTTGTACCAACCCGACCGGTCCGGAGCCCGCCCCGCGACGGCCGCGCTCACGAGCGGCGCCGTCCCGTCGTACTTGAAGCCGTAGACGGCCGTCGCGCTGCCGTTTCCGGCCCTGTCCGCGCAGGAGCCCGTCAGCGAGACGGCCGCGGTGTCCGGGCCGCCGTACCCTTGCGGGGCGGTGCAGCTCGCGATCCCCGAGGTGAGGTCGCTCCCGGTGACGTTCACCGTCAGCGGCGCGTTGAACCAGCCGTTCGCATCGGGCGCCCGTGACGGCGCCGCCGCCGCCGTGGGCGCCGTCGCGTCGTAGCGCACGACCAGGGAGGGCGATGCCGGGTTGCCGGCCTTGTCGGTGCAGGTCCCGCTCACCGAGGCGACAGCGGCGTCGGGGCCGGAGTAGGTCTTCGGCGCGGCGCAGGCGTCGAGGCCCGAGGTGACGTCGGTCGCGGCGAAGGAGATCGTGACCGGGGCGCTGTACCAGCCGGCAGCATTCGCGGCCCGTGAGGCGGATGCGGACGCCGCGGGCGGCGTCGCGTCGAACTTGAGCGTGAGAGAGGCGGACGCCGCATTGCCCGCCTCGTCTCGGCAGGAACCGTCCAGCGATGTGGAAGCGGTGTCCGGCCCGGCGTAGTTCCTCGCTGCATCGCACGAGGCGATTCCCGACGTTCCGTCGGTGCCCGAGAAGCTCACGCTCAAGAGGTGGTTGAACCAGCCGTTCGCGTCGGTCGAGCGCGACGGCGTCGCCGTCACCGCGGGCGTCGTCGCGTCGTACTTGAGGGCGAATGAGCTCGACGCGCTCTGGTTACCCGCTTTGTCGGCGCAGGTGCCGCTCACAGAGCCCGATGCGGTGTCAGGGCCGGCGTAGGTGGGAGCCGAGCAGCCGGTGTCGACGATCCCCGACGTCGTGTCGGCGCCGGTGAAGGTCACTTTGACCGGGGCCGCGAACCAGCCCTTCGCGTTCGCCGCGCGCGCCGGGGTGGCGCCGGTGACCTGAGGAGCGGTCGCGTCGTACTTCACCGTCAGCGAGCCGGAGGCGGAGTTGCCGGCCTGGTCCGAGCAGCTGCCGGCGACGGCGACGCTCGCCGTGTCGGGCCCGGAATACGTCTTCGCCGCGTCGCACGACGCGGTCCCGGACGTCGTGTCGGCCCCGGCGAAGGTCACGCCGACGGGAGCGTTGTACCAGCCAGTCGCGTTCGGGCTGCGTCCCGGCGTCGCCGTCACGGCCGGAGCCGTCGCGTCGTACTTCAGGCCGATCGACCCGTTCCCGACGTTCCCGGCCCTGTCCGTGCAGGTTCCCGCGACGGACGTGGCCGAGCTATCCGGGCCGGAGTAGGTCTTCGCAGCGTCGCAGGAGCCGAGCCCGGAGGTCGCGTCACCGCCGGTGAAGTTGACGGTCACCGGCGTCCGGTACCAGCCCGCCGCGTTCGGCGCGCGGTCGGCGGCAGCGGTCACCGAGGGCGCGGTGGCGTCGTAGGCGAGGGTGTACGAGTTCGAGGCGCTGTTCCCGGCCTTGTCGCGGCAGGCGCCGCTGAGGGCGGCGGCGGCGATGTCGGGACCGGAATACGTCTTCGCCGCGTCGCAGGTGTCGAGCCCGGACATCCCGTCCGTCGCCGCGAAGGTGACGGTGAGCGCATGGTTGAACCAGCCGTTCGCGTCGGCGGCGCGCCCCGGCGTCGCCGTCGTCGCCGGGCCGGTCGCGTCGTACTTGACGGGAAGTGCCGTGCTGCGGGCGTTGCCCGCCTGGTCGAGGCAGGTTCCGGCGACGGACGCAGTCGAGCTGTCCGGGCCGGAGTAGGTCTTCGGGGCGTCGCAGGAGGCGAGGCCGGAGATTCCGTCCGTCGCGGTGAACGTGACGCCGACCGGGGCGTTGTACCAGCCGTTCGCGTTGGCGGCCCTTGCCGGCGTGGCCGTCACCTGCGGGCCAGTGGCGTCGTACTTGAGCGCGACCGAGCGCGGCGCGGCGTTTCCGGCGAGATCACGGCACGACCCGCTGACGGTCGCACTCGCGGTGTCAGGCCCCGAGTAGGTCTTCGGCGCATCGCAGACGTCGAGCCCGGAGGTCGTATCCGAGCCGGCGAAGGAAACAACGACCGAGTGGTTGTACCAGCCGTTGAGGTCGGCCAACCTGCTGGGCGCCGCCGATGCCTGGGGGGCGGTCTCGTCGTACTTGAGAGTGAACGTGCTGGTGCCGCTCACGTTGCCGGCGGCATCCCTGCACGTGCCGGTGAGGGCGACCGAGGGGTCGTCCGGTCCTGCGTAGTTCAGCTGCGTGCAGCTCGCGATGCCGGACGTGCCGTCGCTTCCGGCGAAGCCGACGGCGAGCGCGTGGTTGTACCAGCCGTTCGCGTCGGGCACCCGGCCGGGTGACGGTGTCGCCTGCGGCGCGGTCTGGTCGTACTTGACGGGAATCGACGCGGGTGTCGTATTCCCGGCGGCGTCACGGCAAGTTCCGCCGACTGTCGTACCCGAGGTGTCGGGCCCGGAGTAGGTCTGCGGGGCTGTGCAGGACTGGATGCCCGAGGTGCTGTCGGTTCCGGCTACCGTGACGCCGAACGGGGCGTTGTACCAACCGTTCGAGTCCGCGGCCCGCGAGGCGGTTGCGCTCGCCGCGGGCGCCGTTTTGTCGACCTTGAAGTTCTTCGCCACGGTGGTTTCGCCGCCGTCGCTCGTCGCGGTGCAGGACAACCTCGTCGACACCGTGTCCGCGTTCAGCGTCCGGGCGTCGCAACCGCTCGTCGAGAGGATGATCGACTCCGGGTCGACGATCGACCAGTTGACGGTGACGTTCGTCGTGTACCACCCGGCGTCGCCGAGCGTCCCCGTGATCACCGGCGTCACGACCGGCGGCGAGGGATCGCCCGGCGTATCGGGCACGCCGGTCGCCTCGGCCGTGAGCAGGAGCGCGCTGACGCCCAATGCGAGCAGCGCGACGAGCCGGCGCAACGCCTGCTCCTAGCCAGTCACCGTGAACGAGCTCGAGCCCAGCAGACGGCCGTAGCGGTTTGCCGAGATTCGCCCGATCCCGGGCCAGACATACCAGCGGTACACACCCGGCCGCAGGCGGTAGCGCCGCCCCTGATAGACCCAGCTGCGCGGCAGCTGGAAGCTCGTTCGCACGGGCCAGACGCTCAGCACCTTGCCACCGCGGATGAGCTGGAGGTTGTAGTACGAGGCCTTCTTGACCCGCGTCCAGGTCATGACCGTCCTCGACCCGAGCTTGACTTTCTCGCCCGGCGCCGGTGTGAGGAGGCGCCCGCTCGCCGTGAAGGTCAGGGTCTGGTCGACGCGGTTCTGCGCGTCATCGAAGCCCGTGATCCGATAGCGGTAGTTGCGCCCGGCCCTCAGTCCGGAGTCGCGGTAGCTCGACGCGGCGCCCGTGTAGACGACCGACTGGCCGGCGCCCTTACGGCCTGG
>DATLQK010000019.1:0-15914 GCA_035535195.1 Gaiellaceae bacterium | reverse complement strand
CGGATGGCCGCGTTCACTTCGCCGGAGGCCGATGATCGACCTAGCTTCGACCGACGGTGGGCGCGGCTGAGGAGCGACGTCTCTACCACGAACAGGGTCATCGAGATCGACGGTCGAGTCGTGGGTCACATTGCGAGCTTCGACTTGGAGGGTCACCGCGAGGTCACCTATTGGATCGGCCGTGAAGATTGGGGCCGCGGCCTCGCCACGCGTGCCCTACAGGAGTTCCTGCAGCTGGAGGCAACCCGTCCGCTTTACGCTGGCGCCGCGAGCGACAACGCCGCGTCGCTTCGTGTGTTGACGAAGTGCGGTTTCCGTATCGTGGGCGAGGGGCGCGGATTCGCTCATGGGCGCAACGAGGAAACGGACGAGGTCGTGCTCCGACTCGATGCATGACCCCAACTGCCCTCGGCTGGACGAGCGTGCGGGAGTGACCCCTGAATCAGGCTTGGTTGTCTAGGCTCGGGTGCCGTTCTCGCCTGCAGTAATTACTCCGGGAGGCAGCATGAGGTTTCTTCTCACCTCCGCTGGCATCAAGAACACGAGCATCCACGACGCGCTGGTCGACCTCCTGGGCAAACCGATTGCCGAGTCCAGCGCCCTCTGCATTCCCACTGCGATCTACGCCAATCCCGGCGGTGCTGGCTTGGCGTGGCGGTTCATCAGCGGACGAGAAGGCCGCACCCCCATGTGCGAATTGGGTTGGAAGTCCCTGGGAGTGCTGGAGCTCACCGCGCTGCCCAGCATCGATGAAGCGCAGTGGGTCCCCATGGTTAAGGAGACTGACGCCCTGCTGGTGGGAGGCGGCGATCCTCTGTATCTGTGCTATTGGATGCGGCAGTCCGGACTGGCAGACCTCTTGCCGTCGCTGCGCGAGGCGGTCTACGTGGGACTGAGCGCCGGGAGCATTGTGATGGCCCCCAACATCGGGGAGGACTTCGTCCGCTGGAAGCCGCCCACCGGTGGCGACAGCGCGCTGGGACTGGTTGAGTTTGCGATATTTCCGCACCTGGATCACGAGGACCTGCCCGAGAACACCATGGCCGACGCAGAAGAGTGGGCCGCCGGGCTGCCGGTGCCGGGGTATGCGATTGACGATCAGACCGCCATCAAGGTGACCGACGGCACCGTCGAAGTCGTCTCCGAGGGGCACTGGAAGCTGTTTACCCCCTAGCACCGAGAGCCCTGCGACAGGAGATGGGGGTTTTCGGACGCTCGGCCCGCCGTGGGGTCTGCTGATCCTTCCTACTTAGGTCGGACGGCCAGCACCGTCAGGGGAATCGAGCCGACGCCGGCGCTGCCGGCATTGGCGACGCGGCGTTGTTAGATGCGCTTATGAAGGCAGCTGTCATCAGGGAGCTCGGCGCACTTGCCGAGGTCGACGACGTCGCGGAGCCCGCCGGGGAAACCGTCGAGGTGCTCGCGGCTCCGCTCAACCCGATCGACGTCACAGTTTCGCGCGGGGTGCTCGCGGCGGGTCATCCGGCGCTCCCGTATGTGCCGGGATGCGAGGCTGTAGCGCGCACCGACGACGGCAGGACCGTCTGGATCTTCGGTGGATCGCTGGGACGAACGTCAAACGGCGCGATGGCCGAGCGCGCTTCGGTCGGCGACGCAAATGCCATCGAGGGGCCGGACGGCGCCGACCCCGCCCTTGCTGCCGCGTTTGGAATCGCCGGGCTCGCGGGCTGGTTGCCGTTCGCGTGGCGAGCGCCACTCACCGGAGGCGAGGACGTGCTCGTGCTCGGAGCGACCGGCTCCGTCGGGCTCGTCGCCGTTCAGACCGCCAAACTGCTTGGTGCGGCCCGAGTCGTCGCGGTCGGGCGTAGCGCCGCCGGCCTCGACCGCGCCGTCGATCACGGAGCGGATGCGTCCCTCCGTCTCGGCGACCACACAGACCTCGTCGCGGGCTTCAAGGAGGCGTTCGACGGCGACGGTCCCGGATACGTCTTCGATGCGCTGTGGGGCGAGCCGGCCGCGGCCGCAGTTCTGGCTGCCGCGCCGAACGCGACGATCGTCAACCTCGGACAGTCGGCCGGCCCGACGGCCGCACTGTCTTCCGAGGCGGTGCGGTTCAAGAGCCTGGCGATCCTCGGCTTCTCGGTGTACGCCGTCCCGTTCGACGTGCTGGAGGAGCACTATCGCCGGCTTGTCAAACGTGCCGTCAACGGGGAGATTCGACTCGCCGTCGAGCGCGTACCGCTCGACGGCGTCGCGGACGCGTGGCGTCGGCAGGTGGAGGGCGCCGGAGCAAAGCTCGTCGTCGTACCGTGACCGCGGATCGGCCCTCACCGGGCCAAGCCGGCATCGGCGCCGGTGATCGGTCGGCTAGCCTCGCACCGGTGAGGTTCTTTCGCCGAGCGCGGGGCGAAGCGGAGCCGCCGGCCGAGATCTACCTGGAGCTTCGTCAGCAGGTTCTCACCCTGACGCCGGAGCAGCTCGATGACGCCCTACCAGCAGATGAGCCGATCCTCGCGCTGTTGATGGAGACCGGTTATCCGGAGGCCGTCGCGACGTTGGTCGCCGTCGCCGACGGCTCATCGAGCCTGTACTTCAGCAACGGGGGCGGCATCATCGGCGCCGGTGAACACGCTTCCGTTGCGGCGGCGAGCCGGCGTTGGCCCGAGGTTGCACATCACTTTCTGCCGCAGCTGCCGGCGGTCACGGACCCGTCGCCTCCCGAGGAGGGTCTGACGCAGTTCGTGGGGGTCACACGTGACGGAGTCCGAAGCACCGTCGCGCCGGAACCGGACCTCGCGGAGGGGAGGCATCCGTTGTCGCCGCTGTTTCATGCCGGACAGGGCGTGATTACGCAGGTCCGGCTAATCGAGGGCGGCTAGGCCCCTACGCGGCTTCTCCCGACTAAGGAAGCCGGCAGATGATGCGGCCGCCCTGCCCGTCTTCTGCCAGGTCGACGCCGATCACGACACACGTTCCGTACCGAGTTTCGATGGTTTCGCCTTCCTTTGGGGCGACCGGGAGCTCGAGCCGCTCACGGTCCTCCCAGTTCGTCCCTTGAACGACCACTTCAAAGGTCTTCACGGGACCCATCATTGCTGAGGACCGTCAGCCGTCGGAGCGCCGTGCGAACGGACCCGGGTGCCTCGACCCAGATGAAGTGACCGGCGTCCTCGACCACCTCGACCCACGCGCCTGGAATCCGCTCGGCGGCGTCGGTCGAGGCGCCCAGCGGCATCGGGCTTCGTGAGCCGTGGACGAAGCCGACGGGGACGCCAATTCCCGGCAGACCCGCCTCGAGCGCCGGCAGCTCGGCCAGGATCGAGGGCACCATCTCGGCCGAGCGCGCGCTCGCAATCCGCAGCTCCGGCATCGGCGGTGCGTGTTCGGGATCAGCGAAATACGCCGGCCAGACGAGGCGAAAGCCCTCGAGCGCCAGCTCGTCGTCCGCCTCGCCGGCCGTGGCAAGCTCGTCGAGCTCGCGCGCGCGGTCGCGCACGGCCTCCGGCGTCCGGCGGAACATCTCCTCGTCGAACTCCGGCCACCGTCCGTCGCCTACCGAGCCGAGCGGGTCGACGGCAAGCACGCCGAGGAGCCGCTCCGGCATCGCCTCCGCGACGTGGAGGGCGAGGTGCCCGCCCCACGAATGGCCGACGACGTATGCCTGCTCCCAGCCGAGCGCGTCGAGGACGCGGCGGACATCCTCGACGTCCGTCGCCACCGTGTGAGGCCCTTCCGCCGCCGACGGCTCCTGCCCGCGCTGCTGGTACCACGCGACGTCGTTCTCGGTCGCGAGCTCGTCGGCGAGATCCCGTAGGTACTCGAAGCCGATCCCCGGCCCGCCGTGCAGCAGGAGAACCGGCGGTCCGCTGCCGGCGCGGCGGCCCGCGATCAGCGGCCCGTCGTCGCTCGTCGTGAACTCAGTCCACGCCACCGAGCTGGTCGGTCTTCGCGGCCATGATGAAGTCGTTGCGGTGGAGCCCGTTGATCTTGTGCGTCCACCAACTCACGGTTGTCCGGCCCCACTCCGTCAGCAGGGCGGGGTGGTGGCCCTCCTGCTCCGCGAGCTCGCCGACGCGGTTCGTGAACTCCAGCGCCTGGGCGAAGTTCGCGAACTCGAAAGCCCGCGTCAGACGCTTGATCCCGCCGACTTCGTGGAGCTCCCAGTCGGGCACCTGCGGCTGGAGCTCGGCGATCTCTTCGTCCGTGACAGTGGGGGCGTCGCGCCGGCAGGCGACGCAGCTCAGCTCGGTCAGCGTCGGCATCCTCGGAGCGTAATCCTCGGCGGGTGAGCTGGTACGAGTTCTGGCTCTGCGCAATCTCGTCTGGCTCTCCCGGGTGCTGCTCGGGATCCTGACCCCGGTCGTGTTCCTGATGGTCGTGAAGCCGGGGACGTAGCGACCGCGGAGTGAGCCCCGGAGCGTCGGACGCGCTCCGGGGCCATCTGCCGCGGAGGCTAGTGGAACCGCGATGGGAACTGCTTGATGATCCCGTTCGAGAGCATGTCCGCCATGCCGAGCGCCTGGAGATGAATCTCGTCGTAGGCGGCGACGTCGGCGGCCCAGTCAGCGTGCAGCCGAGCGAGGACTTCGCTCGTCGTCAGACGCAGGTGCTCGTGGAGCATCTCCTTCATCTCGTCGAGCTGCCACGAGCGAGGATTGGCGGCGGCCAGGAAGCCGGCGATCTCGTCAGCGTTCGCCGTCCAGCGGGCCTGAGCCTCGGCGACCGCGGTCTGGTTTCCGGCCTTGGCGGCCGCGATCAGATCGGCGGCGATCAGGATGTGCTCGCGCAGCAGCCGCGTCAACTCCTGGCCAGCGGCGTCCCCGTAAAAGGGCTTGATCGCATCGCCGATGTCGGCCTGGTTCTTGAGGAGCCTCCCGACGGTCGCGTCGGTATCGGGAGCGCCGGTCGTCAGGCTGATGATGGCCAGTCGCGTCCACGTGACATGGTCCTCCCACACGCGGCGCATCTCGTCATGGAATGCGACCGTCCTTGGAGTGACGATCGGCCCGTGGCCATGGACGGTCGATGCGCCCGTGACGTGCTGAGGGTTGCCGTGCGCAGAAGCGTCGCGGGCGTCGGCGACGGCGAGGGCGATGATGGCGCCAAAGAGAGCGACGAGCGTTACCAGCGCAAGCTGGATGGGCCGCGAGGCCCGTGGCGATCTCATGAAGGTCATTCCTCCTCCTTCTTGGTGTCGCCCATATAGGTGTCGGCCGAGGCGCTTTTCTTACTTGCGCCGACGAGCGGCGGAGCTCAGCTAGGCCGACGCGGTCCGCGCAGCTTGCCGAGCTTGCGCGCACCGAGATCGGCGCCCCCAGCGAGCAGCAGCGCCGCTGCGAAGACACTGAGGACGATCAGCGGGACCGGGATCGTGCGCGCGCCCTCGCCCGGCGCCTGACTCGCGTCGGCGCGGAGCTGCCGGGCCGCCTGTGGCTCGCGGAGCATCCGCTGCCGCGCTGCACCGATCTGCTCCTCGAAGTCGCTGTACGCGAGCACGTCCTCGGGCGCATGGTCGAGGGCGCTCTCGAGACAGGCGAGCGAGTAGGCGCGATCGAGCCGGGAGTCGACCACCCAGTCGTTCATCACGCGCTCCCAACAGGGAGTGCGGGCCGCCGCCGGCGATGCGCCGAAGCCGAGGAATGCGGCCGCGGAGATGAGAACCGCGGCTGTGATCGCCGCGAGCCGGCCCGCAGACGGACGAACCCTGTCGCGTGTCAGACCGATGCCCTTCTCTCCAGAGGCTACCGCGGAGCGCACGAGCTTCCTAGGCATGCAGTGAACTTTCCCGCTCCGCGCTCATGCACTCCTCACCGGCCGCTCATGCGTCTATCGCGCACCTGAACGGCGCAATCCTGCCGCGCCGCGGTGAGCGCGGAAGCCTAGCCTGACGTCGTGGCGGCGAGGACGCGCGCGAGGG
This sequence comes from Gaiellaceae bacterium, assembly GCA_035535195.1. Lineage (GTDB taxonomy): Bacteria > Actinomycetota > Thermoleophilia > Gaiellales > Gaiellaceae > JACDAN01. The sequence continues at coordinate 10,036 of DATLQK010000019.1, read as the reverse complement.
GCCATGGGATGCGGTCCCGTTCCAGGGCCTCGACGAGGAGACGTGCGTAGCGGATCTTCCGCCGGCCGCCGCTGCCCAGGAAGCGATGCAACTGCTCTTCGGCCGGACGGCCTCGCCATTCAGGCTGCTTCTGGAGCGTCCGGAAGGCGCGCAGATCTCCCTGCGCCTCGACGATTCGCTCGATCCCCGCCGCGCCGAGCGCACGGATCAGCTCGTCCTCGAGGTCTTGCACGCAGACATAGAACCCGAGTTGCTCCATTCCCTCGCGCGTCAGGTTCGAGCCGAGACCGGCCTCCTCGAGCGCGCGCCGGAAGTCATCCTCCTCGCCCGCGTCACAGAGGCCGGCGAGCCGCACGTCGCCGTAGCCGGCGAGGGAACGCCGGATCGCCTGCGCGCCTCCGATCGCGAGCACGGCGGCGCCCTCCGCCTTGAGATTCCGGCCATCGCGGGCGGCAAGCGTCTCGACGGCCACCTTGTCGCTGAGCCCTTCGACGAGCACGACCGCCTTCGCAAACGTGGCTCGAGTCGTCACCCTGCCTCGCGGGCTCGCACCGTTAGCGGGTCGCGGCGAGCTGCCCGCAGGCGGCGGCGATGTCGCGGCCGCGCGTGAGCCGCACGGTCGCGGGGATCCGCGCCCGGTCGAGCACCGCCTTGAACGCGCCGATCGCTGCGCGCGAGGAGCCGTCGTACATCCCGGTCGGGTTGTAGGGGATCAAGTTGACCTTGAAGACCGTCGGGTCGAGGAGCGCCGCGAGCTCCTGGGCGTGGCCGGGCGAATCGTTGACGCCGCCCAGCATCACGTACTCGACGAAGACCCTGCGGCGCCGGAGCTCGAAGTACCGCCGGCACTCCTCGACGACGCTCGGGAGCGGGTACCGGTCGTTCACGGGCATCAGCTCCGACCGAAGGCCGCTCTCGGCCGCATGGATCGAGATCGCGAGCCGGATCGGCTCCTCGACCTCGTCCACGAATCTCGTCAGCCCGGGCATCCAGCCGACGGTGGAGATCGTGGTCCGGCGGTGCGTGATCCCGAGCTCCGGCAGTCGCCGGGCTGCTGCGACCACCGCGTCGTAGTTGAGGAACGGCTCGCCCATGCCCATGAAGACGAGATGGTTCACCGGCTCGATCCGCCGGAAGTGGAGCACCTGGTCGATGAGCTCCCACGTTGTGAGGTTTCTGCCGAAGCGCATCTGGCCGGTGGCGCAGAACGTGCACGTGAGCGGGCAGCCGGACTGCGACGAGACGCAGACCGAGCGCCGGCCGTCGCGGTAGCGCATCAGCACGGCCTCGACCGGATGGCCGTCCGCCGTCCGGAAGAGGGCCTTCAACGTCCCGTCCGACGCGACGGCCTGGTCGTCGACGGAGAGCGAGGAGAACGGCACCGCCTCTTCGAGCTCCGCCCGGAGGGCGCGCGGGACGTTCGTCATCTCGTCGTAGCCGGAGACGCCGCGCGCCGTCCACTCCCATACTTGCCGCGCGCGGAACGGAGGCTCGCCGCGCTCCGCGAGCGCCCGCTCCAGGACTTCCAGATCCATCGTCACCACGCTAGCGTTCCGCCATGCGCCGGCTGCTCTTCGTGGCCGTCCTCGCGGCAGTCGTGCCTTCGACGGCGCAGGCGCGGATCTTCGTCGGCGCCTACGGCAACACCGCCCGCTTCGACGCGCTTACCGGCCAGCGAACGGACTCTGGGCTCACCTACCTGGGGTGGGATCAAGGGCGAACCTGGGGGTCGCCGTACAGCTACTTCCTCACCAACCTGCGCGACCGCCCGCACATCGCGCTGAAGACGGCACGCAACGGCGGCATCACGCCGCAGGGAATCGCGCAGGGCAAAGGCGACCCGCACCTGATCGGTCTCGCGACTGCGATTGCCCGGTCGGGGAAGCCGACGATCATCCGCCCGCTCGCCGAGATGAACAACGAGCGGAACCCCTACTGCGCGTTCGCGCGGTTCGTGCGGCGGCATTCGCGCGTTCGCTTCATCAGCTTCTTCAACGGCCCGCCGGCGGCGCCTACGACCTCGGCGGGAAGCCGCGCAGTCGCGCGGCCTACCGCCGATTCATCGTTCCGCTGTCGCGCTAGCCAGTCGCCGTGCTCGGCTTGCGGTAGCTGTAGCCGCCCTGCTGCTTCGTCGTCAGGCCGAGGAAGATCGCAGCCAGGCCGATGACCACGAAGGGCAGCCAGACGTTCGCGGACTCGTCCGCGAAGCCGAAGAGCCAGGGCGAGGCCGTCAGGAGCGCGCCGGCGGCAATGTCGATCAGGTTGTGGACCGCCATCGGAGCGACCTTCCAGACGCCGAGCTCGTAGTTCGTGAACAGGCTGTACGCGATCAGGCCGATTCCGAGGACGATGGAGACGACGGTCGCGGCCGTCACGTCGGAGAACTGGAGGATCCAGGGAGCGGCGATGAGGGCGACGCCGACGATGTAGTCGAGCGGCGCGTGGAACTTCGTCGGGATGAAGCGCATCGGGGAGCTCCTTTGTCGGTGGTTGCTTCCCGACTGATTCGCACGGCTCCGCAGTCCGGTTCGGCGGTTTACGCCGCCAGTTCGAGGGCTTCCGCGACGAAGGTCTCGAGCTCGTCGCGAGAGAGCACCGTCTCGCCGTGGCCGAGGATGAACGCCTCGGCCTCGAACGACCGCACGTCCGCGACGAGCGGCTCCAGCTTTGCCTTCGTGTACCCGCCCGAGGGAATCTCGTAGAGGGCATCGCCGAGGAAGAGCAGCCGGTCCGGTTCGGCGAACATCACGGTCGAGTCCGGCGCGTGGTCGCCCCCGACGTGGCGCACGTGGACACGGGAACCGCCGAGGTCGAGGTCGAGGCGGTCGCGGAAGACGATGTCCGCCGGCGCGATCGTGACCTTGCGCGGGGCCGGGAGCTCCCCGCGGATGTCGTCCACGTGCCACTGCAGCAGCTCGCCGGACGCGACGCGCTCGTCCAGACCCTCGTCGCTCCAGTCGGCGGCCGCGAGGCGCACGAGGGCGTCGGCGGTCAGCTCGTGTGCGATCACCGGGCAGCCGAGGACCGAGGCTCCGAGAACGTGATCCCAGTCCGAGTGGGTGAGTGCCACGAGGTCCGGCGCCGGCGCCGCGGCGAGCAGCTCCCGCGTGTGCCGCTCGGACGAGCCGGCGTCGAGCCAAAGCGTCCGCCGCCCGCCGACGACGACGCAGAGCGACGGCCGGTCCGGCGGTGCCTTCGGCAACCACCAGACGTGGTCGGAGATCTGCGACGGCGAGCCCACGCGCCGCCAGCCTACGTCGCCTGCTGCTCCTTCCAGCGCCGGTACTCCTCCGGCATGCAGACCGCGCAAGGCCGGTAGCCGGCGGCGATCGCGGTCTCCTCGTCGGCGAAGAAGACGCGGTGCTTCACGTAGTGGCCCCTGGCGATCCAGCTGAGCGCGACGCGGCAATCGAGCCGGCCGTAGCCCTTCGTCCGCCGGTGGCCGCCGAGGGTGCCGGGCGTCTCCGAGAGCACCTCGCGGCCGTCCGGCCCGATCAGCTGGTAGAGCTTCGCCATCGGGAGTGAAAACGGCGCCCGGCCGGCTCCCGTGAGGTCAGGCGCTCTCGGCGAGCGCAATCGCTCCGAGCACGCCCGAGCGCGAGCCGAGCCCCGGCAGGGTGAGGTAGCCGCGCCGGCCGTCGAACCCGGGGAGATACCCGTTCAGCAACGCAGTGATCTCGTGCCGGACGAGCTCGATGAGGCCGGGCTGTCTCATCACGCCGCCGCCGATCACGATCCGCTCGGGCGAGAGCACGAGGATCACGGACACGAGGCCGAGTGCCAGGTAGTGCGCCTCCAGCTCCCAGTCCGCCTCGCCGTCCCGCGCCTCGATCGCACGTCCGGACGCCAGCCCCTCCCAGCAGTCTCCGTGAAACGGACAGACGCCGCCGAATGGATCGCGGTCGAGGTCGTGGGGGATGCGCATGTGGCCGATTTCCGGGTGGACGAGCCCGTCGAGGAGCTGGCTGTGGGCCATGCCACCGCCGCCGATCCCGGTCCCGATCGTGACGTAGCAGAAGGTCGCGAGACCCCGGGCGGCGCCCCAGCGGTGCTCCCCGAGGGCCGCCGCGTTCACGTCGGTGTCGAAGACGACTGGAGCGGCCAGCCGGCGGCGCACCTTCTGACCCACGTCCGTGTGCGCCCAGCCCGGTTTCGGCGTCGAGGTGATGAAGCCCCACGTCGGCGATCCAGGCTTCTTGTCGACGGGGCCGAACGATCCGATCCCGATCGCGTCGACGGGCCCCCCTTGTTCGAAGAAGGCGATCGCGCGGTCGATGGTCTCTTCCGGCCCGGTGGTCGGGATCGTGGCCGTCGCCCGGAGGTCGTCCGGTCCAGTGCCGATCGCCAGCTCCCACTTCGAGCCGCCCGTCTCGATGCCGCCGTAGACGCTCACGCTGCGAGAGCGCCGCACGAGCGTCGGATCAGGAACTGCGCCGGGAGGACGACGATCCGCGGTGGGCCGGCTGCGCGGCCCTCGATCCGGTCCAGCAACAGCTGCGTGCCGATCGTTCCGAGCGTCTCGGCGGGCTGCGACATCACGGTGAGGAAGGGGTAGAGCCGGGACGCGTGCTCGATGTCGTCGAAGCACACGAAGGCGACGTCGTCCGGCACGTCGAGCCCGGCGGCGCGGACGGCTTCGATCGCCCCGAGCGCAACGAGGTTGTTGACGGCGAACACCGCCGTCGGCGTGTGCTCGTGTTCCAAGAAGCGCCGCATCGCGGTTGAGCCACCCTCAGGATCGGCCGGGGCGCGTTCGATCAACGTCTCGTCGACCTCGAGACCCGCGGCGTGGAGTGCGTCGCGGTAGCCCTGGTGGCGGTCCCGGGCGGTCGAGACGTCGTCCGACTCGACGATGAAGCCGATTCGGCGATGGCCGAGGTCGAGGAGGTGCTTTACGAGGCGCCGCGCACCGTCGGCGTTGTCACCGAACACCACGTCGGAGTCGATCCCCTGCACGCTCCGGTCGACGAGCACGAACTCGATGCCGAAGTTGCGCAGGCGCTCGAGGTGGGGGCGGGACTGGTCGCTGACGGGCGCGATCGCGATCCCCTCGACGCGGTGGGCGATCATCTCCTCGATCACCTCGCGCTCGAGCTCGAGGTCGGCGCGCGTGTCGCACAGGATGATCCGGTAGCCGGCTCGTCGCGCGACGTCCTCGGCTCCGCGCACGACGAGCGTGAAGAATGGGTTCGCCACGTCCGGGACGATCAGCGCCAGCGTGCCGGTCTTCTGGCGGATCAGGCCGCGTGCCAGACGGCTCGGGACATACCCGAGCTCGCTGATGGAGTCCTCGACGCGCCGCCGGGTTGCGGGACTGACGCGGGTGCCGCCGTTGATCACGCGCGACACCGTCATCGGGGAGACCCCCGCGAGCCTCGCCACGTCCTTGATCGTCACCGTCGCCGCCGTTCCCGCCATGGTCGCTCCTTGTGATCAGTAACACGCAATCCGCGGTTCTGCAATGCCGTGTGGCTTGACTGCCTGCCTTGAATTGTGTTATCGGTATCACAACCCTAGGAAAGGAAGGCACGGATGGGTCACCGAATCACTGGGGGAAAGAGGCGCCTGGCGACACGGCCACTCGTTCTGGCGTTCGCTCTCGTCCTCGTCGCCAGCGCCGTCATGGCCACCATGGCAGGCGCGAGGACGTCGAACTCGGCCGCCAAGGTCAAGGTCGGCCTGATCACGAAGGACGTCACGAACCCGTTCTTCGTGAAGATGAGGGCCGGGGCGACTGCTCAGGCGAAGAAGCTCGGTGCCGAGCTGAAGTACGCCGCGGGCAAGTCGAGCTCGGACAACGCGAGCCAGATTGCGGCGATCGAGAACATGACCACCGCCGGCTACAAGGGCATCCTGATCACCGTCGCCGACGCGAAGGCCGAGAACGCCGCGATCAAGAAGGCGAGGAAGGCCGGCGTCCTGGTGATCGCGCTCGACTCGCCGACCAGCCCGCCGACGGTCGTCGACGCTCTCTTCGCCACGAACAACTTCAACGCCGGTGTGCTGATCGGCAAGTACGCGCGCGCAGCGACGAAGGGCAAGAAGGTCACGATCGCGATGCTCGACGAGCACGCCGGCTCCTCGGTAGGGGCGCTGCGGCATAACGGCTTCCTCAAGGGCTTCGGGATCAAGGGCAGCGATCCGCAGATCGCATGTGTCGGGAACGGCCAGGGCCAGACGGCTCCGTCCCAGACGGCGATGGAGAACTGCATCCAGAAGAACTCCGCGATCGACGTCGTCTACACGATCAACGAGCCGAGCGCGGCCGGCGCCTGGAACGCGCTCAAGAACGCCGGGAAGACGAAGGCCGGCACGGTGATCGTGTCGGTGGACGGCGGCTGTGCCGGCGTCCGCAACGTCAGGGCCGGAGTGATCGACGCCACCTCGCAGCAGTATCCGCTGCGCATGGCGTCGATGGGCGTCACCGCCGTCGTCCGGTATGCGAAGACCGGGAAGAAGGTTCACGGGTACACGGACACCGGCGTGAACCTGATTGCGAAGACCGCGAAGGCCGGCGTTCGCTCGAAGACCGTCGCCTACGGTCTCAAGAACTGCTGGGGCTAACGAACCTCCCCTCCATCACGGACCGGGGCGCGACAAGCGCCCCGGTCTCCGTTTACTGACGGATACTCCACGTGACGCTGGCTCACCCCGCCTTTCAGCTCACCCGCCGCGTGCTCGGGGCCCCGACGGTCGGGCCGCTGATCGCCCTGATCCTGGCGATGGCGTTCTTCGCCGTGAAGTCGGAGAGCTTCCTCCAGGGGCAGAACCTCTCGCTCGTCCTGCAGCAGGTGATGGTCGTCGGGGTGCTCGCGATCGGCGAGACCTTCGTAATCCTGACCGCCGGAATCGACCTTTCCTGCGCGACGGTGATGGCCTTCGGTCAGATCGTGATGACGAAGCTCGCCGTGGCGAAGGGGGTCGATCCGCTCGTCGCCATCTCGCTGGGCATCCTGGCCTGTGTGGGTTTCGGGCTCCTGAACGGCGGCCTCGTGGCGGCGGTGAAACTGCCGGCGTTCATCGTGACGCTCGGGACGCTGAACATCGCGTTCGCCTTCACGCACATCTACTCCAACGACGAGACGTACTCGGAGCTCCCGAGCCAGCTCCTCTTCTTCGGCCGCACCTTCACGATCCACGGGACGTCGATCACCTACGGCGTCGTCCTGATGTTCATCCTCTTCGGGATCGCGTGGTACGCGCTCACCCAGACGGCGTGGGGGAGGCACGTGTACACGGTCGGGGACAACATCGAGGCGGCGCGCCTGATGGGAATCAAGGTGAACCGCGTGCTGCTCAGCGTGTACACGCTCGCCGGGCTCACGTACGGCATCGCGGCGCTCCTCCTCGTCGGGCGGACGGAGCTGGGCGACCCGAACGCCGGGCAGACGACGGAGAACCTCGACGCGATCACGGCGGTGGTGCTCGGCGGCACGAGCCTGTTCGGCGGGCGCGGCACCGTGATCGGGACGCTGATCGGCGCGGTCGTCGTCGGGGTCTTCCGTAATGGCCTGACGCTGATCGGCGTTGAGGTGGTCTGGCAGTACTTCGTCACCGGCGTGCTCGTGATCCTCGCGGTCTCGGTCGACCAGCTGACCCACAGAGGCCGGGCATGACGGAGGAGACTCCGATCCTCGAGGCGCGCGGGCTCGTCAAGCGCTACGGGCAGGTGGTCGCGCTGAACGGCGCCGACTTCGAGCTGTATCAGAACGAGATCGTCGCGATCATCGGCGACAACGGCGCGGGGAAGTCGACCCTGATCAAGGCGCTCTCGGGTGCCCTGCAACCCGACGACGGTGAGCTGCGCCTCGACGGCGCGCATGTCCGCTTCCGCACGCCCGGCGACGCGCGCCGCGCGGGGATCGAGACGGTCTACCAGGACCTGGCGGTGGCCCCTTCGCTCGACATCGCCTCGAACATCTTCCTCGGCCGCGAGGCCCGATACCGCGGGCCGCTCGGCCTCGGCCTACGGCTGCTCGACAAGCGCCGGATGCGACGGGAGGCCGCGACGCACCTCGAGGAGCTCAAGATCGGGATCCAGTCGATCCGGGTTGCGGTCGAGAGCCTCTCGGGCGGCCAGCGCCAGGGCGTGGCGGTCGCGAGGGCCGCGAAGTGGGCTCGGCGGCTCGCGATCATGGACGAGCCGACGGCGGCGCTCGGCGTGAGGGAGACCCGCCAGGTGCTGGACCTGATCCTGCGCGTCCGAGAGCGCGGGCTGCCGGTGATCATCATCAGCCACGACATGCCGCACGTCTTCGAGCTCGCCGACCGAATCCTGATCATGCGGCTCGGCAAGCGCGTCGCGGTCGTCACGCCGCAGAGCCACACGATGTCGGAGGCCGTGGCGATCATGACCGGCGCCACCCAGAGCGAGCTCGAGCAGGCGATGACGAAGGACGAGCCGGCCGAATGACCGTCAGCTGGGGCCTCGTCTCGACGGCGCCCATCAACCTCAAGATCATCGCGGCCGCCGAGCGCTCGGAGCTGGCGCAGGTGATCGCGGTTGGAAGCCGGGACACGGCGCGCGCGGAGTCGTACGCCCGCGAGCATGGCATCGACCGCGGCTACGGGCGCTACGAGACGCTGCTCGAGGACGATGAGGTGGACGCCGTCTACATCTCGCTGCCGAACGGCCTGCACGTCGAGTGGACGATCCGGGCGTTGGAGGCGGGGAAACATGTGCTGTGCGAAAAGCCGATGTCCCGTCACCTCGACGAGGTCGAGCGTGCGTTCGACCTGGCGGAGTCGCGCGGTCTGGTCCTGTCCGAGGGCTTCATGTGGCGCCACCACCCGCAGACCTCCCAGCTCGTCCGGCTCGTCAGCGACGGCGCGATCGGAGCGCTCCGGCTGGTGCGGGCGGCGTTCAGCTTCCCGCTCGCGATCGAGCGCGGCCCGAACGACGCCCGCTTCGACCCCGACCTCGACGGCGGCGCGATGATGGACGTCGGCTGTTACTGCGTAAGTGCGATCCGCCTGCTGGCAGGAGAGCCCGAGAGCCTTGCCGGCATGCAGTCGGTCGGCCCGAGCGGCGTCGACGTCGTCTTCGCCGGGACGATGCGCCACGCCGCGGACGTCGTCTCGCAGTTCGACTGCGGGTTCGTCGTCCCGCGCCGCGCGGGGCTCGAGGTTCTCGGCGAGGACGCGAGCCTGTTCGTTCCTACCCCCTTCGTCGTCACCGAGCCGGGCATCGAGCTCCGTCGCGACGGCGACGTCGAGCAGGTCGCGGTCGAGGACGAGGATTCGTACCTCCTGGAGCTCGACAATGTAAGCGGCGCGATCCGCGGCGATTCGCCGCTGCTCCTCGGCCGCGAGGACGCCGTGGGCCAGGCGAAAACGATCGAAGCGCTCTACGGTTCGGCCGCATGACGTACGTCCCGGCAGAGGAGCGCTACGAGCGGATGCCGTACCGGCGCTCCGGCCGCAGCGGCCTCCTCCTGCCGGCGATCTCGCTCGGCCTCTGGTGGAACTTCGGCGACGACCGGCCGCCCGAGACGCAGCGCGCGGTCCTCAGGCGGGCCTTCGACCTCGGGATCACGCACTTCGACCTCGCGAACAACTATGGGCCACCGTACGGCTTAGCTGAGGAGAACTTCGGGCGGCACTTCCGCGCCGACCTCGCGCCGCATCGGGACGAGTTGATCATCTCGAGCAAGGCGGGCTACGACATGTGGCCCGGGCCCTACGGCGAATGGGGCTCGCGGAAGTACCTGCTCGCGAGCCTCGACCAGAGCCTCGGCCGGATGGGGCTCGACTACGTGGATATCTTCTACTCGCACCGGTTCGACCCCGAGACGCCGCTCGAGGAGACGATGGGGGCGCTCGACACCGCGGTGCGGCAGGGGAAGGCGCTCTACGTTGGGGTCTCGTCGTACTCGGCCGCGAAGACGGCGGAAGCGGCGGCGATCCTCCGCGAGCTGCGGACGCCGTTCGTGATCCACCAGCCGTCGTACTCGATGCTGAACCGCTGGATCGAGGAGGACCTGCTCGACACGCTCGACGAGCTCGGTCTCGGCTGCATCGTCTTCTCGCCGCTCGC
>DATLQK010000018.1:0-9133 GCA_035535195.1 Gaiellaceae bacterium | reverse complement strand
GTAGTTACGGCCGCTGTCCGGGATCATCGTGAGGACTCGGCCGCCCGGCCCGAAGCGCTTCGCGATCTCCAGCGCCGCCCAGACCGACGTGCCGCCGGAGCCCCCGGCGAGGATGCCCTCCTCGTGGGCGAGGCGTCGCGCGGTCAGGAACGAGTCCCGGTCGGAGACGCGGATCCATTCGTCGACGACGTCGCGCGCCATCGTCCTCGGCCAGGTGTCCTTTCCGATCCCCTCGACGAGGTAGGGGTGGATGTCCGTCTCCTCCACGGCCGTGTAGACCGAGCCCTCGGGGTCGGCGCCCACGATCAGCATCTCCGGGTTTCGCTCCTTCAAGTAGCGGCCGGCGCCCGAGACCGTCCCGCCGGTGCCGACCGAGACGACGAACGCGTCGATCTCGGCGCCGGTCTGCTCGAAGATCTCCGGGCCCGTCTGCTCGTAGTGGGCGTCGGGGTTCGCCATGTTCGAGTACTGGTCGGGCTTGAACGCGCCCGGGATCTCCTCGGCGAGCCGGTCGGAGACCGAGTAGTAGCTCTCGGGCGAGTCGGCGTCGACGGCGGTCGGGCAGATCACGACCTCGGCGCCGTAGGCGCGCAGGAGCGAGATCTTCTCTTGGCTCATCTTGTCCGGCATGACGAAGATGCAGCGGTAGCCCTTGATCGCGGCGGCGATGGCGAGGCCGACGCCCGTGTTGCCGGAGGTCGGCTCCACGATCGTCCCGCCCGCTTTCAGGTGTCCGTCGCGCTCGGCGGCCTCGATCAGCGGCAGGCCGATGCGGTCCTTGACCGAGCCTCCGGGGTTCAGGTACTCGAGCTTGACGAGGAGCTCGGGGCCGCCCGCCGGCGCGAGCTTCTGGAGCCGGATGATCGGCGTGTGGCCGACGAGCTCCAGCGCCGTGGGGTACTCCCGTGGCATCGGGGAAAGCCTAGTGCCGGAAATGGCGGCGGCCGGTGAAGACCATCGTCGCGCCTGCCTTCCGCACCGCGTCGATCACGTCCCGGTCGCGTTTCGCCCCGCCCGGCTGGATGATCGCGGTCACGCCGGCCTCGAGCGCCGCCTCCGCGCCGTCGGCGAAGGGGATGAAGGCGTCGGACGCGAGCACGGAGCCCGTGGGGTCGTGGCCGTGTTCGCGCGCCTTCTCGATCGCGATTCGCGAGGCGTCGACTCGGCTTGTCTGCCCGGCGCCGATCCCGATCGTCCGGAGGTCCTTGGCGAGCACGATCGCGTTCGAGACGACGTGCTTGCACACGCGCCAGGCGAAGAGGAGGTCGCCCCAGAGCTCCTCGCTCCCCTCGCCGCACACGAGCTCCATCCCGCTCCGGTCGTCGACCTCGCGGTCGCCGTCCTGGACGAGCAGGCCGCCGATCACGCGCTTGTACTCCCGCTCACCGAGATCCGCTCGGCGGCGCTCCCGGTCGGCCAGGATCCGCGTCGCCGGCTTCTCGCGCATCGCCCCCAGCCCCGCCTGGTCGTAGTCGGGCGCGATCACGACCTCGACGAACTTCGTCGCGAGCTCCCGCCCCAGCTCCTCGCTCACCGGCCGGTTGAGCGCCAGCACCATCCCGTAGGCCGACACGGGATCCGCATCGTGCGCTTTTGCGAACGCCTCGTCGATCGACGCGGCGACGCCGACGCCCGACGGCTGTGCGTGCTTGACCACCACGGCCGCCGGCAGCTGGAACTCTCCCAGCAGCCGCCGCGCCGCGGAGAGGTCGTTCAGGTTGTTGTAGGACAGCTGCTTGCCGTGCAGCTGCTCGACCCGCGAGAGGAGGTGCCGCCGCGCGCCGTCCTCGGCGTAGTACGCCGCGCGCTGGTGGGGGTTCTCGCCGTACGAGAGGTCGTCGACCTTGCGGAACGTCGGGATGAATCGCTCCGGAAACGGCGTGCGCCCCAGGAACCAGGTCGAGATCGCCGCCTCGTAGGCCGCGGTGGTCGCGAACGCCTCGGCGGCGAGCTCGCGCCGCGTGTCCGCCGAGACCTCGCCGGCGGCGTCAAGCTCGTCGAGGATCTGCCGGTAGCGCTCGGGCCGGCACACCGGCACGACGTGCGCGAAGTTCTTCGCGGCGCCGCGAAGCATCGACGGGCCGCCGATGTCGATCATCTCGACCGCCTCCTCCTCCGTCACCCCGTAGCGGCCCGCGATCTGCGTGAACGGATAGAGGCTCACGCAGACGAGGTCGAAGGGCTCGATCGCGTGCTCGTCGAGCGCCGCGAGGTCGTCGGGGTGGTCGCGCCGCGCGAGGATCGCGGCGTGGATGCGCGGATGGAGCGTCTTCACGCGCCCGCCCAGCATCTCGGGGATCTCCGTCAGCTCCTCGACCGGTGCCGCCTCGATTCCGTGCTCGCGCAGGTGCTCCGCCGTCCCGCCGCTCGCCACCAACTCCACGCCATGCTCGCGGAGGCCCTCGGCGAAGCCGACCAGGCCCTCCTTGTCCCAGACCGAAAGCAGGGCGCGGCGGATCAGCTGATGAGCTCCCGGACCGTGCGGGGGAGGAGGCGGTGCTCGACGGCCTGCACGCGGGCGCGCAGCGTCTCGACCGTGTCGCCCTCGAGCACCGGGACGCGCTCGGCGACGATCACGGCGCCCGTGTCCACGCCGTCGTCCACGTAGTGCACCGTCGCTGCGGTCTCGCCGACGCCCGCGGCGAGTACATCCTCGATCGGGTGCGCGCCGGGAAAGTCCGGCAGCGGCGCAGAGTGGGTGTTGACGATCCGCCCCGCGAACCGATCGAGGAACGGCTTGCGGAGCAGGTGCATGTAGCCGGCGCAGACGACGAGGTCGACGTGGTGGGCTTCCAGCCACGCCCCCATGGCGTCGTCGCGCTCCTCCCGCGTTTCGTACTCCTCGAGCGGGAACGCTCGTGTTGCAACACCGGCGCGCTCGGCCCGCTCGAGCGCGGGAGCGCCGGCCACGTTCGATGCAACGCAAGCCACGGGGAGGCCGGCGTCGAGGAGCGCCTGGAGGTTCGTCCCCTCGCCGCTCACGAGTACGCCGATCACGCGGCGACGACCCGGCCGATCACGGTTGCGTCGCCGGGGTCGGGGACGACGGCGCAGTAGCCGATCCCGAGGTTGAAGACCCGCCGGAGCTCGTCTTCCTCGACATGGCGCCCGAGCCACTCGAAGACCTGCGGGCGGTCCCACGTGCCCCAGTCGAGCTCGGCCCGCAGCCCCGGGCCGAGCACTCGCGACAGGTTGCCCTCTATTCCACCCCCTGTGACGTGGGCGAGGGCGTGGGGGTCAGGCAGCGCGCGCACCTCCTCCAGATAGAGACGCGTCGGCGCGAGCAAGTCGGGGCCGGAGTAGTCCTCGCTCTCCAGCACTCGCCGCGCGAGCGTGAAGCCGTTCGCGTGGAGCCCGGCCGACGGGAACCCGACCACGGCGTCGCCCTCCTCGACCCGAGAGCCGTCGATCAGGCGGTCGCGCTCGACGATCCCGACGCACGTCCCGGCGAAGTCGAGCTCGCCGTCGGCGTAGATCCCCGGCAGCTCGGCCGTCTCGCCGCCGACCAGCGCGACTCCGGCCTCTCGGCAGACGCCCGCGGCGCCCTCCACGAGCTCCGCCACCTCGTCCAGCTCGATCCGGTTCGCGGCAACGTAGTCGAGGAGCAGCAGCGGCTCGGCACCGGTGGTGATCACGTCGTTGATGCAGTGCGCTGCGAGGTCGGCGCCGCAGTCCCGCAGCCGACCCCGCTGCCGGGCAAGGATCAGCTTTGTGCCGACGCCGTCGGTCGAGGCGGCGAGCAGCCGTCCGTCGTCGAGCGGGTGAAGACCCGCGAACGCGCCGAACCCGCGCGCACCCGTGGATTCGACCGCGGCGCGCAACCGATCGACGACCGACTCGGCCGCCGCGAGGGAGACACCCGCCGCCTCGTACGTCCTACCCTCCAACCGGAATGCACTCTAATGGCGACGAATGACGATCCTGCTGCAAGTCGCGCCGGCCGTGGTCTTCGGCGCCATGTACTTCCGGCGCGCCTGGACGCTCTCGCAGCGGGGGACGCCCGTCGCGTGGTGGCGTCAGACCGCCTTTGCGCTCTCGCTCCTCCTGCTCGGCGGCGGAGCGCTGATGCCGTACGAGGACGAGCTCTTCCTCGTCCACATGACCCAGCACGTCGTGATCGGCGACCTGGCCGCGCTGGCCTTCGTCGTCGGGCTGACCGGACCCGTCCTCCGTCCGCTGCTCGCGCTCGAGCCCGTGTCGCGGCTCCGGATTCTCGGCCATCCCCTCGTGGCGCTTCCGCTCTGGACGCTGAACCTCTACCTCTGGCACCTGCCGCGTTTCTACGAGGCGGCGCTCCACCACGGCGCGATCCACGCGCTCGAGCACATCTGCTTCTTCGCCGCCGGCGTGATCATGTGGGCGGCCGTCGTCGAGGTTCTCCCTGGGCCGGAGTGGTTTGGCACCGGCGCGAAGTTCGGCTACGTCCTCGCCGTCCGCCTGATCGAGACCGTGCTCGGGAACGTCTTCATCTGGTCCGGCACGGTGATCTACCCGTTCTACGAGGACCGCGGACGGTGGGGGATCAGCGCGCTCGAGGACCAGGGCTGGGCCGGGACGATCATGATGGTCGAGGGCTCGCTCGTCACGATCGGCGCCCTCGCCTGGCTGTTCCTGAAGCTGGCGGCGGAGGGCGAGCTGCGCCAGCGCCTGCTCGAGGAAGGGGTCGACCCGCGCACCGCGCGGCGGGCCGTCCGCTACGGCCGCGGGAAGGAGCTTGAGGGCGCAGGCTGAATCGTGCTGCACGTCACATGCGGTCCTCGGGCGTGCACCACGTCGATCTCGTCGTCTCCTCGATCGAGCGCAGCCTGTCCTTCTATCGGGATCTCCTCGGCGCGCTCGGTTGGCACGGCCTGTCGGAGACGGAGGGCGAGCGCGGCGAGACGATCTGGTACCTCTGGGGCCCGGGCAGCTCGATCGGGCTCCGCGAGGCGCAGTCGGAGACGCCGGACGGCGTCGACCGGTACCGGCTCGGCCTCCACCACCTCGCGTTCGAGGCGTACTCGCGCGCCGTCGTCGACGATCGCGCCGACTGGCTGGAGGAGCAGGGCGCGGAGATCGAGAGTCTCCCGCGGGAATACGGGTACATCCCCGGGTACTACGCCGTGTTTTTCTATGACCCGGACGGCCTCAAGCTCGAGATCGTCCATGTTCCCGGCCAAGCAGCCTGAGAGAAAGGAGAACGATGTCCACCGGTCCCGATGAGCCGACCCGGACGCAACCGAGGTCCTACGGCGGCGGGGGAGTCACCGTCGACGTCGCGCGGCTGCCGATCCCCGGTAACGCCGAGTTCGCGCTCTACCTGGTCGTCCTGATCGTCGCCTGGATCGTCGCGTGGGCCTCCGACGTGCTCGACGCCGCGTCGTGGTTCGACTTCTTCAAGTGGGTGACGATCGCCTACATCCTCTCGCGCGGGATCGCCAAGGCGAGCCGCGTGCTCGAGCAGTAGTCGCGGCTAGACGCCCGCGGTCTCGAAGCGGAATTTCGCGAGTGTCCGATCCGCGGGAATGCGGGTCGGATACTCGCGCGTGAAGCAGGCGCGGCAGCACTCCGAAGCCGGCCGCGTCGTCGCGTCCTGCGCCGCTTCGAGTGAGAGGTGGGCGAGGGTGGTCGCGCCGATCTGCTCGCGTGTGTCGTCGACGGTCTGGCCGGCTGCGACGAGCTGGCGGTCGTCGCCGAAGTCGATGCCGTAGAAGCACGGGGAGACGACCGGCGGCGAGGAGACGCGGACGTGCACCTCGGTGGCTCCCGTCTCGCGGAGCACTGAGACGAGCTGCCGCATGGTCGTCCCGCGGACGATCGAGTCGTCGACGACGACGACCCGCTTGCCGGCCACCTCGGCCAGCGGGTTGAACTTCAGCTTGATCCCCTGCTCCCGGAGGCCCTGGTCGGGCTGGATGAACGTGCGGCCGACGTAGCGGTTCTTGATCAGGCCCTCGCTGAACGGGATGCCTGATTCGCGTGCGAAACCGATCGCCGCCGGCGTGCCCGAGTCCGGGACGGGCATCACCAGGTCGGCCTCGACCGGCGCCTCCCGCGCGAGCGCCTCGCCCATCCGGACCCGCGCGGTGTGGATCTCCTCGTGGGCGAGCCGGGAGTCGGGGCGGGCGAGGTAGATGAACTCGAACAGGCAGAGCGCCCGCCGCGACGGCTCCACCGACTGGTGCGAGTGGAGGCCCTCGTCGTCGATCGCGACGAGTTCGCCCGGCCGCACCTCGCGCTCGTACTCGGCGCCGACGAGGTCGAGCGCGCAGGTCTCGGAGGCGACGACCCAGTCGCCGTCGATCCGGCCGAGGGCGAGCGGCCGGAACCCGTGCGGGTCACGGAAGCCGAGCAGCTTCCCCTCGGCGAGCGCGACGACCGTGCTCGCGCCTTCGAGGCGCGCGAGTGTGTTCGCGACGGCCTCCTCGAGCGGCGCGTCGTCGTTCGCGATCAGCGCCGCGATCAGCTCGGAGTCCGAGGTCGAGGCGAGCTTGACGCCCTCGTCCGCGAGCTCGTGACGGAGCTCCTCGGCGTTCGTGAGGTTGCCGTTGTGGCCGAGCGCCACCGTCCGGACGCGGCCGTGGTGGACGAGCGGCTGGGCGTTCGCCCAGTGCGTCGAGCCGGTCGTCGAGTAGCGGGTGTGGCCGATCGCGACGTCACCCTGGAGCCCGTGGAGCGTCTGCTCCGAGAACACCTGGGCGACGAGGCCCATGTCCCGGAGGACGGTGAGGCGCCCGTGGTCGGAGACGGCGATCCCCGCGGATTCCTGTCCGCGGTGCTGGAGCGCGAACAGTCCGAAGTAGGCGACGCGCGCGACGTCGCGCTCGGGCGCCCGGATCCCGAACACGCCGCACATCTAGACGGTGCCCACCTCCTCCGCGAACTCGGGAACCTCCGGCCCGGCGAGCACGAAGCGGACGGTGTCGTGATCCGCTGCGTTCTCGGCAAGTAACAACTTGTTACTTGCCGTTCCGCTCCATTCGGCCATCTCCCGAAGGGCTACCTCGAGCCCGCCGTCAGAGACGTCGTGCACGAGCGAAAGCCCTGGAGCTGCGCGCCGGACGAGCTCGATCAGCTCGGCCTCGGCCGCGAGCCACTCCGCTGCAAGTAACAAGTTGTTACTTGCCCCTCGGACCACGCTGACCTTGTCCCCTGGGCGCCAGCGCTGCGGCACTCGCCGGACGTCGGGGACGAGGCCGACACAGCCGACTACCGGGGTCGGTGGGATCGAGCGGCCGTCCGTGTCGTTGTAGAGCGAGACGTTCCCCGATACCACGGGGATGCCGAGCGCCTCCGCCGCTTGCGCGATGCCCTCGATCGCCTGCACCAGCTCCCACGCGATCTCCGGCTTCTCCGGGTTGCCGAAATTGAGGCAGTCCGTGAGCCCGATCGGCTGGCCGCCCACGCACGCCACATTCCGCGCCGCGTCGAGGACCGCCAGCGCGCCGGCGCGGAACGGGTCGCGCTCCCCGACCGGCGGCCCGTCGAGCGAGACGGCGAGCCCGCGGAAGCCAGGACGCAGCTGGAGCACCGCCGCGTCGAGCCCCGGCCGGCGGACCGTCCGCGACCCGACCAGCTGGTCGTAGCGCTCGTAGATCCACCGGCGGCTGCGGAGGTTCGGCTCGGCCGCCGGCGCCGCCGGCGTCGTCTCCTTCGGCAGCGTTGGCATCGCGTAGCGCGGGCACTCGTCCGTCAGGAGCCGCGCCGGGATGTCCCCGACGAGCTCGCCGTCGTGGAACGCACGCAGCTCGCCGGTGCCCGTCACCTCCCCGATCACGGCGTGATGCAGGTCCCACTTCCGGCAGACGGCCGCCACCTCGTCCACCCGGTCCGTGACGCAGACCATCCGCTCCTGGCTCTCGGAGATCATGATCTCCCAAGGCTCGAGGTCGTCCTCGCGGAGCGGGACACGGTCGAGCTCGACGTCCACGCCGGCGCCGTCGCGCGCCATCTCCGCGAGCGACGAGGCAAGGCCCGCGGCGCCGCAGTCCTGCAGCGAGTCGACCAGACCGAGCTCGACGAGCTCCTGGCTCGCCTCGATCAGCTTCTTTCCCGTGAACGGATCGCCGATCTGCACCGTCGGCCGCTTGTCCGAGCCCTCCTCGCCGAGCTCCTGGCTCGCGAGCACGGACGCCCCGCCGATGCCGTCGCGTCCGGTGGTCGCGCCGTAGAGGAGAATCGACCGGCCCGGCTCGGTCGCGCCGGCCCGCAACATGCGCTGGACGGGCAGGAGCCCGACGCACATCGCGTTCACAAGGCAGTTGCCGGCGTAGGCCTCGTCGAAGACGGCCTCGCCGCCGACCGTCGGGACGCCGACGCAGTTCCCGTAGTGGCCGATCCCCTCGACTGCCCGCTCGAACATCCAGCCCGGCTCGGCGAAACGCAGCCCGTCGAGGAGCGCGATCGGCCGCGCGCCCATTGCGATCACGTCGCGGAGGATCCCGCCGACGCCCGTCGCGGCGCCCTGGAAGGGCTCGACCGCCGACGGATGGTTGTGGCTCTCGACCTTGAACGCGACGGCCTGGCCGTCGCCCAGGTCGAGCACCCCGGCGTTCTCCCCGGGTCCCTGGAGCACGCGCTCACCGCTCGACGGGAGGCGTTTCAGCAGCAGCGCCGAGTGCTTGTAGCCGCAGTGCTCGGACCAGAGCAGCGAGAAGACCGCGAGCTCGAAGTGATTCGGCTCGCGTTCGAGCAGATCGCAGATACGGTCGAGCTCCCCGTCCGTGAGGCCGAGGGCGTGGTGGAGCGGCTGCTCGACGACCCGAGTCAGGGACCCGAGTCTAGTCGCCCCTGCGGACACAGCTAGGTTCTCGGAGTGGCCAGGGGGTACGTCACCGTCCTGCTCGTCCTCGCGGCGATCTGGGGCTCCTCGTTCATGTTCATCAAGCTCGCGATCGAGGACCTGACGCCGACCGCGACGATGTTCGGACGCTGCCTGATCGCGACCCTCTTCCTGGGCGGCATCCTGATCGCGAAGCGCGGTGTCCGCGGCGCTGCAGGCTGTGTCCGCCAGTTCGGGACGGCGGGCTTCGTCCTCGGGATCATCAGCACCGCGCTTCCGTTCTGGCTGATCGCCTGGGGCGAGACGCGGATCGATTCGGGCATCGCCGCGATCGGGAACGCCTCGATGCCGATCTTCGTCGCCCTGCTGGCG